>JBDONU010000071.1:0-8900 GCA_039831175.1 Nautiliaceae bacterium
TATTCACTTGTTTGGATTGTTATTGGTTTTATTTCGTCTGCTGGGTGGATTGTGATTTTATTATCATCTATTGTTAGGCTAAATCCCATTGATTTTAATTTCACTAAGATACTTTCTAAATGAGAAGGAATTACATTTTCTATTGTAATTTTAGAGTTTGTAATAGCTCCTGCTGCTAGATATGTTCCAGCTTCAATTCTATCTGGGATAATTTTTATATTTTTAAAATCCAAAAGCTCATTTTGACCTTTTATTACAAGTTCATTTGTTCCAATTCCATTAATTTCAACTCCAGCTTCTTTTAAAGCTTCGCAAAGTTGTATTACCTCTGGTTCTTTTGCTGCGTTTATTATTCTTGTAGTCCCTTTTGCTATGCTTGCTGCCATTGCTATATTTTCGGTTCCAGTTACCGTTACTTTATCAAAAACAATATCGCACCCTTTTAATTTTCCGCTTGCGTGGATATAGCCGCCTTCAATTTTTATATCAGCTCCCATTTGAGCAAGAGCTTTTAAGTGTAAATCAACAGGTCTTGCTCCAATTGCACATCCACCAGGCAAACTAACTTTACAATCTCCAAATCTTGCAAGCAACGGTCCAAGTACTAAAATTGATGCTCTCATTGTTTTTACTATCTCATAAGTTGCGATAGTGTGATTGATTGATGAAGTATCTATTTTTAAAGTATTGTCTTTAAATTCAAATTCTCCACCTAAATTTTTGATTAATTTAAGTAATGTGTTAACATCTGCTACATTTGGGACATTTTTTAGAGTGATTGGATTTTTAGAGAGAATAGTTGCTGCTATTAGTGGCAAGGCTGCATTTTTAGCTCCGCTTATTTTAACGCTTCCTTTTAATTTTGGGGATTCTTTTATTAATAAATATTTATACATCTCTCTCCTTTTCAAAACTTCTAAGTAATTCAATTTCCTCTTTCCAGATATTAGGTTCTATTGTTTCAAGTATTAAAGGAATATTGTCAATTCTTTCATCTTGCATAATAAATTTGAAAGCTTCAATTCCTATTTCACCTTTGCCAAGTGAATGGTGTCTATCTACCCGAGAGCCAAATTTTGCTTTGCTATCATTTAAATGCATTCCTTTTAGATACTCAAATCCTACAATTTCATCAAATTCTTTCATTGTATTTTTATAAGCCTCTTTTGTGCGAATATCATATCCAGCGGCAAAGATGTGAGCGGTATCAATGCAAACTCCAATTCTTTGTTTATCTTTTACTCTATCAATTATAAATTTTAGATGCTCAAATTTATATCCAAGATTACTTCCTTGACCAGCTGTTGTTTCTATTACAAATATACAACTATCTGTTTCTAGAATGGCTTTGTTTATGTTATTGGCTATAATTTCTAAGCACTCTTCTTCTGAGATTTTTCTAAGATGACTTCCTGGATGGAAATTTAAATATTTTAGTCCCAAAGCTTGGACTCTTTTTGCTTCATCAATAAAGGCATTGAGCGATTTTTCTCTTTTATCAATTTCTGGATGTCCTAAGTTTATAAGATAGCTATCATGAGGAAGTATTGCATCATTTGAGAAGTTATATTTTTGCATATACTTTTTAAAAGTTTTGATGTTTTTATCCGATAGTGGTTTTGCTCTCCATTGTCGTTGATTTTTTGTAAAGAGTGCAAATCCATTTGCGTTTATTTTGACTGCGTTTAATATTGCATTTTCAACTCCGCCAGCTGCGCTTACGTGAGCTCCTATAAATCTCATAGAAAGCCTTTTTGAAAGGAATTTTATCATAAATTTTGAAGATGCAAAGAATGTAAAAGTATAAAAAGAAACAATATTATGTTAAGTTTTAAATCTTTAATTCAAAAAATTATTATAAACTACTAAAATTATAAAAAAGCCTAAACAAGTTTAGGCCATTTTAATTTTCCGTTTGGATTTGAGAGTAGGTGGATATGAAAGTGAAAAATCTCTTGACCAGCACTTCTACCGTTGTTTGTTATAAGTCTATAATCTTTAACTTTAATTTCTTTTGCAACTTCTTTTGTAAATTCACTCATTTCACAAAAAATTTCGCTTGGAGTAGTTGAAAAATTTTCATAATGCTCTTTTGGAATGATTAAAATATGTACAGGAGCTGATGGGTTAATATCATAAAAAGCTAAAAATTTTTCGTTTTCTAATACTTTTTTACTTGGAATTTCCCCTTTAACTATTTTACAAAAAATGCAATCCATTGAAAGCCTCCTTTTTTTTTGGTATTATATCCAAAAATTTTAAGGAGCTTTTGTGGATTTAAGTGAGATTAAAAAAGCTTTAACTCTTGATGAGTTAGAAGAGATAAGAATTAAGCTTCTTGGTAAAAAAGGTATTATTACTCAAAAGTTTAAAGAGTTAAAAAATCTTGCACCAGAAGAGAGAAAAAAGGTAGCAAAAGAACTTAATGAATTAAAAGAGAGAGCTAGTGCTTTAATACTTCAAAAGAAAAAAGAGCTAGAAGAAAAACTTCTTGAAGAAAAACTTAAACTTGAAAAGATTGATGTTACTTTGTTTAATCCAAAGCCAACAGGAGCAATTCATCCAATTACTGATACTATGAATAAAATTATAGACTTTTTTACGCGTCTTAACTTTTCAGTAGAGACTGGTCCTTTGGTAGAAGATGATTTTCATAATTTTGAAGCTTTAAATCTTCCAAAATATCATCCAGCGCGCGATATGCAAGATACTTTTTATTTTAATGATGGAAATTTGTTAAGAACTCACACAAGCCCAGTGCAAATTAGAACTATGCTAAACCAAAAGCCTCCAATTAGAATGATAAGCCCAGGAGCTGTGTTTAGAAGAGATTACGATTTAACTCATACTCCTATGTTTCACCAAGTAGAAGGACTTGTGGTTGATCAAAAGGGAAAAGTAAGTTTTGCAAATTTAAAATTTATACTTGAAAGTTTTTTAGTGCATATGTTTGGAGATGTTAAAGTTAGATTTAGACCAAGCTTTTTTCCATTTACCGAGCCAAGTGCAGAGGTTGATATTAGTTGTATTTTTTGTAAAGGAGAAGGTTGCAGAGTCTGTTCTTATACTGGATGGCTTGAAGTACTTGGATGTGGAGTAGTTGATCCGAATGTATTTAAAGCAGTAGGCTATGAAAATGTGAGTGGATATGCTTTTGGGCTTGGGGTTGAGAGATTTGCAATGCTTCTTAATAAAATTAATGACCTTAGAATTATGTATGAAGGAGATATTAGACTTATGGAGCAGTTAAGATGAAAATAACAAGAAGATGGCTTGAAGAGTTTATTGATTTAGATGGGATTTCAACCGATGAGGTTATTACTACTTTAAATAGAATAGGTCAAGAAGTTGAAGGGTATGAAAAAATTGAAGTTCCAGAAAATGTAGTAGTTGGAGAAGTTATTGAGTGTCATAAACATCCAAATGCCGATAAGTTAAATGTTTGTCGTGTCAATATTGGAGATGATGAGCTTCAAATTGTGTGTGGAGCCGATAATGTAGCAGCTGGGCAATTTGTACCAGTAGCAAAAATAGGGGCTGAGCTTGGGGATTTTAAGATTAAAAAAGCAAAGCTAAGAGGGATTGAGAGTTTTGGAATGATTTGCGCTGCAAGAGAGATTGGACTTCCTGATTTTCACGATGGAATTTTAGTGCTTGATAATTCTCTTGGAGAGTTAAAGATTGGAGAATATGTTGGAAAATATTTAAATGATGAAGTAATTGAACTTGGAGTTACCGCAAATAGAGGTGATTGTTTTAGTGTTTATGGAATTGCAAGAGAGTTAAGGGCTGGGCTTGGGAGAAAGTTAAAGAGTTTAAATTTTGAATATCATACTATGCCAGAAGGGATTGGTAGAATAATTTCTGTAAAGCAAAATCAAGTTAAGCACTCTTCTCACTTGATAAAAGCTATTAATGGAAAAATTGTTGATAAATTAAAGATTAAATACAGACTTGCGTTAGTTGATGAAGAGTTTAAAGATAGTTTTGATAGTTATATTAAATATGCGATGCACGCAACTGGGGTTTTATTGATTGGCGGAAATATAATTGATATTTATCTGACTAACAAAGATGGAGTAGATGTTTTTGGATGTGAGAGTGGAGAATATTTAGTTGGAATTAAAAATAATTTAGAAGTAGAAGATAATGGAAGATATTTAATTAATGCAAACTTTGCAGATGCTGATTATGTTAATGAGATTGCTTTTATTAAAGGGTTAAAAGGAGATGAATACTTTTTTAGAGCAAGTAGGGGAAGTAATCCTGATTTGAGATTTGGACTTGAATATGCGTTAAATGAGCTAAAAATTCCAGTTTATAGTGGGGATATTGATGTTTCCACTGATTTTGAGAAGACAATTTTGAGTGTAGATATTAATTCAGTTACTGATATTATAGGATTTAGGATAAATGAAAAAGATATTGTGGAGATTTTAAAAAGCCTTGGATTTGAAATTTTATCAATAAGTGATAATTTTATAAAAGTAAAAGTACCTGAATTTAGAAATGATATTAAAAATATTCAAGATATTGCAGAAGAAATTTTGAGAATTTATGGTATTGATAAAATTCCAAGCAAACCTTTGGAGTTTGTTGAAAAAGATAGAACAAATGAAGTGTTAAAAGAGCTTGATTTTGAAAGAGAACTTAAATTAAGAGCGGTTGCAAATGGATTTTATGAAGCTATTCATTTTGTTTTTGATAATAAAGAGAGACTTCAAAAGTATGGATTTGAAGTGTTAGATGAGCATTTTGATTTGTTAAATCCCATTGCAAAAGAGTTAAATACTCTTCGCTCAACTATCTTATTGCAACTTCTTGATGATGTAAAAAGAAACAGAGCAAATGGATATAAAAGAGTATATTTGTTTAGTAATGGTAGTGTTTATGATAAAAATAGAAACGAGAAAAAAAGTATTGCGTTTGTAGTAAATGGATGGAGTGATTATGAAAATCCATCAAACCAAGGTAAACCTAAGAAAGTTGATTTTAAATTTTTGGTAGATAAGCTTGGAGCAATTATTGGAGAATTTGAACTTAAAGAAAATGACGCTTATCCGATAGCTCATCCTTATCAAAATGCAAAAATTATTAAAAATAATCAAGAAGTTGGAGTGATTGCAAAACTTCATCCAAAAATAGCAAAAGATTTTGATTTAGATGATGTCTATTTTGCAGAAATTGATTTAGAAAAACTAAAACCTTTAAAAAAAGAGGTTGGAGAAATTATTAAATTTCCAAAAGTTACGAGGGATTTAAGCGTTGTAGTTGATAAAGAACTAAGTTATAAAGATGTTTATGATATAATTTGCAAATTAGAAATTGATGAGCTAAAAGAATTTTATCCAATTGATATTTATGATTTGGGAGATAAAAACTCTTTAACCATTAGATTTATTATTCAAGCAAATAAAACTTTAAAAGATGAAGAGATTAACTCTATAATGGATAAAATTTTAAAAGCGTTAGAAGATAGGGGGATTAAGCTTAGATGATAATGAAGGTGTTTGGTGGTAAGAAGTTTGATGAAGAGTTTGTTGTAGACGCTGATAAGTCAATTTCTCACAGATGTGCGATTTTTTCTTTGTTAACTGATGGAGAAAATAGAATAAAAAACTATCTAAAAGCAGAAGATACTCTAAATTCTTTAAAAATTGCTTCTTTGCTTGGAGCTGAAGTGGAAATTGGTGATGAAGTTATAATTAGAGCTCCTAAAAAGTTAAAAGAAGTAGATGATGTTTTGTATTGTGGTAATAGTGGGACTACCATTAGAATTTATATGGGGCTTTTGGCTGGAAGTGATGGGTTTTTTGTATTAACTGGTGATAAGTATTTAAGAAGACGCCCTATGAAAAGGGTTGCTAAGCCTTTAAGAAGTATTGGGGCAAAAATTGATGGTAGAGAAAATGGGAATTTAGCTCCAATTGCTATAAGAGGTGGTAAGCTTAAAAGCTTTGAATATGAGAGTAAGATTGCCTCAGCTCAGGTAAAATCAGCTTTAATTTTGGCTGGACTTAATGCAGATGGAATTTGTAAATATAAAGAGCCGTTTTTAAGTCGTGACCATACAGAAAGAATGCTTATGGGAATGGGAGCTAAGATAGAAGTTGATTTTAGTGATGATCTATCTTGTTTGGTTACTATTTATCCTTTAAAAGAGAAATTAAAGCCTTTAACTTTTGAGGTGCCAAATGACCCAAGCTCGGCATTTTTCTTTGCCGTTGCGGCGGCAATTACAAATTCAAAAGCAATTCTTAAAAATCTTACACTAAATCCAACAAGAGTTGAAGCTTATAAAATTTTGGAAAAAATGGGAGCTGAGGTTGAGTATTTGTTAAAAGAAAATAAGTATGAACCAATTGGCGATATTATTGTGAGAGGAAAAGATTTAAGAGGAGTTGAAGTTAGCAAAAATATTCCTTGGCTTATTGATGAAATTCCAGCACTTGCTATGGCTATGGCAGTTGCTAAGGGAGAGAGTAGAGTAAAAAATGCAAAAGAGCTTAGGGTAAAAGAGTCAGATAGAATTAAAGCGGTTGTAGAGAATCTTAAAAAATGTGGAATTGAAGCAAGGGAGTTTGAAGACGGATTTGAGATAGTTGGAGGAGAGGTTAAAAAAGCGCTTATTAACTCTTACGGAGACCATAGAATTGCTATGAGTTTTGCTATTCTTGGGCTTCTTAGCGGGATGGAGATTGATGATGTTGAGTGTATTAATACTTCTTTTCCAAACTTTTTTAAGTTATTTAGTAAAATTGCAGAGTTTGAGGTAGAAAATGTTAATTAAAAAAGCAAGAAGTTATGGATTTTGTTTTGGAGTAAAAAGGGCAGTTGAGATAGCAGAAAATTCCAAAAATGCAGTTACTCTTGGACCTTTGATTCATAATCCTCTTGAAATTGAAAGACTTGCAAAAAATTATAATGTAAAATATGTAAATTCAATTGATGAAATTGATGAGGGTATAAAAAGAGTAATTGTTAGAACTCACGGAATTCCAAAAGAGGATTTAGAAAAATTACACTTAAAAAATGTAGAAGTTATTGATGCAACTTGTCCTTTTGTAAAAAAACCCCAAGAGATTGTTAAGAGTATGAGTAAAGAAGGGTATGATATTGTGATTTTTGGAGATGAAAAACATCCAGAAATTAAGGGAGTTAAGAGTTATGCAACTCATAATAGAGTTTTTGTTGTTTTAAATAAAGATGAACTTAAAAAATTTAAATTAAAAGATAAAATTGCTCTCATTGCTCAAACTACCAGAAAGATTAATGATTATTTGAATATTGCAAATTATTTAATTAAAAACTACAAAGAAGTTAGAGTATTTAATACAATTTGTAATGCAACTTTTGAAAATCAAGATGCGGTAAGAGATCTTAGTAAAGAGGCTGATATTATGATAATTGTAGGGGGTAAAAACTCCTCAAACACAAAACAACTTTATAATATTGCAAAAGAAAATTGCGAGAGCTATTTAATAGAGAGTGAAGATGAGGTTAAACCTGAGTGGTTTTTGCAAAAGGAGGTTTGCGGCATTAGTGCTGGCGCAAGCACTCCTGAGTGGCTTGTTGAAAAAATTATAAAAAAGATAAAGGATGTGATATGAAAAATTTAAATATTGGTGATGTAGTTGAGTTTAGAATTGATAAAATCATAAAAGGTGGATTTGTAGGAAATAAAGATGGAGTTGAATTTTTCTTGCCAAAAAGTTTAAGTGGTTTAAAAGATGATGAAAGCGTAGTTGGAAAAGTTGTAAAAGCAAAAGTAAAAGAGTTTAAGCAGAATTCAGTTGTTGTTGATAGAAAAGCTTATTTAAATGATGTAAAAGAGAAATTGTCATCTCTTAAAGACCAAAAAGTAAAAGCGAAAGTTCTAAAAATTAAACCAAATGGTTTAGTTATTGATGTTGATGGGATTAGTGGTTTTGTACCAAAAGAGGAGATTTTTTATCAGAAAATTAATCATAAAGACTATTTTGAAGAGGGTGATGAGATTGATGTTGTATTACTTGATGAAAATAGAAGAGTATTTTCAATTAAAAGAACTCTTCCAAATCCTTGGGATGAAGTTAGAAGTCTTAGCCCAGGAGATAGAGTAAAAGTTAAAGTTTCTCACCTTACAGACTATGGAGCTTTTGTGGATTTGGGAAATGGAGTTGAGGGATTTTTGCATATTAGTGAGATTAACTGGGATGGGATTAATGATTTGACTCTTGGAGAAGAGATTGAGGTTGAGATTGTAGAAATTGACCCTGATAATGAAAGACTTAGAGTTACAAGAAAAAATCTCTTAAAAAAACCAGCAGAAGAGTTTGCAAGTAAATATAAAGTTGGAGATATAGTTGAGGGAGTAATTACTAAATTTATTAATGTAGGTGCTTTTGTTGAGGTGGATGGTATTGTTGTGTTAATGCCAAATAAATTTGCAAGTTACAAAAAAGGTGAAAAAGCAAGCGATATTTTTAAAGTTGGAGATAAGATGGAGTTTAGAGTAGTTACAATTTCACCAGATGAAAATAAAGTTATTGTTTCAAGAAAAGATGCAATGCCAAACCCTTATGAAATTTTTGCAAATGAACATAAAGTAGGAGATGAGGTAAAAGGGAAAATTAAATATATTACCGATTTTGGAATGTTTATTGATCTTGGGGATATTGAAGCGTTGGTTAGAAAAGAAGATTTTGAAGGAGAGTATGAAGTTGGAGATGAATTTGTTGGTAGAATTGTTGAAATTAATGGTGATAGAATTAAACTTGCTGAGTAAAGGATGTTGATGAAAGTAGTTGTTTGTGATCCAATTCATCCAAAAGGTTTTGAGGTTTTAAGAAAAGCAAAGGATATTGAGGTTGTTGATGCAAGTAAACTCCCAAAAGATGAGTTATTAAAAGTTATTGAAG
>JBDONU010000053.1:0-8877 GCA_039831175.1 Nautiliaceae bacterium
TTCCAAAACTTTTAGCTTTTTGAATTCTCTCTTCAAAAAATTTATCCACCTCTAAAATCACATTTTCATAAAATGGATTAATCTGCATATCCTTTGGAGTCCCTTTTTTATGCATAATAACAACACTTGCCCCATATTTTGCCACAACCTTTGCATACTCATCATTTTCAAGCCCCGTTATGTCATTTGCTATCTTAAAACCTCTATCAAGTGCATATTCAAGCACTTTTGGCTCAAAGGTATCAATACTAAATATTGCTTTTTCATATAGCCTGCTTTTATAAATCTTATCAATTATCGGCTTAACTCTTCTAAGCTCCTCTTCAACTCCCGGATACTCACTCCCGGGTCTGCTTGAAACTCCCCCAACATCAATAATCCCAGCCCCATCACTTATCATCTCCTCAATTGCTTTTATAGCATCAGCCCCTTTAAAACGGCTCCCTTCAAAAAAACTGTCATCATTTGCGTTAATAACTCCCATAATTTTTACAGGGAATTTTGGCAAATTTATAAACTCTTTTAATTTTTTTGCAAGAAGTTTTAATTTAAAAGGCTGGGCAAGTTCTTTTTTGGCAAGAATTTCAAGCTGTTTTTTATTACACATCAAAATTGCATCCACTACTTCTTTTTTACAATTTGGAACTCCTATTGGCACCGCAAGCTCAGCTCCAATGCTAAGGGCATCTTGCTTTAAAATATTTGCTCCCCCGCAGCTTATATCTTTTATGTAAAACAAAAATTCACTCTTTTTTTTAGCCATAATTTCAATCCCCTGCTTATCAACCCCTATACGATGCATAAGTTTTTCTAAATCAATATTGCAATTTAGCTTATATACTCTCATCTTTTATCCTTTAATCCAAGCATTACCATACTTAAAACCGCCTCTTTATCCAAATTCAGCTCCAACATCAAAAGGGCTTTGTTAATAATTTCTAAGTGCTCTGAATTTTTTGCCTTATCAAGTAAAGATTTTATAATTTCAATAACCTCTTCTTTTTGTAAATCGCTCCTTAATAACTCTAAAATTGTTTCATTTGAAATTTTAATATCTCTTTTTACAAGCTCTTTTTCAAAAAACTCCCTCTTAATTACAAGTCTTGATAAAATCGTGTCCAAAAGCTTATACTTTGAATCACTAAGCAAAATAAACTCAACCCCGTTTGGAGACTCTTCAAGAAGCTTTAAAAGTGCGTTTTGAGAGTAGATATTAAATTTTTTTGCTCCAATTAAAATTTTTCTATCCTTTTTATCCTTTATATAAGCAACTTCTTTTATTTTGTTTACATCTTCTACTTTTAATTCATCCCTTAAAAAAATCTCATCTGGCTTTATTTTTTCAATAACTTTTTCAAAGTCGTTAGTTAAAATAAGCTTATTCATACACTAATCTCTCCTAAAATCGCTCCAATTATTCCCTCTTTTACAAGCTCTATCAAGTCAATAAGTTTTCTATCAAGATTTTCATCCATTGAATTTAAATAAAAATTATCTTGAAAATCTTTATCAAAAACCCAAAAAAAAGTCTCTTTATCCTTTACAAAATCAAACAAAAAATCTTCTTTGCCTATATACCAAAAAGTATAATCATCCTTAAAAGCAATCCCAAGCATATCCTCAATCATATTAAAATGAGCCTGAGTCTTAGCATATTTAATTTGAGGTACTATGGAATAAAGATTAAATATAGGGATTAAAGTTGGCTTAAAACTTTTAAAATCATTTATTTTATTGATAATGTAATCAATATACCACTCCCTCTCATCATCACTTAAAATCAAAACTGCTCTACCTTTTAGTATATTGGCTAAAAACTGATTAAGAGGAGAGATTAAATCAAGATATCTCCTCTCTAACCAATCAAGCCGTTTTTTTTTTGCAAATTCCAAAATAAAACGACTAACATCCATTACTTATCCAATTCATACGCTCTATGCAACGCTCTAACAGCAAGCTCCCCATATTTCTCATCAATTACCATCGAAATTTTTATCTCACTTGTAGAAATCATTAAGATATTGATATTCTCATCAGCCAATGTCTTAAATGCAGTAGCAGCTACGCCTGAATGAGATTTCATTCCAACCCCGACAACACTCACTTTTGCAATAGAATCATCATATTCAATTGACTCGCTTTTATTTTCATATTCTTTTAAAACTTCCTTTGTAAGTTCAAGTTCCGTTTGAGGCACTGTAAAAGTTAAGTTTGCTTTATTGTCTTTACCTACATTTTGAACAATCATATCAACATTAATATTTTTTTCAGCAAGTTTAGAAAAAATCTCAGCACTAATTCCAGGTCTATCTTCTACTCCAAAAATACTAACTCTTGCTTGATTTTTATCAAGGGCTATTCCGCTAACAAGTACTTTTTCCATTTCCGGTGTCTCCTTTGTTATTAGTGTTCCTTTTACTTCTGGTTTAAAGCTTGATTTTACTTCAATATCAACTTCAAGTTTTTTTGCAAGCTCTACTGAGCGGCTTTGCATAACTTTTGCACCAAGACTTGCAAGTTCAAGCATCTCATCATAGCTAATTACATCAATTTTTTTTGCTTTTGGCTCAATTCTTGGGTCTGTTGTATAAATTCCATCAACATCAGTATAAATTTCACATTTATCAGCATTTAAAGCCCCAGCAATTGCAACTGCTGTTAAATCACTCCCACCTCTTCCAAGGGTTGTTACATTCCCCTCTTCATCAATTCCTTGAAATCCAGCAACAATTACAACTTTTCCTTCTTTAAGGTATTTTTGCATATTCTCTGGGTCAATATCCATAATTCTTGCTTTTGTATGGTCACTTGTAGTTTTAATACCAGCTTGTCTTCCAGTAAGGGCAATTGCATCAATCCCCATTGCTTGAAGTGCGATTGATAAAAGTGCACTTGTAACCCTCTCCCCACTACTTACCAATAAATCAACCTCTCTTTGAGGAGGAGTTTTTGAAAAGTGATGTGCGTATTCAAGAAGTTTATTTGTCTCACCAGCCATCGCAGAAACAACTACAACTACATCATCACCTCTTTCTTTATAACTTTTTACAATATTTGCAACATTTGCTATCCTATCCAAATCCCCTACACTAGTTCCTCCAAATTTTTGAACTACTAACATACTTCTCCTTTATAAATATCCCTCTTTTTTAAAATACGAAATCACATCTTTATAAACCGGTCTTTTAAAAGATTTTACATACTTAAAAACTTCATCAACCGGTACAAATTTATACTCTCTAAATTCAGGATTGTCTGTATTTAGATTAATTTTCGCCCCCTTTTTGAGTTTTACCAAAAAGTATTTTTGAATCTGCCCATCATATGGAGCCATCTTTTTTGCAATCTTTTCTGGAAAATCATAACTTATCCACTTTGGCATCTGTGCAATAATTTCAACTTCATCCGTGCCTATCTCCTCTTTAAGCTCCCTAAGAAGGGCCTCTTTTGGACTCTCTCCATCATCAATCCCCCCTTGTGGAAACTGCCAAGCATCAATATCTGTCCTCTTGGCAATTAAAACTTCCACTTTCTCTGGATATCTAGACGATAAAACAATAGCCGCCACATTTGGTCTATACTTTTTCAAAACTCAGCCTTTTTTTGTAAAATTATATCTAAAAATAAGGCATCAAATGAGACTCTTATACATCCATATCCCATTTTGTGATAGCAAATGTTTTTATTGCGCGTTTAACTCTTATACCAACTTAAATCACTTAAAAAAAGAATATTTTGATGCTATTAAAAAACAGTTTCAAACAATAAAAAATCAAAATTTTTACACTGTTTTTATCGGAGGAGGAACTCCATCTACTATGCCAATTAAGTTTTATGAAAAATTATTTAACTTTTTAGCACCTTTTACAAAAAATACAAAAGAAATCTCAATAGAAGCAAATCCAACTACTTCATATGAGTGGCTAAAAGAAATAAGAAACCTTGGAGTTAACAGAATAAGCTTTGGGGTTCAAAGCTTTAATAATGAAAAACTAAAATTTTTAAATAGAAACCACTCCAAAATTCAGGCAATAAAAGCAATAGAAAACGCAAAAAAAGCTGGGTTTGATAATATAAATTTAGATTTAATCTATTCTACTGCAATGGATAATAAAAAACTATTAGAAAATGACTTAAAAACTGCCTTTTCTTTACCAATTACCCATCTTAGTGCATACTCTCTTAGTATTGAAGAAGGCTCAAAGTGGGAAGGGGACTTTTTAAAAAGAAAAGAGGATGAAGAACTTGAAGTTTGGTTTATAGAAAAGATAAAAGAAAAGCTTGCCCAATACGAAATCTCAAACTTTGGAAAAATATGCCTTCACAACCTTGGATACTGGGAAGGGAGGGAGTATATAGGGATTGGTGCTGGGGCAGTTGGATACCAAAACAAAAAAAGATACTACACAAAAAAAGATTTCTATGAATATATAAAAAACCCGACAAAACTCTCAGTAGAAAAGCTAAACGATGAAGATATTAAAAAAGAGAAAATTTTCCTGGGGCTTCGCTCAATTGTAGGGTTTGATGAAAAACTTTTAGATAAAGAAGAGAAAAAAAGAGCTTTGATTTTAATGGATGAAGGCAAGATTTATAAAAAACAAAACAAAATCTATTCAAAAGACTTCTTAGTAGCTGATAGACTATCAAGTTTTATACTCTTTGGGATTTAAGATTTAAAACCGCATTTTTTATATCTTTTTGTCTCATAAAATGCTCTCCTACCAAAAAGGCACTAACTCCGTTTTTGTGAAGTCTTTTTACAACCTCAGCATCACTTATCCCACTCTCTGCCACAACTATTACATCTTTTGGAAGTTTTGGCATAAGCTTCTCACTTAAACCCATATGCATCTTAAAAGTTTCCAAGTCTCTATGGTTAAAGCCGATAATATCCGCCCCAACCTCCAAAGCTTTTTGCAAATCCTCTTCATCGTGAATTTCAAACAATACTTCAAGCCCAATACCTTTTGCAAAATCAAAAAGTCTCTTTAATTCAGTGCTACTAAGAGCCTTGGCAATTAGCAAAATAAAATCAGCCCCAGCCCAGTAAGCCTCAGCTATTTGAAACTCATCTATTATAAAATCTTTCCTAAGAAGAGGAATTTTGCTAAATTTATTTATTTCTTTTAGATACTCCAAACTCCCTTGGAAAAAATAAGGCTCAGTTAAAATACTAATAGCATCGGCAACCTCATTATATTCTTTTGCAATTGCTACTGGATTAAAATCCTCTCTTATAATCCCTTTGCTCGGACTTGCTTTTTTAACCTCAGCAATAATTTTTGGATTATTTTTTTCATAACTCAACGCCTTTTTTACATCCCTAAACTCTCTTTTAACACTCAAAAATCTCTTAAAATCCTCTTTATTTTTTACCTTTTTTAAATCCTCTTTTGTTTTACTTATTATTTTTTGCAAAATCATTCGCACACCTTTTTATTAACTCTTTATAAGCCGATTTATTCTCATCGAAATTAACATCTTTTATCAAATTCCAAGCCCTCTTACACTCTCCTACCCTATAAAGTCCAAATCCTAAATTCCATAAATTATCAATAGAGTTATTCATTAAAAAAGCAAGTCTTAAAAAATCAACTCCCCTTTTATCTCCTCTTTTTATCAAAAACTTTCCAAAAAGAGAATAAAACTCCTCATTATTGGATTTATTAACAACCGATGCTAAAAAAGCAATATCTTCTCTTTTTAAATCCAGATAGCCTAAATTATGCAACAAAAAATGAAGATAATGTCTATTTAGTTTCTCCTTTAAAAGCAAAAAAACTTCTCTTGCTAAAAGTTTTTTTTCATTTTCATTTAAAATAAGTTCATTCTCCAAACTCTTTGGATATTTTCTTAGCACATATTTTAACTTATCCAACTTAAATCTAAGCGCTAACAAAAGCTCCATTTTAGAATACTCACTATCAAGAGCTGAGAGCTTATCATAAACATCAAATAAATCATCAAAATCTCCAATTGACCTATAAATGTAAGCCAAATTTCCATAAACTTTAATACTTGGCTTATGAATTAACAAATAGCTTTTTAAATAACTAATAGCCTTATCATATTTTCCATTCCTAACAAGCACAGATACAAGACTTAAAAGATTTTTCTCACTTGATCTAAAACTAAAAAGCCCCTCTAAATATTGCTCTTCTTTATCACTCTCCCCCTCACAAGAAGCAATATAAGCTAACATATTATAATAAAATTCGCTCTTTTGCATCCTTAACTTTACAACATTTTTTGCACTCTCCAAATCCCCTGCTTTTAAAAAACCATAAACTTCATACTTCAAAAGCTTTTGAGCAATTGATGGGTATTTTTGATAATTGTCATTTATAAGAGAAATAATCGTATCAAAGTCTCCCTTTTGATAATAACTATCTACTAAATTTAACAAAAACTCCTTATCTTTTGTTTTATTAAAAAGCTCTTTATAAAGTTTTATAGCTAAATCATAATTTCCATTACTCTTTGCATAAAAAGCCTCAATTGCTTTTTTTTCAATATCAATTTCCCCTCCAACTAAAAAAACAAAACTCAAAATCAAAAACAAAATCCTTTTCATTCAACCACCCCTGGACACTCCTTTTTTAACTCATCCACCCGAGTTTTAAAATAGTCCCAAAAAGGAAAAGTCCTACACTGCTTTGGTCTAACTTCATAAATACTGCATCCATTATCAAAAAAAATACACGCAAACCCATTTTTATAAGGTCTCTCTTTAATTGAGTAACGATACCCAACTTTTATCAAAAACTTCTCTTTAAATATCTCTTCATCAATTCCAAGAAAAGAAGCTATCTCTCTTATCTCCTTTGGAGATACCCAGATATACCCGCTCTCTCCTATACAACAATTCCCATCACACTCCCTACACGCCTCACTATCAAATTTATAAGGAAATCCTTCTTTTTGAATAATCACTCTAAACCTTTATACTTTTTGTAGCCGCTTTTTTATAAATCCTATAAGCCTCATCACTATATCCATCCCCATCAAATCCAATTAAAGGAGGATGGATTTTCACCATTGACTTTGCGTGTCTTTTTGCCCTAACCATTACAAGAGTTGCATCTTTATTAATTCTTGGATGCATAAAGCGAATATCTATAACTTTAAGGGGTTTTGGAAGAGTTTTTACTATATCATCAAGCCTTTTTGCATCATAACAGAATATAAACTCACCTCTTTCTTTTAACGCCTCATTTACTTTTTCAAAAAACTCTCTCATTGGCAAAAACTCCTCATACCTTGCAACTTTTATAATCTCATTTTCACTCTTTAAAGTGCCTTTATAAAAAGGAGGGTTTGAGATAATAAAATCAAACTCCTTTTTAAAAGAAGTCTTTAAAAAATCCTCCTCAATCACTTCTGCATTAATCTTATTCTCTTTTAAATTCCTTTTGATAAATTCAGCCATAACTTTTTGCTTTTCAATAAAAGTTAATTCAATATCTCCAAAATCTCTCTTTACCAAAAGCCCCAAAACCCCACATCCACCGCCAACTTCAAGCACTTTTCCTCTTATCCTAAAACGACTTATAAAATCATACAAAAACATCGTATCGGAATTATAACAATACCCGTTTTTTGGCTGATAAAGTATCATCAATCAGTAAGCCCCAATTCATCAAGAATTGGCTTAATATCTTCTTGATAATATTTCATAAGAAGAGTTGGTATCAAAGCCACAGCTTCTCTATCATGTCTCCACTCTTCAATTTTTTCTAAAATTACACCCTTTTTATCTTCATCAATATGCTTTGCTTTTTTTACTTTTTCTTTAATTTTATCAATCATCTTAGCCCTTTTTTAGTAAAATTATATCCAAAAAGGAAAGCAATGATAATAATCCCAGCAAGGCTCTCTTCAAGCCGCCTTCCAAATAAGGTTTTAGCCGATATAAACGGACTGCCTATGATTATATGGTGTGCAAATGTTGCCAAAAAAGTAGATGATGTATTAATAGCAACCGATTCAAAGGAGGTAGTTGAAGCTGCCAAAAAGTATGGATTTGAAGCGGTTATGACGGATAAAAACCACCAAAGTGGGAGTGATAGGATAAAAGAGGCAGCTGATATTGCAGGGCTTAGTGAGGATGAGATTGTCATTAATATGCAAGGGGATGAGCCTTTTTTAGAGCCAGAAATCTTACAAAAAGTAAAAGAAAAGCTACTTGAAATAAAAAAAAGAGATTTTGCAATGGTTAGCTGCTACAAAAAAATAAACGAACTCCAAGCCCAGGACCCAAACATCGTAAAAGTAATAATGGATAAAAACCAAGACGCTATTTACTTTTCAAGAAGCAAAATTCCTTATAACAGAGATAACCTCCCCCACACTTATTTTGGACATATAGGAATTTACGGATTTTTAAAAAGAAGCCTTGATGAGTTTGTAAAAATGCAAGGAAATTTAGAGCATATTGAAAAACTTGAACAGCTAAGGGTTATTGAAAACGGCAAAAAAATAGCTATGATTGAAGTTAATACAAAAAGCTTTGGAGTTGATACAAAAGAGGATTTAGAAAAGGCAAGAGAGTATGCAAAAAGTAGCAATTAGTCTTGGAGATTTTAACGGAGTTGGCCCGGAAATCGCCCTAAAATCTCACAAAAAGATAAAAAAATGGGTAAAACCACTCTACGTAACCAACAAAAAGATGCTAACAAAAGCAGCAAATCTTTTGAATATTAAAATTCCAGCTGATTTTGAGATAGTTGAAATTGATGGGGATTTTGAGATAAAACCGGGAGTTGTTGATAAAGAAGCGGGGAAGTTTTCCTTTGATATGTTTAAAAAAGCGATTGAACTTGCAAAAGAGAAAAAAGTAGATGCAATCACAACTCTTCCAATTCACAAAGAAGC
>JBDONU010000061.1:0-8802 GCA_039831175.1 Nautiliaceae bacterium
TTTTCTTTTTTTGCCACATACTCCATCTCTTCTGTAATTATGCCTTTTTTAGCATAATACATCTGAGTTCTTACTTTGTCATTAGCTCTTTTTTTAATCCATTCTTTCCTCATAAACTTCCTTTTTGATTGAATTTAACTAAATTATCTTAAAAATAGCTTAAAAGAAGAGTTTATTTGTCTTTTTTATAATGAAGCCACCAAAGCATCGCAAATTTAGCCCCAGGAGTTAACACAACACTCTCATCAAAAATCACTTCTTCAACTCTCTCTTTTTTAATCTCAATAACCTCAATATCTTCATCATCAACTCCTCCACCTCTATTTATCTTATCTCTGCTATCAACCTCAACATAATAAATCGTCTGATTTGCTGCATTTGTTCCAACACTCGCCCAAGTAGAAGTTATCTTTTTAAGTCTTTTTTCATCCACATCATACCCACACTCCTCCAAGACCTCCTCTTTTGCAATAACCCTCTTTGATTTTGCTTTATCACAAAGGCCGGCACAAAGTTCAAGAGTATATCCATCTTTATTTTTTAAAAAAACAGGCAACCTAAATTGCTTAACTAATATCAAACTATCTAAATCCTTATCATAAATCAAAACAGCAACACTATCCATTGAGTTACAAACTTCCCAACGTTTTAATTTACCTTTATAGCTAAAAAAGACTTCTTTTAAACTTAAAAACTTCCCTTTGCAAATTTCATTAATTTTTTTAATCTCAATCATCAAAAAGTCCTCTCTCTTCTCTTTTACTAAGCTTAAAATCACAATCTACCATTACCGCAAAATTAAAAGGTTCTTTTAAAAGATATTTTCTATTTTCATCTATAAAAAGAGTCTTTGCGTGCTTTGTATTTTTTATAATATAATTTAATTCATCAAAAAACAGCTCATCATTCCTAAGCCCTAAAATAACAACTTTTTCACTCTTACCATAATCGACTTCCTCAAAAAGATGATTAATAAAAAGAGGTTTGAATCTGTTGATTTTAAAATCAAGAGTATGCTTTAATTCAAAATCTTTAAAAAATTTAATAGCTTTTGAAAAAAACTCTTTATAAATTACTGGCAAATTAATCTCGCTTTTTTTAAAGCGGCTTTTAAAAAGAGTTACAAATTCAAGCTCAATATCCATTGACTTTAACTCTTCAACATCTGAGAAAATTCTTTTTATCATCTCATCACAAGTAACCAAAATGGGATTTTTAATGCTAAGGGCTTTTAAATAATCTTCAACTGAAGATAAAATAACTACCTTTTTATCTTGATTCATACTTTTTATTATCTCAACACTAAGCTCATCAGCAAAAAAGATTTTTTGTTTTATATTTTCATATCTAAATATCTCAAAAATCGCCCTTTTTATGTCACTCACTACTATCCAAGCAATCTCCTCATCAACAATTTTCAATGGTTTTTCACTTAAAATAGCATAAGCTCCTTTTTTAATTGCTTCTTTTACTAACCTCTCGTCTTTTGCAATAAAACAACTTCCTCTTACAACCTCTTTTGGATTATCGGTAAAATGAACAACTTCGCTAATATAAGGGCGATTTAAAAGCTCGCCCCCGATTAAATTAATTAATGTATCAATCCTCATTTAACAGGCGTTCCTACTTTTTTTGGTTTTTCCGGGCGGATAAGACTAAGCCCGTTTTCATCTTTTGCCGCAAGTAACATCCCCTCACTCACCATCCCCATAAGTTTGGCAGGTTTTAGATTACTTACAACACAAACTTGTGTTCCTTTTAACTCTTCTGGCTTATAATACTCCTTAATCCCAGCAATAATTTGTCTTGGCTTCTCTTCTCCCAAATCAACCAAAAGCCTTAAAAGCTTTTTAGATTTCTTAACCTCCTCAGCCTCTACAACTTCACCAATTTTTAATTCAACCTTAAAAAATTCATCAATTGTTATAATGTTTGTAGGCTCTTTTTTAACTTCTACTTTTTTCATCAAAGGTTTTTCAATTTTTGGGAAAAGCGGTGGAATTTTTTGAATTACAAAATCATCAAGAAGTCTCCCTTCCATTATCTCTTTAAAACTTTTACTATTTATCTCAAATCCAAGGGATGACGCTATTTTTTGGGTAGTTTTTGGCATAAAGGCGTGAAGGTTAACCGCAACAATTGCCAAAAGGTTTGCAATAAGTCCAAGGAGTGCCGCCGCTTTTTCCTCTTCTTTATTTTTCATCATCTCCCAAGGTTTATAAACATCAATAGCCTTATTGCCAATTCCAAGCACTCTCCAAAGCTCTTCAAGGAATTTATGAAGCTGCATCTTATAAAGATACTTCTCTTCAAGCTCTTTTACAATTTCTCTTGCTTCATTTAACTCCTTACCAAAATATTTCTCCACATTCTTACTTGAAATTTTTCCATCAAAATATTTATAAGCCATTCCAATAAGTCTGTTTAATAAATTCCCAAGGTCGTTTCCAAGGTCGTTATTAATTCTATCAATTAGCGCCTTTTCACTAAAATCCCCATCAGCACCAAATGGCACTTCTCTAAGTAAAAAATATCTAAAATTCTCAACCCCATAAGCATCGGCAACCTCTTTTGGATTGATTACATTTCCTTTACTTTTACTCATCTTCTCACCATCTCTTGTCCACCATCCATGAGCAGCAATTTTTTTTGGAAGCTCATACCCTATACTCATCAAAAATGCCGGCCAATAAACCGCGTGAAATTTTAAAATATCTTTTCCTACAATATGTAAATCAGCCGGCCAATATCTTTTTACCTTACTCTCATCATCGCTCCCATATCCAAGAGCTGTTAGGTAGTTAAATAAAGCATCAAGCCATACATAAACCACGTGTTTTGGATCATTAATCTCTTCTGGAAGTTTTACCCCCCATTCAAAAGAAGTCCTTGTAATTGAGAGGTCTTTTAGTCCTTCTTCAACAAATCTTATAACTTCATTTGCTTTTGCCTCTGGTAAAATCGGTTTTTTATTTTTTAACCAATCAAGAATTTGATCTTGATATTTTGAGAGTCTAAAAAAGTAAGACTCCTCTTTAATAACGCGAGTTGGTTTACCACAATCTGGACAAAGTTCATCATTTACAAGCTGGCTTGGAGCTACAAAACTCTCACAACTTACGCAATAGTGCCCCTCATAATAATCTTTATAAATATCCCCTTTTTTATACATTTCAAGAAAAGCTTTTTTAACCCCTCTTATATGTTCTGGGTCGGTAGTCCTTATAAACTTATCATAACTTATCTCAAACTCATCCCAAAGTTCTTTGAATTTAGCACTTATTTCATCTGCATACTCTTTTGGAGATTTTCCTCTTTTTTTTGCCGCTTCTTCAATCTTTTGCCCATGCTCATCAGTTCCTGTTAAAAAGAAAGTATCAAGCCCTTTAAGTCTAGCATATCTTGCAATAGTATCTGCTATAATTGTAGTATATGCATGCCCTATGTGAGGTACATCGTTTACATAATAAATCGGTGTTGTTAGATAATATTTTTTACACTCACTCATTTTCTCCCCCTAACTTATCTTTGTTTTTTTCATAAACTTCAAGCACCCTTCTTATCTCATACTCACTTCCAAAAAAACAAGGAGTCGTATCGTGATATCCATCAACTCCAAGACTTAACAAATCTCTAAATCCATCAACCCCCATACCGCCTGCTTTTTTATAAACATAAGCAAAAGGAAACACTTCAAAAAGCTTTCTAAGTTTGCCATTTGGTTTATCAGTAGTTGCTGGATATGCAAAAAGCCCTCCCTCTTTTAACAAAATCTGATGCAAATCCGGAACCATCCCGCCTGAATATCTTAACCTATACCCTTCACTAAACAGCTCATCTATCATCTTTTTGTGAAAATCAAACCATTTAGCCTGAGTCCCACCAGGCCCGAGTATTTTACCTTTTTTGTTTAATTTAATCTCTTTTACAAAATAAAACTCTTTTTTTGACTCATTAAGCCTAAAAAGCTCAACAACATCCCTTGCCACAACCATCTCAACCCTTGGACCATATACAACATAAACAGCCGCTTTAATATCGCTTCCTTTATAACCATTTTCATAAATCCCAAAAATACTCCCCACACTCAAATCAACATCAATCAAACTACTCCCATCAAGCGGGTCATAAGCAACCAAATATTTTCCCTCCTCTTTTGTAATAGGAGCTTCTTTCTCTTCGCTAATAATCTCTTTTACACTATTAACCATTAAAAGATGCCTCTGTGCTATCTCATCACTTATTACATCAAGCTTAACCTGAACATCCCCGCTTGCATTGCAAGCATCAACTTTTCCAGTATCCTTTGTCTTAATTGCTTCATAAATCTCTACTGCAATTTTTTCTATCGCTTTTATAATCTCAGTCATTAAATCTCCTTAGCGTTTTTTAAAATCCAGCTTATAATTTCATCAATGTTATTTAAATCCAAAATCTCAATTGATGGCGGAATTTTACTTTTATCAACACTCTCATCAACAGCCACAGCTTGTACATAAGGAAAGTAACTCTCATCAACTTTCCCTCTAAATATTCCAATTCTTGGAAGAGGAAGGTATTTTAGCCCCTCAACCAACAAAAAATCAAAATCTTTTATCATATCAGCTATCTCTTTTATTGATTTTTGGCGGTGAGAGAAGTAAGTTGTGCGGTTTGGGGAAGTAACCACAACCTCAGCCCCCGTTTGAAAAAATTTATAACTATCTTTGCCGGGAGTGTCAAACTGAGCCTTATTACTTGGGTCGTTTTTTATAATAGCGATTTTGTAAGTGCCAATAAGCCTTTTAGCAATTTTTTCTATAAGTGTTGTTTTTCCGGAGTTGCTTGGACCTGTAAAAGCAATAGCTTTTCTCAAAAAAATCCTTTTTTGCATAATTTTACCAAAATGATATAATTATTTAAAGGAGAAATAATGGATATTGAAGCGTTAAAGTCAATTTTTATTGTAATGATACTTGGATTTTTAATCGGTCTTGAAAGAAATATCTCTTTTAAAGAGGAAAACGCTACAAGTTTTGCTGGAAGTAGGACATTTAGCATAATAGCCCTAAGTGGATATCTTAGCGGATACCTCTCAAAGTTTGAAAATATGTTTGTATATTTTGGATTTGCAAGCATATCACTGCTTATATCGCTTGCTTATTTTGTGAAGATTTTCAAATATAAAAAAGAGGGAAGCACCACTCATTTTAGTGCAGTTATCACCTTTTTTATAGGACTTCTTATCTTTTATAACCAGAAACTTTTTGCAATTACCATTACCATTTTGCTTATTGCCCTTTTAAATTTAAAACCTCTTTTTAAAAAAGTAGAAAACACTCTATCCAAAGAAGATATAAACAGTGCCATACTTCTTCTTGGAATGACTTTCCTTATCCTTCCTTATCTGCCGGATAAAATGATTTATTATATAAACCCTTACAAAACCTGGTTTATGGCAATTATTATCTCATCTTTATCGTTTTTAGGGTACATTGCCATTAAACTTATTGGGGAAAAATATGGAATATTGATAACAGGAGCTGCTGGGGGGTTTGTAAGTAGCACGGCTGTTAGTTATTCTCTTAGCAAAATGTTTGCTAACATTAAAAACAAAACCTCTCTTTTTACATATACAAGCGCTATTGCAATTGCCAATACAATAATGTTTGCTAGAATCTTAGTGGAAGCTTTTTTAATAAACCAAAACCTTATAGGCTATCTTTCAATTCCCTTTTTAATTACAACAATTATGGGAATTTACATCTCATACAAATTTTACAAAAAATCCCCTTCACAAAAAGTAAACACCTCATTTATAATTAACAAAAACCCACTTAGTTTAGACGAAGCTTTAAAATTTGCAATAATTTTTGCCATAATCTATGGAGCCATCCATTTTATAGGGGATAGATTTGGGAGTATTGGAATTTATATTATCTCCCTCATTTCAGGACTTACGGATGTAGATGCAATCACTCTCTCCCTCTCATCACTCTCAAAATCCCAGATACCTCTAAAAACAGCGGCCATTGGTATTACCATAGCTGCTATTTCAAATTCAATTTTTAAATTACTTATTGTATGGATTTTTGGGACAAAAGAGCTTGCAAAAGAGATTACAAAATTTTTCTTAATCCTTTTTTTAACCCTTCTTTTAAGCCTCTTAGTAACTCTTTTTATGATTAATCAGCTAAAAGTCTTCTGACAAAATCGTCAAAATCTTCCTTTTCCATTATCATACCAGTTAAAATTCTCCCCGTATAATCCCCATTCTCAAACTCCCAAAACATATAAAACTCTGGATATTTTGCTTTTAACTCCCTATAAAAAAGAGCATATTTTGAATCTTTTAGAGGATTTTGCTCTAAGAAAAAATGAGTTGGGGAGAGATTTATTTTATAAAGCAAAGCTCCCGTTTTTGTTTTTACCTCTTCTAATTCTACGCTAAATTTTTTAAGTGTTTTCATTTTTACTCCTTTAAAATGCCTGATGCTTTTTGAATCATAGGAATAAACTCATCTTTTTTATAAATCTTCCCACCCATTGAAGCTAAATGCTCACTTGGAACTTGACAATCAATAAACTCAACTCCATTCTCCTTTAAAACTTCACAAAAATAAATAAGAGCAAGCTTACTTGCATCTGATTTTATATGAAACATACTCTCACCACTAAAATATTTATTAATTGCAACTCCATAAAATCCTCCAACAAGCTCCCCTTCATAATAAGCTTCAACACTCAAAGCAAATCCAAGCTTATTTAAAGTGGTATAAGCTTCAATAAAAGCTTCATTTATCCAAGTTCCATCTTCGTGTTTTCTTTTAACCTCACTACACATTCTTATTACATCATCAAATCTAGTATTAATCCTAAAATCCCACTTCTTGCTTCTTAGCTTTTGTCTAAGACGCTTAGTTGTTTTTACTTCATGAGTTTTTAAAAGCATCCTTTTATTCAAAACAAACCAATGAAACATCCCATCTTCATCCTGATACCAAGGAAAAAAGCCTCTTGAATAACCTTCAAGAAGTCTTTTTGGATGTAAATCATAGCTTGCCCCAACAAATCCATCCTCAAACTCTTCATAAGGAGAAGGAAAAGTGAAATCATCTAACAAATAAAGAGGCGGATACTCATTTACTTTTATCATTGCTTCCTCTTTATAACAAAATCCTTATCATAATCAACCACTACTTCGCTATTTTTTAAATCTTCAAATACTATCTTTTCACTCAAAGGCTCAACAATAACCTCTTCAATTACGCGAGAGAGTGGTCTTGCTCCAAATTTTAAAGAATATCCCTTTTTAGCAAGCACTTCTTTTGCCTTTTTGGTAAGAGTTAATTTTATTTTGCGTTTATTTAGTTTTTCTTGAAGCTCATTAATAAACTTATCAACAATAAGCACAACTTCACTCACTCCAAGCGGCTTAAATTTTACAATCGCATCAAGTCTATTTATAAATTCTGGTGCAAAAAATCTCTCAATTGCCTCCTCTTTAAAATCACTCTGCTCAGCCAAAAATCCTGGGGCACTCCCTTCTCCTACTCCAAGATTACTTGTCATTATCAAAATAACATTTCTAAAATCAGCAATCCTACCCTCATTATCTCTTAGAGTTGCATTATCCATAACTTGAAGCAAAACCTGCACAATATCTGGATGAGCTTTTTCAATTTCATCCAAAAGCAAAACTGCATGAGGATGTTTTCTTATAGCTTCTGTTAAAAGTCCCCCTTTTTCATATCCAACATAACCAGGAGGCGAACCGATAAGTTTTGAGACTGAGTGTTTTTCTTGATACTCACTCATATCAAACCTTATAAATTCAATCCCAAGCAGTGATGCAAGTTGTTTTGCAATTTCAGTTTTTCCAACTCCTGTTGGACCAACAAACAAAAAACTCCCAATTGGCTTATCATCGCGGGTTAATCCAGCTTTTTTGCGTTTTATCACTTTTACAAGCTCTCTTATAGCTTCATCTTGACCAAAGACTTTCTGTTTTAACTTCTTTTCAAGAGTTCTTATCTTTTCAATCTCATTATGAGTTGCCGATTCTTTTGGAATATTGGCAATATGTGAAATAACCTCTTCAATATCGCTTTTTTTAATAACCTTTTTGCCTTTTAGCTTAAACTTAGCCCCAGCTTCATCAATCAAATCAATAGCACTATCTGGGAGGAATTTTTCTCTAAGATACTTTTTTGCCAAAAAAGCTGCTGACTTGATAGCTTCTTTTGAATACCTTACATTATGAAATTCTTCATATCTGGGTTTTAGCCCTTCTAATATTTTTACGGTATTTTTAATTGACGGTTCTTTTATATCAAGCTTTTGAAATCTTCTCTCTAATGCTTTATCTTTTTCAATCCTGTTTTTATACTCATCATAAGTAGTAGCCCCAATACACCTAATCTCCCCTCTTGCAAGGGCTGGTTTTAGAATGTTTGCAATATCTAAGCTACTCTCACCAGCTGCTCCAGCTCCTATGATAGTATGAATTTCATCAATAAACAAAATTGGCTCATCCTCTTGTTTTAATCTACTTAAAACTTTTTTTAACTTTTTCTCAAACTCTCCTCTATACTTAGTCCCAGCAATAAGCCCTCCAACATCCAGAGAATAAATTTTTTTATCCTTTAAAAACTCTGGCACATCCCCTCTTTTTATCCTCTTAGCAAGTCCCTCAACAATAGCACTCTTACCAACCCCTGGCTCTCCAACCAAAATAGGATTATTTTTTTTTCTTCTTGCCAAAATTTCAATAACTCTTTCAATCTCCTTTTCTCTTCCTATTACATCATCAAATTTTAAAGC
>JBDONU010000003.1:0-2466 GCA_039831175.1 Nautiliaceae bacterium
CCAAAAATTCACTTTCAACATACTTCAAACCATTTTCAAAGAAATCAAGTTTAGTTTTAACATTATCTCTTTCAATCTCCATCACAAAAGAGCCAGGAAACAAAATAATTTTATTACTCTGTCTTTCTCTAAAAACCCCGGCTTTTAAAAAATCTTCTTTACTCTCTACACCATCAGTGTCAATATCAGCTACAAAATTTTTATCAATATTAACTCTCACAACATCTAAACTATCAACTTTCATAGTAAAAACAGAAGCTAACGGATTTACTACTCTTCCTAAATTCACAATTTCTTTAATCATCTCTCCTCCAAAAACACCGCCACTTTAATTTTTAGGTTGTTTTTATCAAGTGCCTGGATATAAGCTTCAAAAATATCCCACCCAGCGTCCATTATCCTTGCGATAGAGTAGTTTGCACTTTTTGGAATATAGCCAAGTTTGATATCCTTATAATAAATCTCAACCGCATTCTCATCATAAATATTATCATACTCTCTTTTTAAAATCAGCTCATCGCCAACCTTCATCTCTTCAACGGCAAATAACGCCTCATAATATTCAATCCCCGCAATCTCAAAACTCTTATAAACCTTTCTCATTCTCTCTCCTTTCTAGAAGTATAGCAATATATTCAGTCAGAATGTGTCGGTTTTACTTTTTTACAAAATCCTCCCCCAACACTTGAATTCATATGCCCAAGCCCGCACGCTAACGCACTAAACGCAAGTTTTTGAGAGACTTCATCACTCCTTGGCACAAAATAGAGTTTATTGCCAAAAAGTCTGCCTCCTTTATAAATAAAGGTTTGAGGAGTGTTGTTTTTAATTTGCAAATATTCAATAAAATTATTAGTTGGATTTAATTTTTCATTAAAACTCTGTTCATATTTTCTTAATAAATTATTTTGCAACGCTCTTAAAAGAGTATTAATATCACCCTCTATTAAAGTCCAAAATCTATTAGTACCTTTCATCTTTACAAATACAGGATTAACACTTACAACCGCCTCAATAAACCTATAAGGCACCTCCTTAAAAGCAATGGAATTAATTTTAAAAATATTATCCTCATAAAACAAAAGCTCTTTACTTACCATCTTTGCCAAATTCTCATCAAAACTCCTAAAAACAATCTCTCCATCTTTAAAATATCCGTTTTCATCAGCTTTACCCAAATTTGAAAAAACATAAGGCTTTGGCTTTTTTTGGTTATGCTTTTTATATCCACCATTAATTAAGGCGGTAGAAATCAGCTTTCCAATAGCCTCGGGAGACTTTTGAAAATGGATTGGAGCTTTTAAAGAGGTTGAAATTTTAAGTTCATAATATTTCATAAATACTCTCTTTTTAAAAATTATAACAAATTTTTTAATTTTTCCAACCCCTTTTTTATTGACAAACCTAAAAAAAGCCGATATAATCGCAAAAATAAAAGATTTTTGAAAACTTTTTGTTAAATTTAATTTTGATTGGAAAATCCCAAAATTTCGGAATGTAATATCTTAAAATCCCCGAAATTTGATGTATTCAACCGATACATTTGAAGTATTGAAACTTGTATTCTTTTTTGAGCACCTTTATACAAAGTGCTATTCAACCGATACATTTGAAGTATTGAAACTTTGGCGCCTCCCCGATTTCTTTACGCACTCTGCTCTGATTCAACCGATACATTTGAAGTATTGAAACCTCCTTTTACAAACACACCTTATGAAATATTTACTACATTCAACCGATACATTTGAAGTATTGAAACATCAAGTTCAGGGATATGGTTTATTAAAGTTCTTCCATTCAACCGATACATTTGAAGTATTGAAACAAAAATCAGCTACCCTTATTCCTTCTTTAAAAGCTTTAAATTCAACCGATACATTTGAAGTATTGAAACTTGGATAGTTGAGATTACTTGTTTCGTTTTTCTTATATTCAACCGATACATTTGAAGTATTGAAACCAACAATTCCCACTCACCACCCTAATTGGTAGCTCAAATTCAACCGATACATTTGAAGTATTGAAACCTTAAACAATCACCGATTGCAATTACTTCTGTGCCTGATTCAACCGATACATTTGAAGTATTGAAACATTTTTCTTGCAATATACCCAACTGCTTTTGCTAAAATTCAACCGATACATTTGAAGTATTGAAACACCTAAAATCGTATCTGCAAACCTTACGCTTTGCTCGATTCAACCGATACATTTGAAGTATTGAAACGTATCTCACATAATCAGACTTGCACTTAAAGAACTCAATTCAACCGATACATTTGAAGTATTGAAACATATTCGCAAAATTTTGTTAACGAAAACGCTGATTATTCAACCGATACATTTGAAGTATTGAAACAGCAAGATTTTTGATTGTCTGTGAAGTAATGAAATAATTCAACCGATACATTTGAAGTATTGAAACATAATTCTTAAATATCTTATTATATTTTTTGGATTAATTCA
>JBDONU010000134.1:0-8563 GCA_039831175.1 Nautiliaceae bacterium
GAAAGGATTTTAAAAAAAATGAGATTGATTTTAGCGTATTTAAGCCTTATAAATATGAAGAAATCGAGGGTGAGAGCACTTTTGTAGTACCTGTTGGCCCGATTCACGCCGGAATAATAGAACCCGGTCATTTTCACTTTTCCCAGGCCGGTGAAGAGATACTTCACTTAGAAGTTAGGCACTATTATAAATACCGCGGCATTGAAAAAATGGTTGAAGGAAAAAAACCGCAGGAAATTAAAAAAATAGTTGAAAGAATCAGCGGAAATGAGAGTATTGCCTATCAAATAGCTTTTATGGATATTTTATCAAAGGCAAGCGAAATTGAAATTCCAAATTCACTCAAACAAAAATACTACACTCTGCTTGAGCTTGAAAGAATTATCCATCATTTGACAGATTTAGGCTTTATACCAAATGACGCGGGATTTGCCCCTGCCCTTGCTTTTATGAGCAAACTTACAGAAGAAGCAAGAAGGGTTATGGCAAAAATAACGGGACACAGATTCGGGTTTGGTGCCATAAAAGAAGAAGTTGAAATTGATTACGACACATTGATTGAATTTGTAAAATATCTTAAAAAAGAAGTTGAGTTTTTTGAAGAGTGGACGGATGATATTGCTAGCCTTTGGGACAGGTTTAATACCACTGGAGCATTAAGCAAACAAAAGGCTATAAAATACGGGGTTGTAGGTGTAGCGGCAAGAGCGAGTGGAATCAAACTTGATGTAAGAGACAATACTTTCTATAAAAATTTCGGATATAAAATGCAGCTTGGCAAAAAAGGCGAAGTATCGGACAGATTTAAAGTCAGAATCAAAGAAGTGCTAAATTCCATAGAAATGATAAAAAATTTCAAAACTGATAAAAAAGAAAAACTATTGCTTAATAATTTTAAAGACGGGGAATATATGAGTTTTGTGGAAAGCTCTATTGGTGAACTTTTTATGTATATGAAAATTAAAGATGGAGTTGTTGATAGATTTTATGTTAGAGACCCATCACACATAAACTGGCAGGCATTTCATACGACAATTTATAAAGACATTATCGCCGATTTTCCGCTTATTAACAAAAGTTTTGATTTAAGTTATGCCGGAAATGATTTATAAAGGAAAAAAATGCTAAGATTTTGGGAAAAAAGACTCAAAACTGGAATAATTACCGAAAATTTAGAATTTGACAAAGAACTTGAAGAGATTAAAAAAGAGATAAAAGATAAAATAAAAAAACACTTTGCAGGAAGTCTTGCAATAAGAATGGTTGACAGCGGAAGCTGTAACGCATGTGAAGCCGAATGTAATGCTTTAAGCAATCCATATTATGACTTAGAGAGACTTGGAATCCATTTTGTAGCAAGTCCAAAACACGCTGATGTGATGTTTTTAAGCGGAGTGATGACAATGAATATGTACCATCATGCAATTGATTGTTACAATCAGATGCCGTCTCCTAAATGGGTAATAGCAATAGGAGATTGTGTAAAAGACTTAGGAGTTTTTGAAAAAACATATGCAATAAAAGGAAATGATTTAAAAATAGATTATTTTATTCCAGGATGTCCTCCAAGCCCAAAAGCAATAATAAAAGGACTTTTGGAGTTTTTAAAAACTTTTAAATAGTCTTTTTTTAGTCCCTTTTTAGTCCTTTTCATAAATTAAAAGAACAAAATTACCATAAATTCATTCTTTACAGCTTATTTATAAAAATTTTTTAATTATCTCCAACCTCTTTGATAATAACCCACAATAGAGGCAATATCAATTGCATAATTCTGTATAATTTCAGCTAAATTCTGGGGAGTTATATCCCTGCTTACATTTAGCTCACTTACACTTAAAGCGTAAACTGAAATAATATATCTATGAGGAGGTCCAGGCGGTGGACAAGGCCCTCCATATCCAATCTCTCCATAATCATTTATTGTCTGATATCCAAGGTTAAAATAAGGGCTCTTAACGCTCCCGGCTCCCTTTGGAAAAACTTTAATATTAGGAGCAATATTTACAACCATCCAGTGCCACCAGCCGTGGTCTGTTGGGGCATCTGGATCAAAGATTGTAATCGCAAAAGATTTTGTATTTTTTGGAACATTACTCCATACAAGTTCCGGTGAGATATTTGCACCCCCGCAAAGCGTATAAACCTGCTCCAACTTAATACGAGTAGAAAAATCCGGTGAGTATAAATTCATACCATACATAATAATCCCCAAAATCAAAACTAAAATCTTTTTCATCCTCTCCCTTTTTAGGAAGTAAATTTATTATACCACCATTTTTGGTAAAATTGCAATAAAAAAAGGTTAAAAATGTTAAAACCGCTACTTATTGAAATAGGCACAGAAGAACTTCCAGCAATCCCTTTTTTAAAAGAGCTTCCAAATATTGAAAAAAAATGGCTTAATATTTTAGAAAAGTATGATTTAAAAACAGGTTTTCAATTTTTTTATACTCCCCGCCGCTTAGTACTTTGGCATAGGGAATTTCCAATAAGACAAAAAGATAAAGAAATTGAGCACTGGGGAGCCCCAAAAGCAATTGTAGATAAAAATCCAAAGGCACTTGAAGGGTTTGTTAAAAAGCTAAATATCTCAAAAGAGAAAGTGGAGTTCAAAAAAAGAGGCAATTCAGAATTTTTATATTACAAAGAGATAAAAAAAGGAAAAGAGGCAAAAGAACTTTTGCCACAAATGATAAAAGAGTGGTTAAAGAGTTTAAATTTTGGAAAAAGTATGAAATGGGGAAGTTGTAAAGAGGAGTTTATAAGACCTATTCGCTGGATTTTGTGTATGATTGAGGATGAAGCTTTAACTTTCAATGCTTACTGCACCACTTCAAGTAACTTTACACTCCCTCACAGGGTATTTAAAGAGAAAATTTTTATTGATTTTGTGGGGAAATATTTTTGTGAGCTTGATAAAAAAGGGGTTATAGTTTTTCAAGACGAGAGAAGAGATAAAATTTTAAGAGAAGTTAAAGAGATAGAAAAAAAAGAGAATGTAAAAGTTGAAGTTGACAATGAGCTTTTAGAAGAAATTGTAACAATTACAGAATATCCGACAGCTTTACTTGGAAGATTTGACGAGAAATTTTTAACTTTGCCCCCAGAAGTTATAATAACTTCAATGAAAGAGCATCAAAGATACTTCCCAGTTTATAAAAACGGACAACTCACAAACGCTTTTGTGGTTGTTAGCAACGCTTTTACTGATGATTTCAGTAAGATTGTAAAAGGAAACGAAAAGGTGCTCCGTGCAAGACTTAGCGATGCCCTTTTCTTTTGGGAAAATGACCTAAAAAATGGGCTTGAGATTGAGGGGCTAAAAAATATAGTTTTTATGGATGAGCTTGGAAGTATATATGAGAAAGTAAAAAGAGAAGAAAAGATAGGAGAGTATCTAAGCGATAAATTAAATGCCAACAAAGACAAAGTAAAAAAAGCAATAAACCTTGCAAAAGCGGACCTTTTAACTGAGATGGTATACGAATTTACAGAACTTCAAGGGATTATGGGGTATTACTATGCAAAAGAAGCCGGAGTTGATGAAGAGATAGCAGTAGCTATAAAAGAGCAATACAGCGACAAAGTCTCAAACAAAACATCGGCTCTCCTTAATATTTCAAGAAATTTGGATAACATTTTAGCCCTTTTTAGCATTGGTAAAATTCCAAAAGGAAACAAAGATCCATTTGGACTTAGACGTTCAGCTTCAAACATTATAAAAATCGCAATTCAAAACAACCTCCCTCTTGATATTGAAAAAACAATAAACGATCTTAAAGAGAATTATAAAAATTTAAACACAAACAAAGTAAAAGAGTTTATTTTTGAGAGGCTTTATAAATTTTACGATGTAAATCCATCAGTAATTAGAGCAGTGCTTGCAACTGGAGAGAGTAATTTGCTTGAAATTGATAAAAAGATAAAACTTCTAAATGAAGTGGTTGAGAGTGAAGACTTTAAAGAATTAAGTACCACTTTTAAAAGAGTAGCAAATATTGTAAAAGATTTTGACTTAAATTCAATAAAAGTAGATGAGAAGCTTTTTGAAAGAGATGAAGAGAAAAAACTTTGGGAAGAGTTTAAAAAAGTAAAAGAGATAAAAGACAAAGAGAAAAAACTTGATTTTTTACTCTCTCTAAAACCTTTAATTGATAAATTTTTTGATAATGTTATGGTAAATGTTAAAGATGAGAAAATAAAACACAACAGAAAAAGTTTAATAGCCTCAATTTATAAAGAGTTTTTGGATATTGGAGATATCAAAGAGATTAGTGTTTAGGAGGAAGAATGAAAATTACAATTAACGGAATTGAAAAAGAGGTAAGAAAAGGAATTAGCATAAAAGAACTTCTTGAAGATTTAAAAGTGCTTGATAAAACAATGGCGGTAGCTGTTAATATGAAAATCATAAAAAAAGAGGAATGGGATAAGTATAAACTAAAAGAAAATGACAAAGTAGAGGCTTTAAATTTTGTGGGAGGAGGATAACTTTCCTGCTTAAAGATTTCGTAGTTAAAATTTATTAAATAAACCTCTCAGCCCAATTATTTTACAATATGGACAGAGTTTTGGAACATATTTATGCCTCTGACAAAACACAGCTCCTCTATACTTCTATCCGTTTTGTAATCAAAAGCCACTCTTTTTATTGTCAACCGACTATGATTTAGAGGTCGTTTAGACGACTCGGTTAATCGTTTTTAATTGTAACTGATTACTGTTTAAAAAGCCAGTTTAGCTAACTCGGTTGCATATATTATGTGTAACATATTTTTGTAATTACTGCAACTTTTTATATTTCCAGCTAAATCAAAGATAATAATTACTATATCCCAACACCTAAAACCAATGACTTTATAGTAAAAATTCTTATCCACAATAAAAAGTGTTAAAAAAGAGTAATAAAGTTAATAAGTTTTAGTGACAGAGATTATTTTACAAAAAGCAAGAAGCGGTCTTAGTGACCACATCCGCAGTTCCCGCTTCCGCAATGTCCACCTTGTGCTCCAATTTGTCCAGTTAACTCTTCTTCAGGAGTCGCATCTCTTTTGCTAACTACTTTAACTTCAAAAGTTAAATCTTCACCAGCAAGTGGATGATTATAATCAATTGTAACCTCTTTATCATTAAAATCAACAACTCTTACTGCAATAGTTTGACCATCAGGAGTTTGTCCATAAAGAGTCATACCTTTTTGAAGATCAATTCCTTGGAATTGCTCTCTTGGAAGTTTTTCAATAAGCTCTTCGTTTCTCTCACCATATGCCTCTTTTGCAGGCACTACTACAACTTTTTCTTCACCAACTTCCATTTTCTCAACTTCTTTTTCAAGACCCGGGATAATTTGACCTTTTCCAGCTATAAATTCAAGAGGAGCTCCTCCTTTATTAGAATCAACAACTTCACCTTTTGAATTTTTAACCGTATATTCAATTCCATAAACTTTTGCCATACTTTTCCTTTTTTTGTGTTATAAGTTTTAATTATATCAAATTATTGCAACTTTGACAACTCATCTTTTGCAAGTTTTGCATATTTTGAATTTGGAAAATCCCTAATTAACTTTTCAAAAGTAAGTTTTGCTAACCTTTTATTTCCAATTTTCTCAAAAGATAAAGCCGTATGATAGAGTAAAATTGGAGTAAAATAAGCTTTTTTAGGATAAATCTCTACACTCTTTTTATAATAAGCCAAAGCACTATTATAATCCCCTCTTTTATAAGCAATCTCTCCTAAATAAAAAGCACTTGAAGCTGGGGCATAATTTTTACTAAGAGTGTATAAAAAATACTCTTTTGCTTTTTCATACTTACCTTCTTTAAAAAGCTCTTTTGCTTTTTTAAAAGCCTCTTTTGGAGTTGGAGGTTTTTGATTTTTTAGCTGACGAATAATTGTATTAATAGCCTCTTTTAAAGCCATATAATTTTCATTTTGCTGCTTTGCCATATTTAAGATATTTTGCTCAATAGAAGCTACATTCCCTTCTAATTGCAAAATTCTCTCTTCTAATTTCTTGATTTTTTCATTAATAACTGCAATATCTTGTTTATTTTTAGTTACATCTTTTCTCAAAGAAGCAATTTCAGTTTTTAAAGAGTTTACTTCATCTACCAATGTTTGAAATGCCGCAACTTTTACATTTAAATTATTCAACTGCTCATCATACTTAACAACTTCTAATTGAAGCTTTTTTTGAACACTTTGAAGTTCTCTTTTAAGAGTTTCTATTGCTTTTTTATTGTTTAAAATTGCTCTCTCTTGGGGAGTTAATCCATAAGGCTCTCCATTCTCAGCCGATTGAATACCAGCACCAAACGGATTCACTTCTGCTAAGAGAAAAAAAGGAAGGAAAATAAGAAGTTTTTTCATTTAATCCCTTTAATTATGGAAGATAAGTAAAGTTATCTCTCCTATTTTTAGCCCAGCACCATTTTGCATGAGCCGTACAAACAGGATTTAACTCTCCATAACTAATAATAGTAAGTTGATTTGGATCAACTCCAAGTTTAATTAAAGCATTTTTTACGCTATTTGCTCTTCTAATTCCAAGTCCATAGTTATACTCTTCTGTTCCCCACTCATCACAGTTACCCTCAATTCTAATTGTATATTTTCCAGGATGAGATTTAATTAAATCAGCAAGTTTTTGCACTTTTGGCCATTGATCTTGTCTGATGTTGTATTTATCAAAATCAAAGTAAACAACTATATCTGCCACATTTTGAGCAAATTGTTTTTCATTTTCTTGTTTTTGTTTAATCTCTTGTGCAAGTTTTATTTTTTCTTGCTGCACGCTCTCATTTACTTCATTTTTTTGAGTTTGTTGAGCAGTAGTTTCGTTTTGCTCATTTTGAACTACTTTTTGTTGAGTTTGATTTGTTTCTAACTGAGCATTTTCTAAATTTGGTTGCTTATTTGAACACCCAAGCATCAATAAAACTGCTGCTACTCCACTAATAAAACTTAACTTTTTAATCATTTCTTCTCCTTTTACCAATCAAATGATTGAAGTTTTTTAGTTAGAGGATAATAAAAAATTTTATCCTCATTTAAGCGTATTATACCAATTTTACTTGCAAAATTTTCTTTTCTTATAAACATAACAGAAGTTCCATTTACAGAAAAGTTTGGAAAATTATTTTGCCCTTTCATAGTAAGTCTTCTAAGTCCTTCGTTGTTAATATCAATTAAAAAGAGATTAAAAGTATTAGGTCCAAATGCATTATTTGTTTCCCTACTACTTATTACCAATTTATCTTTATAAACATCAAGCCCTATTTGATTTTTTCCATGAGCTAACAATCTAATAACATTTCCGGTTGTTAAGTTTTTCTCAAAAACATAAGGAGTTCCAAATCTATCAGAAACAAAAGCAATCGCATCATTTTCCAAAAATTTCCCACTCACATCAATCCCAGGATAAGTAGTAATCTGTTTTAAAGAGTGAGATCTTAAATTATATATATAAATATCAGGCTCTCCATTTTTTGCCATAGTAAGCAAAAGATTATCTCCTTTAACATCTGAGACTACAAGCATCCCTGGACTTTGCATAATTTTTGTTAGTTTTCCAGTGTAAATATCAAATTTATAAAGCTCAGGTAGAGTATTTAATTTAGTGAAATAAATCGTCCTTTGATTTTTATCTGCCCATTTTGGAAAAATATTAAGCCCACCAGTAATAATTCTTTTTTTATAAGTTAGAGTATAATCTCCAATATAAATTGAAGATTGTCTTGGAGCCATTAACATAGCATAAACTACTTTTCTTATCAAAAATCCAGCTGGTTGTAAACTAAAATAATTATTCAAATCATAAATTGCCCTATGCACTAAAAATGGATAAAACGAAGGAGAGTTTGATTTATAGTTTTTAATTAAAATTGGACTTCCATCTCTTATATAAGTTACTTTTAAATTATTTCCTTTATATTCAAACTTAACTTTAAAATTTGAACCTTTATCCAAAATAAAATGATCCAAAACATTAAAATCATTATTAATCAACTTTGCAACTCTATCAGAAGCCTCAATCTCTACTCCAATAACTGGCTTCTCATCCAAATACTTTGTAATAACAAATTCTTTTGCAAAAATCAAAACCCCAATTAATAAAATAAATAACTTTTTCATTTCTTAACCTTTGTTTGAAGTAAAACATCTAAATTAAAACTCTCTTTTCCTAAATCCAAACTTTGAAGCCCCTCAATCAATTTCTTTTGAGAAGCTTCATCTAAATTCGTATCTAAAATTCTAACAAAAATTTTACCACTTTTATTAACAATATTTACTCTTGCCCACTCTTGCGGCACGCTTGAAAAACTATACCAAAACTCTTGAATTTTACCAAGAATCAGATCAATCTTATCAGCTCCAAGAGGCTTTGCACTATTATCTTTATAAGAGACTTCAACTTTTATCAAACTTACCTTATTTAAAGAACTCTCAACCTTTTTTAAAGTCTCTCCTTTAAATCTACTCATTTCAAGTTTTTGAAGCTTTGGAGGTGATGTTGGGACATTAGCTTCTACATTTTGAAAAATATCTTTAAATCCAA
>JBDONU010000133.1:0-2400 GCA_039831175.1 Nautiliaceae bacterium
GAGGGTATGTGAAATCCCTTTTTTTTTTCACAAAAGCTTGCTTTACTCCACCATGGGTCGTTTTTGTATCGGGGAATAATGTGAAAGTGAAGGTGTGGCACTTGATTGCCAAGAGAAGCTATATTTACTTTATCTGGATTTAGTTCCTTAATCATAACTTTTTCAATCTTTTTGATAAGGAGCATAAGTTTTGTAGCATTTTCATCGCTTAAATCACTAAACTCTTTAATATGTTTTTTGGTAACTACTCTTATGTATCCTGGAATTTCATCAACTAAAATAACTTTTACAAGATTGTCTTCATAAATAAAGTCTCTTAAAGAGCAAAGAGGACAACTCATTGGTTTCCTCTGCTCCCTGGTTTTACTGGCTTGCTTCCAGCTTTGCACATTGGGCAATCCTCTGGCGCATATACTTCAAAATCAAAGTCATCCAGTGCGAAAAATGGTTTGTCTTCTGGGAGTTTGCACTCTTTTTTTCTTTCACTTTTTCCGTTTACCCTTTTACAAATGCCTCTGTTTGCAATAGCTCCAAATCCTACAACCTTAGCTCCTCTTTTTTCAATTTCTCTTGCAGCTTCCATTGCAGAGCCGCCTGTTGTAATAATGTCTTCACAAATTAATACCTTCTCCCCAGGCTTTATTTCAAAACCTCTTCTTAGGGTCATCTTACCATTTACTCTCTCAGTGAAAATAAATCTAATCCCAAGGGCTCTTGCAAGCTCATACCCAGCAAGAAGCCCCCCAATTGCAGGAGAACATACCGTATCTACCTTTATACCAGCATCAATAATTTGTTTTGCAAGCTCTTTTGCCAATTTTTCTGCAACTTCTGGATGTTCAAGAACCCTTGCACTTTGAAGGTAATACTCACTATGTTTTCCGCTGCTTAGTAAAAAGTGTCCTTTGAGCAATGCTCCATATTTTTCGTAAATTTCTTTTACATTCATATTAAACTTTCATAACATCGTCAATTTTTTTATTTACAATCTCATCTACTTTACTTACAAACTCATCAGTAATTTTTTGCACCTCTTCAAGTCCTCTTTTTTGTTCGTCTTCTGTTATTGCTTTGTCTTTAAAGAGTTTTTTGATTTTGTCGTTTGCTTCTCTTCTTACATTTCTTATTGCGATTTTTGCTTTTTCACCAAACTCTTTGGCTTTTTTTGCCTGTTTTTTTCTCTCTTCTTCTGTCATTGGTGGAAAATAGAGTTTAATTGTATCTCCATCATTGTTTGGATTTGCTCCTACATTTGCTTCTTGAATTGCTTTTTCAATTGAATTTATAATAGATTTATCCCAAGGGCTTACTACAATTGTAGTTGCATCTACTGCGTTTATGTTTGCTACTTGGTTTAGTGGAGTTGGAGTACCATAGTATTCTACTTTAATTCCATCTAAAACGTGAATTGAAACTCTACCAGTTCTTAGTGTGTTTAGATCTTTTTTTAATACTTCAATACTTTTTTGCATATGTTCTCTTGCATAATCAAATACTTCTTTCATTTCTCCTCCTTTATTATCATTTTTGAAATTATTTTATAATTATATCTTATGATAAGTCTGTTTCTATATTTTTTGAGTGGAAAGTTTAAGTTAGTAGAGAAAAAACCATTTTTTAAAGGGATTTTATAAATCCATCCCATCTTTGTAAGGTATAAATTTATGTAAGGGACTTTATCATAAATTTGTGCCGATACTTTTGTGATTTTATTTTTAGATTTTGTGATATTTATATCAGCGTGGAGTCTTTTTAATTTTAGTTTTTTAACTATATTTGTTTTTCCTGTTAGTGCTATTCTATCCATATCATCAAGAGGCGTGCTAAAATCAATAGCTCCTGGATTTTGATTTACAATGTATGGGAAAAATTTTTTGATAATTTTTTTTACCCTCTTATCATATTCCCCATAAGGGTAGCTATAAATTTTTGGTACATACCCAATCTCTTTTTTAAAAATTTCAATTGCTTTTTTTGTATCATTTATTATCTCTTTATTGCTTAATTTTACAAGGTGTGGGTGAGCGAAGCTATGCACTCCAAGCTCCCCATATTTTATAGTTTTTCTTACTTCATCCCAGCTCATAAAATCGCCCCATTTTTTAGTTGTTGCTTTTGTATAGACAAAGAGAGTAAAAGGGTAGTTGTATTTTTTAAAAAGAGGGAGTCCGTTTTTGTAAAAGCTTTTATAGCTATCATCAATTGTAAAAACTACAACTTTATCAATTGGTTTTTTGTTCTTTATCATTTTAATTAGGGTTGAGAGTGTTACGACTTTGTAGTTGTGGGATTTTAAAAATTCAAAATAGTTTTTTAGCTGAGCGGTTTTGGTGTTTGTAGATGGGTGGCGGTGGTCGTTAATTCTATGAAGTACAAAAATATGAGCATCTCCAAAGAGGA
>JBDONU010000010.1:0-2373 GCA_039831175.1 Nautiliaceae bacterium
CTTCTTTGGAATTTGATGATGAAAATCAAGTTTTTTATAGGGATGATAAATGCTTTTTTGTAATGAATAGATTCCCTTACAATCCAGGTCATTTTATGATTGTGCCAATTAGACACATTGGAGAGTATGAGGAACTTAGTGATGATGAGGTAAGCCACATCTCAATCCTTGCAAAAAAGGGAGTTAAGATTTTAAAAGATTTTGGGGCTGATGGAATTAATATGGGTTGGAATTTAGGATTTGATGGAGGTGCTGGAATACCAGGACATATTCATCTTCATTTAGTTCCAAGATTTAAAAGAGATACCAATATGATGAGCACTATTTTTAATACCAGAGTTTATAGTGCCGACTTTGATAAGATTTTTGAAGAGATAAAAAGAATAAGCAAAAAGTATTTGTAATTAAAAAAAGAAACTTTAATTGGATGTATTTATAATAAAAAGCCACTAAAATCTACTGACATTTTTAATTTTGAGTTTTAAAAAGTCCCTAAATTTTTGGAGTCTTTGAATACTTGGCGTCCCCGGCGCGATTCGAACGCACGACCTTCGCCTCCGCAGGGCGACGCTCTATCCAGCTGAGCTACGGGGACAGTAATGAAATTATATCAAATTTTTAAGATAACTACAACGGCAATAACATTTTTTTCATCGTGAGTTATTGAAATATCGGCTTGGGAGATGTTAAATTTTTTTAAAGTCTTTGAGGATATTAAGGGCTTTCCTTTTTTATCTTTTAATATCTCGATATCCAAAAAACTGCACTCTTTCCCAATACCTGTCCCAATAGCTTTTGCAAAAGCTTCTTTTGCCGCCCAATAATTTGGTAGTTTTTTGGGATTTTCATTTTGAGTTAGAACTCTTTTTGCAAATTTCTCTCCAAATTTTTTGTAAACTTTTTTTATTCTATCTTTGTTTGTAATATCCACTCCAATTCTAATCTCCAATAAAACTCCTTTTTGATATAATTTTATCAAAAAGGTGATGGTTGATTAAATTTATAGAGTTACTTGGTAATAGTTTTATAAGAGTGTTAAAAGGGCTTGGAGAATTTACTCTTTTTCAGTTTGAAGTTTTAAAACTTATGTTTGTCCCTCCATATAGAATAAAACAACTTCTCTATCAAATAATGTTTATGGGGTATGGAAGTTTGGGAGTTATTTTGCTAACTTCTTTTTTTACTGGACTTGTTGAGGCTGTGCAACTTTATAATGGATTCCATAAATTTGGAGTAGAAGATTTTATGGGATATACCATTTTTATTTCGGTTGTAAAAGAACTTGGACCGGTATTTGCTGCATTAATGGTGGTTAGTAGAGGAATAAGTGCTTATGCTGCTGAGCTTGGGAGTATGAGAGTTACTGAGCAAATTGATGCGCTTGAAGTAATGGCTGTAAATTCAAAACACTACTTGGTAGTTCCAAGAATTATAGCTACTACAATTTCTCTTCCACTTTTAATTTTATTTTTTGATATGGTAGCAAACATGGGAGCTTATCTTATCTCGGTTTACTCTTTGGATGTAAATGGATATGCTTATTTAGAAAATATAAGGCAACTTGGAAGTATTTCAGACATTAACGAAGGAATTGTTAAGGGAATAGTGTTTGGATATATCATAAGTGCAATTGGAACATTTATTGGATATAACACAAAAGGAGGAGCAAAAGGAGTAGGGCAAAGCACCACAAAAGCAGTGGTTTTATCTTCTATTTCTATATTTGTAGCAGATTATGTCATTTCTGCTTTTTATCTTCTTTTTTAGTTATCTTTTTCTCAACCAAGTTGGCAAGTCAATGTTTGACAAAAGCTCTTCTTGGGGTTCTTCTTTTGCTTCTTGTTTAATTTTTACTTCTTTTTTTGGAGGAGGAGTTTGATGTTTTTCAAATCCAGTAGCTACTATGGTTACTTTAATTTCATCAGGTTCAAGTGAATTATCAGTAGTTGTACCAAAGATAATATCAGCATCCTCATCTACTTTTTCATAAATTAAGTTCATACTCTCTTGCATCTCCATTAAAGGATAATCCTCATGAAGTGTAAAATGCACAAGTACTCCCATTGCTCCATCAATTGAGATATTATCAAGAAGTGGCGATTCAATAGCTTTTTTAATAGCATTAAAGGCTGCATTTTCACCTTTTTCTTCACCAACTCCCATAAGTGCAAGCCCTTGATGAGACATAACTGTTTTTAAATCGTTAAAGTCTACATTAATGTCGTTTTCACCATAGCTAATTACCATGTTTGAAATTCCACTAACAGCTTTATACAAAACATCATCAACTAAACTAAATGCTTCTCTTCTTCCAACCTTTCTATCAATAATTGAGAGAATTTTATCATTTGGGATTACAACAATTGAATTTGT
>JBDONU010000068.1:0-2352 GCA_039831175.1 Nautiliaceae bacterium
ATGAAATCAAAACTTCCAAAAGTTATCCACAAAATATGCAATAAGCCGATGATTGAGTATATTATTGAAGAGGCTTTAAAAGTTACTGAAAATATAGATGTCGTTTTATATCACGAATTTGACAAAATAAAAGAGCTAATCAAAAAATATCCCGTAAAAATCCACAAACAAAACCACAAAGAATTCCCAGGAACTGGCGGAGCTTTAAAAGAGGTACCTCTTAGAAGCGAGAGAGTTTTAGTATTAAACGGAGATATGCCTTTAATAAGTGCTAATGAGATTAAAAAGTTTTTTGACATTGAGGCTGATATTGTTATGAGCGTTATGAAACTAAAAAATCCACAAGGATACGGAAGGGTTGTAATTGAAAACGGGAATGTTAAAAAAATTGTTGAAGAAAAAGACGCTAAAAAAGAAGAATTAAAAATCCCTTATGTAAATGCCGGGGTTTACAGCTTCAAAAAAGAAGTATTACAAAAATACCTCCCTCTCCTCTCAAACAACAACGCTCAAAAAGAGTATTACCTAACAGACATTATTGAAATGGCGGTAAAAGATGGTTTAAAAGTAAAAGCTATTGAAGTTGATGAAGAAAACTTCAAAGGGGTAAACTCCAAAAAAGATTTGGCAAAAGCCGAAGAGATTATGTGTAAAAGAATAAAAGAGTTTTGGCTAAAAGAAGGGGTTATTATGCACCTTCCAGATACCATCTATATTGATGCATATAGTAAATTTGAGGGTGAGTGCGAAGTGTGGAGCGGGTGTGTGATTTTAAAAAGTATCATTGTTGAGAGTGAAATTAAACCTAACAGCGTAATTGAAGAAGCAATCATCAAAAAAAGCTCAATTGGACCAATGGCAAGAATACGCCCAAAAAGCGAAATTAATGAGAGTAAAATCGGAAACTTTGTAGAAGTTAAAGCCTCAAAACTACAAGGGGTAAAAGCTGGGCATCTGAGTTATCTTGGAGATAGCGAAATTGATGAAGGGACGAACATAGGGGCTGGAACAATTACCTGCAACTACAATGGTAAAAACAAATACAAAACAACAATCGGCAAAAACGTGTTTATAGGAAGCGATACCAAACTAATAGCCCCAATTACAATTGAAGACGATGTAATAATTGCAGCCGGAAGTGTGGTAAACAAAGATATTAAAAAAGGCTCCCTTGCAATTTCACGCCCACCTCTTAAAATCGTAAAAGAATTTTACTATAAATTTTTTGGGAGAAAAGATTGAGAGTGTTAATAGGGGTAACTGGGAGCATTGCTATTTATAAAACTTGCGAACTTATTAGGCTATTTGTAAAAAGAGGGGATGAAGTTAAAGTTGTAATGAGTGAAGAAGCAAAAAAATTTATAACCCCTTTAACATTTGAAAGCTTAACTCTAAATCCGGTTTTACACAAAGAAAGTGAGAGCTGGGCAAACGGGGTTAACCATATTGATTATGCAAAGTGGGCAGACATCTTTATAATCGCGCCAGCAACCGCCAACACCCTCAATAAAGCTGCAAACGGAATAGCTGATAATTTGCTGTTACAAACCTACCTTGCCACAACCTCCCCAACTCTTTTTGCCCCTGCTGCCAATACCAATATGTATCTTCATCCAACCACTCAAAAATCAATAAAATCCCTAAACTGCATTGAAGCAAACTCTGGACTTTTAGCATGTGGAGATGAAGGAATTGGAAAAATGGCAAAGCCAAGTGAGATATTTTTAAGAGCTTTAAGGGAGGTTAACAAAGATAAGTTTTGGGAAGGTAAAAGAGTGGTGGTTACTGCCGGAGGGAGCATTGAAAAGATTGATGATGTAAGATTTATATCCAATTTTTCAAGCGGAAAGATGGGAGAAGCACTTGCAAAGGCTTTTTATATTAAAGGAGCGGATGTTTCTTTAATTTCAAGCAGAGAGCATAACCTAACAAAAGAGATAAAACAGATAAAAGTAAAAAGTGCAAAAGAGTATCTTAATGCAATTTTAAAAGAAAATCCAGATTATCTTATAATGGCCGGAGCTATTGCAGATTACAAACCAAAATACACTCCGGGTAAACTCAAAAAAGAAACAATAGGAGATAAATTCTCTCTTGAAATGGAAAAAAACATAGATATTTTAGAAACCTTAAAAGATAAAAAGTTTAAAAAAATAGGCTTTAAGGCAGAAAGAGATGAAAAAAACGCCCTAAAATACGCCAAAAACGCCCTACACAAAAAAAACCTTGATGCAATATGCCTAAATCTTCTTACAAAAAACGATTTTGGAAGCGATGAAAATGAGATTATCTTTATAACAAAGAAAAAAGAAATCTTAATCCCTCAAAATTCAAAAGAGGCAATCGCTTTTG
>JBDONU010000035.1:0-8323 GCA_039831175.1 Nautiliaceae bacterium
TCATACTCTCCTGTTTTTAAGTCTCTAACTTGAATTAAGTTTAGCTCGTCTTTGTCGTAATTTAACACAACCTGCGTCTTTGGGGATACAAATTCAAATATAGGGATTTTGTTTTGTTGAAATTTTTTTAGGATATACTCTTTGAGTTTTGGATTTTTAAGCATTTCGTTTGCTTTTTTTGCTTGGTAGATATCAAATGAGAGTTTTGTTTTGAAGTAGATTTTGTTATTAATTAAAATTGGTTGAAGCAAGGTCCCATCAATTTTTTCGGTGGCTTTTATGATTTTTTTTGTTTTTAAATCCTCTTCCATCCATCCGGGTGCCTGGTTTAACTCAAAAAATTTATGTAAAGCCAAAAATCTCTTATCTTCTAGAAATGTAAGCCCTCTAAGTTCATAAGAGCCTTTATCCTTAAACTTTTCAAATTCTTCAAATTTTGCTTGTTTGTAGTGATAAATTGAGATATCTTTGTCTAAAAATTTATCATCTTTTCTAAAAAACTGCTTTGAATTTGATACTATAAAATCGGCATCTTCTTTTGTTGGAAGTATAAACATAAATTAAACCTTTTAATTTTTTTTAGCGAAATTATATCAAAAATGCTTTATTGATTTTAAAGTGAGTTGGGAAGTTTATAAAATAAGTGAGCTTATTTTTTTGATAGTTTAAATCATAAAAATTAAAACTTTGTTTATGAAGTAAAGATAATTTGCCAATTTTGTTAAAATAGCGAAAAAAAAGGAAGAGTATGAGAAGTGACGAAATTAAAAAAGGGTGGCACAGAGCCCCTCATAGAAGTTTGCTTAGGGCTTGTGGGTTAAAGGATGAGGATTTTGATAAGCCGTTTATTGGAGTTGCGAATAGTTTTATTGAGATTATCCCTGGACATTTCTTTTTAAATAAATATGCTGAAATTGTAAAAGATGAGATTAGAAAAAACGGATGCGTGCCGTTTGAGTTTAATACAATCGGGGTTGATGATGGTATTGCAATGGGACATGATGGGATGCTTTATAGTTTGCCTAGCCGTGAAATTATTGCAAACTCAATTGAAACAGTGATGAATGCTCATAAACTTGATGCAATGATTGCCCTTCCAAATTGCGATAAAATCACTCCTGGAATGGTAATGGGAGCACTTAGAGTAAATGTACCGACAATCTTTGTAACTGGTGGTCCTATGAGAGCTGGGCATTTGCCCGATGGGACTCCTATTGATTTGGCGAGTGTCTTTGAGGGGGTTGGTAAATTTGAAAAGGGTGAGATTGATGAAGATAAGCTTTATCAGTTAGAGTGCCTTGCGTGTCCTGGGGGCGGAAGTTGTAGTGGAATGTTTACGGCAAATAGTATGAATACATTAATTGAAGCTATGGGGATAGCCCTAAAAGGAAACGGAACAATTTTAGCCTTAACTCCTGAAAGGGAAGAGTTACTCAGAAAAGCTGCAAGGAGAATTTGCGAAATTGCAAAAGATGAGAAATTAAGCGAACAATACAGAATTAAAAACATCATAAACGAAAAAGCAATCCACAATGCTTTTGTTGTTGATATGGCAATGGGTGGAAGCTCAAATACCGTTTTACATATGATAGCGATTGCAAAAGAGGCTGGGGTTGATTTTGATTTAGCAAAGATTAATGAAATTGCACGTCACACAGCCCACATTGCAAAAATTTCACCTTCACTTCAAACTATTCATATGGAAGATATCCATAGAGCTGGTGGAATAAGTGCGGTGATGAAAGAGATTAGCAAAAGAAGCGATACAATTTTATACCTTGACAATCCGGTAATTGAGGGTGGAGTTGTAGCCGATAGGCTAAAAGATGTAGAAGTTAAGGATTATAGCGTAATTCATCCGGTTGATAATCCTTATAGCGAAGTTGGAGGACTTGCTATTTTGTTTGGTAATTTGGCCAAAGAGGGATGCGTTATTAAAACTGCCGGGATTACTGGAAGCAGAAAATTCACAGGAAAAGCGGTATGCTTTAATTCTCAGCAAGAAGCTATTGAAGGAATTACAGGCGGAAAGGTTAAAGAGGGGGATGTTGTTGTTATTAGATACGAAGGTCCAAAAGGCGGTCCTGGAATGCAAGAGATGCTTGCACCTACTTCTCTTATAATGGGAATGGGGCTTGGAGATAAAGTGGCTTTAATTACCGATGGTAGATTCTCAGGTGCTACGAGAGGGCTTAGTGTCGGGCATATCAGCCCAGAAGCAGCTGAGGGCGGAATGATTGGACTGCTTAAAGATGGAGATATAATTGAGATTGATGTTGATAATTTCTCAATTAATGTAAAACTTAGCGATGAAGAGATTGAAAAGAGAAAAAAAGAGTTCAAACCTATCAAAAAAGATGTGCCCGGTAGATGGCTAAGACAATACAGAGCACTTGTTACAAATGCAAGTAACGGAGCGATTTTAAAAGCGGATTAGGAGGATTACTCCTCCTCTACTTCTATTGCTTGATATTTATAAATTGTTGGGTGAAACTTCAAACAGTCTCCTGGAAGTCCAGCTTTTACGCAAAGGTGAGCAAAAAATAAATCAAATAGTGGTAACTCATCCCATACTGCTGGAAGGAATGTTGCTTGATGATTACCAAGTTGAAGTATGATTCCATCAACTCCTGGGCGAATTTTGCGTCTTAAATCTTCAATATCTTCATACTCTACTTTTTGTGGGATTGTAAGCACGCTAACTTCAATTTTGACTTTATCAAACTCTTCGGGTCTTAGCGGTGGGAATCTTGGGTCAGAAAAAGCGGCTGCTTTTGCATTTTCAATTACATCATCAATCATTGGGCGATAAGGGAGTATTGAGCCAATGCATCCTCTAAGATTTGAGCCTCTTGGTTTGTCTTTTAGTTTTAAAGTAACAAAGGTAGCTCTTTTTTCTCCAAGCCAAGGGTATTTGCTTAGCCACTCTTCTTTGTTTATAAGTTTTTTACCTTCAAACTCTTCTAGAATTGATAATCTTGCAAGTTTTGGCAAGATTTTATATTTTTCCATCTCCTCTCCTTAAAAGTTTTATTTTATTATATCACAAAAATTGAGTTAATATTTGTAAATTTTTTTATAAATTGGACCTTTTTTGGTGAGAGTGGATGTATATAGGTATATTTCAGAAGAGATAGAAAAGGAGAAGTTTTCCCATTTTTTGAGTTTTAGATTGAATTCTTCTTTGTTGTTTATTTCTTTAATTCTACAAAGAGTAATGTGAGGGGTAAAGTTATCACTTGAGAGATTAAACTCTTTATTGATTTTTTCGTTTATCTCTTTTAAATTGTTTATTACTTTTAAAAATAGCACTTTTTCACTAAAAGTTTCAAGCCCTTTTATTTTTATTTCAACTTTTGAGAGATTGAGAGGTTTTTGATATTTTTTAGCATCATCTTCACCTATAAATTTATAAGTTAGATGCAAATTCCATCCCTCAACCCATTTTCCTTTTATGCACCCTTTAAAATCTTCTTTTATGGTTTGATAAGTTGGAAGTGAGATTGGGGAGGCTATAAAAAGTCTCATTGGAAAATCTTTGAGATAATGTAAAAAATAAGGCTTAAAATAACACTTATTAAGATTGATGAGGTAATTGGAAAATAGAAAACAAAATTTTCTTTTTTTATTACGATATCTCCTGGTAAATGAAAAAGAGGGAAGTCTTTAAAAAAATAAAGTAATAAGCCAATAATTATAAAGACTATCCCAATAAAAATGAAAATCTTAGCCATTAATCAAGCTTTGGACCAGCTTTTTCGTACTCTTTGCCTTCTGGTACATCTTCATATCTTTTAAAATTATCAATAAACATTTTAGCAAGTTTTCTTAATTGTTTATCATACGCTTCTTTATCTTTCCAAGTGTTTCTTGGATTTAATACTTTTGTATCAACTCCTGGAAGTTCTTTTGGTATTTTTAAGTTAAATACTGGCAAAGTTTCAAATTCAGCCTTTTCAATGCTTCCATCAAGAATTGCATTAATGCAAGCTCTTGTATCTTTAATACTCATCCTTTTCCCAACTCCATAAGGTCCACCAGTCCATCCAGTATTTACTAAATAAACATTTACTTGATGTTTATCAATTTTTTCTCCAAGAAGTTTTGCATAAACGGTTGGATGAAGCGGTAAAAACGGCTCACCAAAACACGCACTAAATGTAGCAACAGGTTCGGTAATTCCTCTTTCAGTTCCCGCAACTTTTGCGGTGTATCCGCTAAGGAAATAGTACATTGCTTGCTCTTTTGTAAGTTTAGATACCGGAGGTAATACTCCAAATGCATCAGCTGTTAAAAAGATAATGTTTTTTGGATGTCCGCCTTGAAGTGTGCATTCGTGATTTTTGATATGTTCAATTGGGTAAGATACCCTTGTGTTTTCGGTTTTACTTGAATCTGTAAAGTCAACTTCTCCGTTTTCTTTTACTACTACATTTTCAAGCAAAGCCCCTCTTTTTATTGCGTTATAAATCTCAGGTTCACTCTCTTTATCAAGATTGATTACTTTTGCGTAACATCCACCCTCAAAGTTAAATACTCCATTATCATCCCATCCGTGTTCATCATCTCCAATTAACTTTCTTTTTGGGTCAGTTGATAGAGTAGTTTTTCCAGTTCCAGATAGTCCAAAGAATAAAGCTACATCTCCCTTTTCTCCTACATTTGCAGAGCAGTGCATAGAAAGTTTACCTTCAAGTGGGAGCCAGTAATTCATCATAGTGAAAATTCCTTTTTTCATCTCTCCACCATACATTGTCCCACTCATTATTGCTAAATTATCTTCAATGTTAAACGCTACAAAAATATCACTATTTAAGCCATCTTCTTTCCAGTTAGGATATCTTGCAGGACCAGCTACAAGAAAAGTAAAATCGGGTTTAAAGTTTTTAAGCTCCTCTTTGGTTGGTAAAATAAACATATTCATAACAAAATGTGCTTGCCAAGCAATTGGAGTTATAAATCTAATTGCACGTCTAGACTCTTTACTTGCTCCAACAAATACATCAACAACATAAAGTTCATCATATTTGCTAAGTTCATCTTTTGTAAATTTTTCAAGTTTTTTAAAAACTTCTGGCGAGATTGGTTGGTTAATATCTCCCCATGCTATGTATTGTTCGCTTGGAGGTTGTTTTACGAAGTATTTGTCTTTTGGGCTTCTTCCTGTAAATTCACCAGTATCAACAGCAGTTGCTCCGTGAGCCGTTTTAACTACTTCACCTCTTTTTAAGCTATCTTCAATGATTTTATCATAACTTGGATTATGAATGACCTTTTTTGTTTTTATACCTATCTTTTCAAGTTCCTTCATAATATTCTCCTATTAAGTGTGGTTGTATGGATTGAAATTATAACAAATTACAACATTGCGAGAAGTTTTTTTTGCTTCATAAAGCTTTTTATCGGCTTTGTCTATTAGAGTTTGGATAGTGTCATCTTTATTTAGCTCAGCAATACCAGAGCTTATTGTAATATTGAGGTTTTTCTCTTTGCAAAAGTTTTTTTTCTCTACTTCTTTTCTAAAATTTTCCACTTTTTCATACGCTTTTTTTATTGGAGTAAATGGCATAACAATCAAAAACTCTTCTCCTCCATATCTTATAACATCATCGCTTTGGAAGTGCTCTTTTAGCAAATTTGCAACCTCTTTTAATACGCAATCTCCTATTAAATGTCCATAAGTATCGTTTATTCTTTTAAAGAAATCTATATCTATCATTGCTACGCTAAGAGGGACACTATATTTTTTTGCTTCTTCAATCTTTTGTACTAGGTATTTTTGTAGATATTCTCTATTGTGAAGTTTTGTTAGAGGGTCTATTAATACTTTTTGATGGAGAGTTTTATTCTCTTCTTCAAGCTCTTTTAACATAAGTTCTTTTTGTAAAGAGATGCTAATTGGCATTGAGATTTTATCAAATAATATTCTTATTAAATTTGTTTGATGTTTTGTGAGTTTTCTTTTTGTCCAAAGATAGATATATCCAACTTGCTCATTATCTTGGGTGAGGATTTGAGTGTAAGAATATCCAATGCTGCTTTTTTCTATCTCTCTTAGAGTATTATCCTTAAATTCAAAGCAGTGTAGTTTCCCAGAAATTGGAGATGTACCGCAAAATTCTATTTTTATTATTGTTGGGAGAACTTTTTTTAGGTTGTTAAACAGGTTTCTTAGAATTGTTTCAATTTCGCTTCCTGAGATTGTATCTTGAAAAAATTTTTTTAAAACTTTATCAATTGCATTTAGCGTGTTTAAATCACTCTCATATGTATCCATTAAATAAAGTCCGCAATCAAGTTTTTTTAGTTTTTCAATTAATGGTTTTATAAACTCTTTTTTAATAATTGAGCCATGTTGAGGAGCTATCATTTGAGGGTCTTTTTTTTCTACTTGACTTAGAGCGAAATTTAATACTTCATTGGTTGGGATATAGTGTTTGTGAAATAATTTTGCAGCTTCAAAGTATTCATCTACATTATCAACAAAGAGTTTAAATTCTTTCGTAAGTCCTCCAAATAAATCGCTTGAAAATAAAATTTCAGTTTTTTTATCGTAAGTGCAAAATGCCCCTGCAAAGTGAGCATATGGAGTAAAAATAAATTCAAGTTCCCTATCTCCTGCTTTTAGCTTCCAATCGTGTTTATCTACTAAATAAAAAGGAGTTTTCCACTGATAATGCTTTAAGAGCATTTCTGTTCGCCAATGAGTTACAATATATTGTTTATCTTGTGGGAAGAGAGTTTCAAGAGTAGAGTAACATCCTACAATGTCTGGGTCTTGGTGATGCATAATTATGTATTTAATATCCCTTAGCTTGATAAGAGATGTTATTTTTTCTAATACAACTGGAAAAGTTATCATACTTCCTGGATCAATTAAGATTGATTCATCTTTATTTCTTATAAGATAAACATGGCATTGAAAAGGGTCATTTGGTATAACATATCCAACCCAAAAGATCTCATCTCCTATCTCTATTGGTTTTGAGTAATCCATTGTTTTCCTTTTTTTAATTTTTTTGCTTCTTTCCAAAATTTATAAAGAGCCTTTTTCTCTTTCCAAGATAATTTGTAATAAATTACCTTTTCTAAATACTCTCTTGCTCCTTTATAGCTTAGAGATGTTTTTTGAAGGTAAGGTTTTAGGATGTAATAGGGGACTTTTGGTTTTGATTTTAAAAATTCTTTTATAAGCTTTTCATATTTTTTTTGATTTTTATTTACGCAAAAGAGTGCAAAAACAAATGGAAGTTTATATTTATCAAACCAAATTTTTGCTAAATCTTTGCACCCTTTTTCTTTAAAAGCCTTATCTCCAATTACTACCCTTCCTTCTTGGTTTAGAATTTTTGCTAAGATATTTGATGTTTGGGACTCTTTATCTTCTCCTTGACCTTGGCATATCAATACGCTTTTTACTCTCTTTTTTGCTGCAATTCCAACATTAAAGCATTTTTTGTTTTTTGCTTTTATTGATGAGATAAAGGCTGCTTCAATTTGTTTTTTTTCAAATAATTTATTGATATAAGCTGGATAACTACTATAAACTCTTATCCCTTTTTTTTTCAAAAATTGATAAAATGGCAAAAGGTTTAAATAGTTAATATGTCCAATTTTCATAACGACCTTTTTTTTTATTATTTTAACATAAAGGATAAAAATGGTAAAAGTAGAGTTTTTAGGACCAATTCAAAAAGAACCAATTGAAGTTGATGTAAAGAGTTTAAAAGAGTTAAAAGAGATTTTAAATAAAGATGAAGAGTTAAGAAAATGGCTTAGAGTCTCAGCTGTTGGAGTAAATGATAAGATTGTAACTAACTTAGATATCCCGCTAAAAGATGGTGATAAAGTTGTGATATTACCCCCAGTTTGTGGAGGATAGATTAATGGGTTTTTAGTTCATGGAATATTGTAGCTTGCTAAAAAACATCAAGCAAAGTTTGATTATTAAGGAGTGTAAATGGTAGAGATTTATAAAGGAGGAATTCCTGTAATTGAGGTTTTGGATAGATGGTATAGTGAATTTAAGGATGGGTATGGAGCTATGATTCCTTTTATTGGGATTGTAAGAAGAGATAAGGGAATTGATGGGCTTAGTTTTGATTTGTATTTGCCTATGCTTAATGAGTGGTTTAAGAAGTGGGAGAATTTGTCGGATGCAAGGATTGTAATGGCTCATAGTTTTGGGGATGTTAGAGTAGGGGAGAGTAGTTTTTTGTGTGCGGTTTTTACAAAACATAGAGAAGAGGGATTTAGATACATTAAAGAGTTTGTAGAGGATTTTAAAGCTAATGCTCCTATTTGGAAGTATGATTTGGTAAAT
>JBDONU010000088.1:0-2315 GCA_039831175.1 Nautiliaceae bacterium
AGATTATTACGAAATTCCTGATTATGGTCGCAATCCCCTTTGCGGGTCAGTTGGTTTCCACCGCCCTTAATTTTGGGACTTTTAAAGGAAACATTAAAAAAAGATTAAAAATTTTTTTGCGACTTTTTTGCGACTTTTTGCCAAAATTTCGGGTTTTCAAAGAACTTTTTTAAAATGGGGCAAAATTTGATAAAAATGGCTAAAATTCCCTTTTTTTTTAAAACTTGCCCCAATTTGCTGATAAAATTATATCATCTTTTTAACTCTTTTGCCAGATACTTTGCCGTATAGCTTATATCTTTGTATTTTTCAATAATCTCTTTTACGCTTCCAGTGGCAATTACTCTTCCACCTTTGCTTCCGCCTTCTGGTCCCATATCTATAATATAATCCGCATTTTTTATAAAGTCTAAATTATGCTCAATTACAATTACGCTGTTTCCAAGGTCTACTAGATGTTGCAATACTTTCATTAAATTATCAATATCTTTGAAGTGCAAACCGGTTGTTGGTTCGTCTAAGATATAAAGAGTATTACCTGTGTCTTTTTTGCTAAGCTCTTTTGCAAGTTTTATCCTCTGAGCTTCTCCACCGCTTAGGGTTGTTGCGTTTTGACCAAGGGTTATGTATCCAAGTCCAACATCTTTTAGGGTTTTTAGTTTGGCTTTTATTTTTGGGATTTTTTCAAAAAATTCATACGCTTCATCTACACTCATCTCCAAAACATCGGCAATTGATTTGCCTTTATATTTTATTTCAAGAGTTTGTTCGTTATATCTTTTACCTCCACACGCCTCACAAGTTACCATTACATCAGGTAAAAAGTGCATCTCAATTTTTATCTCGCCTTCACCTTTACAAACTTCACATCTTCCTCCCTTTACATTAAAGCTAAATCTTCCAGGTGTATAACCTCTAATTTGAGCCTCGGGAGTTGAAGCAAACAAAGCTCTTATATCGTCAAATACCCCAGTATAAGTTGCTGGGTTGCTTCTTGGGGTCCTTCCAATTGGACTTTGGTCAAGATAAATTACCTTATCAAGCTGTTTTAGTCCCTTAATTTCAACCCCTTTTACTTTTTGGATTTTATGGGCGTGGTTTAATATCTCACGGGCAACTGGAAGGAGGGTTTGGAGTATTAGTGAGCTTTTTCCACTTCCACTAACTCCGGTAACGCATACTAAGTTTCTTAGAGGAATTTTTACATCAAGATTTTTTATGTTGTGTATATTTACATTTTTTATCTCTATCCACTCTTTTTGAGGGCGGTTTTTTTGATAGTTTATATCTTTTTCTTTTCTTAGATATTTTGCTGTTTCTGTTTCGCTTTTTAATAACTCTTCTACACTTCCAGCAAATACTATTTCACCTCCATACTTCCCAGCACCAGGTCCAATATCTACTATAAAATCGGCATTTAGTATCGTTTCTCTGTCGTGTTCTACCACTATTACGCTATTGCCTCTGTCTCTTAAATTTTTAAGAGTGTTTATGAGTTTAATCGTATCTCTTTCGTGAAGACCAATACTTGGCTCATCTAAAACATACATAACCCCAGTTAGTCCGCTTCCAATTTGAGATGCAATTCTTATTCTTTGAGATTCTCCTCCGCTTATTGTCCTTGCATCGCGATGAAGTGTTAGATACCCAAGCCCAACATCAACTAAGAAAAAGAGTCTCTCACGAATCTCTTTTAATATAGGATTAGCTATCTTTTTTTGTTGAGTTGTCAAAAAATTAAAATTTTTTTCATTTTTAAAAAATTGATACGCTTTTTCTATTGGCATTGAGATAATCTCAGCTATTGTTTTACCGGCTACTTTTACTGAGAGGCTCTCTTGCTTTAATCTAAATCCTTTGCAAGTAGGACATGTTTTTTCGCTCATAATTTCACTAATATTATCTTTATACAAATCAAGGGCTATCTGTTTTAGTCCTGGCCATTTTTTTGATATTTTATGTTTTCCATACTCAAATTCAATCTCATAAGCTGTTCCATTTAAAATAAGTTTTTTTTGATGTTCGTCAAGTTCATAAAAACTTTTATTCATATCAATTTCAGTTTCTTTGCATAAGGCTTTAAAAAATTCTTGATAATACTTTTTATTAAATCCCCAAACAAGAGGAATGGCTCCTTTATTTAGTGGTTTGTCTTTTATCACTTTTTCAATATCAAGAGTATAAGTTACTCCAAGTCCATCACAAGTAGGGCAAGCACCTTTTGGTGAATTAAAGGAAAAAGCAAGGGGTTCAAGTTCTTCAAAACTTACTTTACAATCAAAACAGGCTAAGTGTTCTGAATAGTGGATAAACTC
>JBDONU010000025.1:0-2219 GCA_039831175.1 Nautiliaceae bacterium
AAAAATTTCAACAAAACAAAATCCCTATATTTGAATTTGTATCCCCAAAGACGCAGGTTGTGTTAAATTACGACAAAGACGAGCTAAACTTAATTCAAGTTAGAGACTTAAAAACAGGAGAGTATGATCTTGATTTTGAAAAAGAAGCAAATGAATATCAAATTAAAACTCCAAAAAGATACAATATCTCAAATTTAGATGAATTTTTAGAGCTCGCTAGAAAAGAGAAAGAAAAAGAGGGGTGGATTTTAATATTTGAGGAAATGAAATTTGTAAAAATAAAAACAAAAGAGTACCTTAAAAGGCACAAACTCCTAGCAAAAATTCAACCTCACGACATTATAAAAGCAATTTTGGAAAAAAAAGACAAAGAGTATGAAGAGATGCTAAATAAAAAAAGCGAAAAATATCAATATTTCAAAGAAATTAAAAATCGTTTCTTACAAAAGTATAACTATTTAAAAAAAGAAACAAAAAAAGCAACTAAACTTAGCAAAAAAGAACTTAAAAAAAGATATTCATCCCATCCTTACTATGAATTATTTGCATATTGCAAAAACAAAGGACTTGAAGGATTTGATGAGTGGATAAAGCAACACACTTCAAAGCTCAAAGGAGCTAAGAAGTTTTTGGAGTTATAGCACAAATTTAATATCTTTATGCTCTTGAAGTCTTTTGAAAAATTCGTTTCTCTCCTCTTCACTTGTCACATAAGCTTCAAACTTTTGAGAAAAATATTTACCCTTTTGATTGTTATCCTCAACTTTTATATCTTGATTTGGGATACAATCTTTCACAGCTTCCCTCATTTTCTCTTTATCTTCTCCAATAATTCTAAATCCCCACATTCTTGGGTACTCAATTTTTTTCTCACTCATTTCCCCTCCTTTTTACAAAATTATACCAAATTTTAGCGAAAGCAACTAATCAACCTTGATTTCAATTGAGTCAACTTCTACTTTTTTAGCAACTACATCAACCTCCACTAAATCATTAACAGCAAAATTTTTATCCTCTATCAACTTTTCAAGCTCATCAACAAGCTCAACTACTAAAAAATTATCATCATCTTTTGTATACAAAGGCTTACCCTTATAAGCTTCTTTTTTCTCCATTGCCGCAATGTAAGCGGGAGAATGTTTGATTTTTTCTACCAAAACGATTAAATCTTTTGCTTTAATTACCATTGAAAATCCTTTTTTTTAATTTTACAAAAAAATTTTACATAAAGTAAATCATAGGCACAATTGTTGGATATTTTTTCGTTTTTCTAAACACGTGTTTTCTAATAACATTTCTAAGCTCATTTTCAAAAATCCTATTTTTCTCATAAACATAATCTTTTGCGTGAGTTATGTAATTAATCAAAAGCTCTTCCATCTCTTTTGCAAAATCTTTATCATCCTTATCAGCAATAATTCCAAAAGTGCTAACCCTTGGACGCCCAATAAGCTTTTTATTCTGCTTATCAACCTGAGCTACAATCATAATAATTCCCTCAGTTGCAAGTTTTTGCCTATCAATTACCACATCATTTTCAATTTGTTCATTAATTTGATTATCAATATAAATCTTACCAACTTTTACTTTTCCAACTTTTCTTACTCTTTTTGGAGTAATTTCCCACTGCTCTCCATCTTCCATAATAAACACATTCTCCTCTTTCATTCCAGCTTGCAAAGCGGTCTCTTTGTGTTTTACTAAGTGATTATACTCTCCGTGCACTGGGAAGAAATATTTTGGCTTTACAAGGCGAAGCATTAATTTTTGTTCTTCTTGACTTGCATGTCCTGAGACATGAATTTCACTAAATTCTTGATATGCTACTTTTGCCCCTTTTTTCATCAAAAAGTTAATAAGTTGAGATACGGTTGGTTCATTCCCAGGAATTGCTTTGGCTGAGATTATTATTTGATCTCCTTCTTTAATTTTTACATGTCTGTGCTCATCAATTGCCATTCTATATAAAGCACTCATACTCTCACCCTGGCTTCCTGTTGTGATGATTAAAATTTCGTGGTCTTGATATTTACCAATTTCGTATGGGTCAATAAAAATATCCTTTGGCAAGTTAATATATCCAAGCTCCATTGCAACATTTAAGTTTTGTTCCATACTTCTTCCAATAATACAAACTTTCCTACCAAATTTCATTCCAGCTTGGATTGCTTGATAGACTCTGTGAATATTTGATGAGAAGGTTGACATTATCACCCTTC
>JBDONU010000057.1:0-2203 GCA_039831175.1 Nautiliaceae bacterium
ATAAATCCTCATCTTCAACTTTAAACAAATCCTCTTTAAATTTTGGAAGTTGACCAGTTCCTATCATTGTAGCTTCATTTACCATCAAAGGTACCCAAACTTCTTCAAATCCATAGCTTCTGTTGTGCTCTAAAAAGAAGTTAATCAAAGCCCTCTCAATTCTTGCAGCTTCATTTTTCATCACCACAAATCTACTCTTTGCAAGCTTTACCCCTCTTTTAAAATCAAGCCAGTTAAGCTTTTCACCAAGTTCATCGTGAGACTTTACTTCAAAATCAAATTCTGGCAAATCTCCTACTCTTTTAATCTCTACATTATCATTTTCATCTTTTCCAACCGGTACATCGCTATCTGGGATATTTGGAATAGATAAAGCTAAATTATTCAATTTTTCTTCAAGCTCTTTTAACTTTTCATCTAATACTTCAATCTCTTTTTTTATCTTTGCCACCTCTTTTTTTATATTCTCAGCCTCTTCTTTTTTACCCTCTCTCATCAAAGCTCCAATCCGTTTTGAGAGGGTATTTCTTTTTGCTTGGAGGGCTTGGATTTTTGTTGTAATCTCTTTTTTCTCTTCGAAAAGTTTTTTTACTTTTCTTAAAAGCTCCTCTTCAACTCCTTTTAGCCTTAATTTTTGTGAAATAGTTTCAAAATCTCTCTCTAATGCTTTTAAATCTATCATTTTTGCCCTTTTTTTGTTGAAGTTTGCTATAATTATTACATAAAATTGTATTTTAACAAAAAACAAAAAGGTGAGTTATGAAAAAGGTTTGTAAAGGCATTTTGCTATTGGGGCTTGTTTCATCATTATTTGCAACTTCTTTTAAAGTAGGAGCGCTTTTACCTCTTAGTGGAAGAATGGGAGATTTGGGTAAAAGAACTCTTGATGGGATGAGGTGGATTTACCAATATTACAATAGATTTAAAACTGGAGATAATATTAAAATTTTAACAGTAGATAACCAAAGTGATAAAATTGCAACAAAAAATGCATATTCAAAGCTTGTTTATGAAAATAAGGTTGTAGCGGTTGAGGGACCTTTAATTTCTGAGAATGCAGTAGTTATTAAAAGAATTGCCGATGCTACTTTTACTCCAACTGTTACTCCGTTTGCAACTGATAAAAGAGCTACTGCGGGAAGTAAGGTAGCAAGTAGGGTATCGTTTGTGGATGTTTTTGAAGCCGAAGCTGCTGCAAGGTATGCAATTAAGAATGGAGTTAAGAAAGTAGCGATTTTTACTGATATGAAGCAAGGATATTCTGTTAGACTTACTTCGATTTTTAGAAATACTTTACATAAAATTAAAAAATATGGAGTTTGGACAAAAGTTTTATTTATATCAACTGGACAAAAAAACTTCTCTTCTCAAATTTCAGCGCTTGCTCAATTTAAACCAGATTTTGTCTATTTGCCACTTTATGCGCCAGAAGCTGCTATGATTGTAAGAGGAATAAGGAAAGCTGGTATTGATGCAACTATTCTTGGATCAAGCGGTATTGGGGATGCGTTTTATTTCTCAAAACTTGCAGGAATTGCAGCAAATGGAGTTTTATATACATCTCCATTTGATTATTCTCGCCCTCCAACCTCACTCTCAAAAAGATTTATAAGAGAGTTTAAAGCAAAATATCGTCGTTTGCCTGGACCTTATGAAGCAACAGGGGTTGATGCTTATTTGTTGATTTATTATGCTTTGGCTAAATGTGATAATCCGCAAAATAAAGCATCTCTTGAAAAACTTAGAAAATGTGTTGCTTGGAATATAAGACACGCAAGACATATTGAAGGAGTTACTGGATATATTACAATTAATCCAAGGACTGGTAATCCAGTTAGTAAACCAGTTTATATTGAAGAAATTGCGAATGGTAAACCAGTCTTTGTTGATATGTTCAAGCCAAATAGATAGGCTAAGATGAGAGTAGTTGGAATATTATTGGCTATTTTTGCTTTTCTTTTTGCAAAAGAGATAAAAATTGGTGTTTTGCTTCCTTTTAGTGGAGTTTTTTCTGGTTTTGGAAATCAAATAAAAAGAGGGCTTAATGTAATTTACATTTATCATCAATCTCTTCCAAATGGAGATAAAGTTAAAGTTATTTTTGTAGATAATGGTAGCAATAAAACTCAAACGATTTTTGGATATAAAAGACTTGTAAATGAAGGGGTTGTAGCGGTTGTTGGGCCTTTTTCTTCTTCTAATT
>JBDONU010000122.1:0-2185 GCA_039831175.1 Nautiliaceae bacterium
AGATTTTGTAAAAAAGGCTCTTAGTTATTTTGGGGATGAGTTGGTGGCTGAGGCTGTTGGGGATAAGCATAAAAATATCCAAGTATTAAAAGTTTTAGATGAGATTTTTGAAAAAGAGGAGTTTAGTGATTATAGAATTTGCTTTTTATTTGAGGATGAAGCACCAAAGAGTGTTGAAGCTGTTTATTTGAAACTTTACGCGCTCTCTCAAAGAAAAGTGCCGCTAAGAAGCATTAATTTAAATGGGGCTTTTGGAGTTTTACACAACTCAGCGTGGGTTGGGAATGTGCCTATTGAGCTTGATTATTTAAGGGCAAACGAAATTGAACTGAAATTAAAAGACGCTTATCCAGAAGTTGAGTATGTGGATAAGTTTCCAAGATTTTTATCTCATATTATCCCAGATGATAATACAAGGATTCTTGATACAAGTAAAGTGAGAATGGGGGCTCAGCTTGCAGCTGGAACTACGGTGATGCCAGGAGCTAGTTACATTAACTTTAATGCCGGAACCGAGGGTCCTGTAATGGTTGAGGGAAGGATTAGTAGTAGTGCGGTTGTAAAAGAGGGGGCTGATATTGGAGGTGGTGCTTCAATTCTTGGAGTGTTAAGCGGAACAAATGGAAATCCTATTACAATTGGGAAAAACACTTTGCTTGGAGCAAATTCAGTAACTGGAATTCCACTTGGTGATGGATGTATTGTAGATGCTGGGATTGCGGTTTTGGAGGGGACAAAAATTTGGATAAGTGAAGATGAGTTTGAGAAAATCAAAGAAGTAAATCCTAAGTGGAAGGCTGAGTATAAAGAGTTTTTCAAAGGGTTAGAGTTAGCCGGGCTTAATGGAGTGCATTATAGATTTGATACTACAAAAGGAAAAATGATAGCATTTAGAAGTAGAAGAGAAGTAAAACTTAATGAAGAGTTGCATTAATCCTTTTTAAAAGGAAATATTTGTAAAAGTGTTAAACTTTTTTTTGATATAATTTCAAACTCAAAAAATCTAAAAGGACGAAAATGGCAAGAAAATGTGAAATTTGTGGTAAAGGTCCTCAATTTGGAAATAGAGTGAGCCACTCAAACAGAAAGACAAGACATAAATTTAATCCTAACATTCAACATGTAAGAATTGAGATTGATGGGGTTGTAAGAAGAGTTAAAATTTGCACAAGCTGTCTCAAAAGCTTGAAAAAAACAGTTTAATTTCCCCTTTTTTGGGGCATTTTATGAAAGGTAAAGTTAAAAAAAGTTTTTGGCAAAAATTAGCAGAGTTTCTTCACTGGGAGTATTCTCAAAAACCAGAAGTTGATTTGTCTACTGAAATCTGGGCAGAACTCAAACCTTTTAGAACTCCAATTATTCTTACACTTTTAATTCAACTTTTTGGGACGCTCGGATATATTTGGATTGACCATTTTTCTTTAATGGATGCTATTTATCAAACTGGTATTACCTTTACAACCGTTGGATTTGGTGAGATTGCTCCAATTTCTCCAACTGGTAGGCTTTTTACTATATTTTTGATAATTGCTGGGTTTGTAGTATTTTCATATGCGGTGGGAATTTTAATAGATGTTATTAACAAAGGTCGCCTTATTGCACTTATTAAGGAGAATAGAATGCTTTATAAAATTGCAAGGCTTAAAAATCATATGGTAATTTGCTATCATAATGAGTATACGATTGATTTGACAAAAGAGTTAAGAGAAGCGCATATTCCTTTTGTTGTAATAGATCCAAGTGAGAATATTGAAGATATTGCAAAAGAGTATAAATATCCATTTTTTGTAAAAGGCGAGCCTCATACACTCCTTGCACTTAAAAAATCTCACTTAAGCAGTGCAAAAGGCGTAATCACCCTCTCAAAAAGCGTTCCTGATAATATTGCAGTAATAAGTAGCGTTAGGCTTTATGAGAGAGATTTAAAGCGTCATCCATATTACATTCTCTCAGTAGCAAATACAGATGAAGAGATTGAGAAGTTAAAAAGGCTTGGGGCAAATGAAGTTTTATCACCTACAAAACTTATTGCAAAAAGAATGACGGCTATTAGTGTGGATCCGGATGTTAAGAATATTTTAGAAGAGTTTGTCTATTCAATTGATACTCCTCTTGATTTAGAAGAGATTACGGTAAGTAAAAAATCTTGGATGGCTTATAAAAAGTTAAAAGAAGCTCATTTAAG
>JBDONU010000114.1:0-7465 GCA_039831175.1 Nautiliaceae bacterium
AACTGATTTTTATAAAGTTATTTGGGAAGATAAGGATACAGGAGTAAAACTTACAAAAGCTGATTTAATTGGATATGGATACTTTTTAAATAAAGATCCTGATTTAATTCATCCACCAGTTCCACCAGTATTTTATGCGTTCCATATTATGGTTGGACTTGGATTTTGGTTTATCTTACTATTCTTAATGAGTTGGGTGGCTATTGTTAAAGGTACATTTGAACAAAATAAACTTCTTCAAAAACTTGCGGTTGTTTCAGTTCCACTTCCTTGGATTGCAACAAGCTTTGGATGGATGACAGCAGAAATTGGAAGACAACCTTGGACAGTATTTGGAGTATTACCAACAGCTGAGTCTGTAACACCAATTGCACTTACAAATGTTCAAGCAACATTCTTCTTGTTCTTAACAGCGTTTGTAATTCTTGGTATTGCAGAGCTTAAAATCCTATTTACGGTCGTTAAATCAGGACCAAAAGGAGTGCACTAATGACTTGGGCACCAATTACAACGGACGCAACACATTTTTATCTACAAGTTTATTGGTGGATAATTGTTGCGGTTCTTGGAGGACTTTTCCTCCTTATGACTTTTGTTCAAGGTGGACAAACTCTTTTTCATACTGCAAAAAGTGAAGATGAAGAGAAGGCAATTTTAAATTCACTTGGTAGAAAGTGGGAACTTACATTTACAACTTTGGTACTTTTTGGGGGAGCGCTTTATGCAGCATTTCCACTATTTTATGCAATTAGTTTTGGTGGTGCTTATTGGGTATGGATGTTGATTTTGTTTGCGTTTGTGCTTCAAGCGGTATCATATGAATATATGAACAAACCAAACAATTTAATTGGAAAAGGTGCTTATAAAGCATTCCTTTATTTTAATGGATTTGTTGGTATGGTGTTAATAGGAGCAGCAGTTGGAACTTTCTTTACTGGAAGTAATTTTAGCTATGATCCAGTAACAAGAGTACTTCATTGGGGAGTAGCAAAAGATGGAATTGATTTAAGAGGGCTTGAAGCGGCAATTGATTTTAAACACGGAGCTTGGTTTAACCTTGCTATGGGTATCTTAGTATTTGCAGCGGCAAGAATTCTTGGAGCTATGTGGCTTATTAATGATATTGACAATAAAGAATTTCCAGAGCTTATTGAAAGACTTAGAGGAATTGTTAAGAGATGTTTTGTTGTATTGTTAGTAGCACTTGGAGTTGTGCTTTTTGGATGGCTTACAATGAAAGGATATGCATACGATATTCATGATCCAACTGGAAAAGTTTACTATGAAGATGGTAAATATCTACATAATTTGCTTGCATTTGGTGCAATTCAATTGATTATTCTTTTGATTGGACTTGTACTTTATGTATTTGGAGTATTTGTTACAGCGTTTAAAAGCTCAACAAAAGGAATTTGGTTTAGTGGACTTGGAATTGTATTAATTGGAATTATTGTATTTACACTTGCAGGATTAAACGGAACTCCTTTTTATCCAAGTTATGCTGATTTAGACAGCAGTTTGACAATTCAAAATAGCTCAGGTGGTAAATATGCTCTTATGGTTATGGCTTGGGTTAGTATAGCCGTGCCATTTGTACTTGGCTATATTGCTTGGGTTTGGTATCAAATGAAAAGACAAGGTCCAATTACAAAAGAAGAGATTGCAGATCCAGAATCTCATGCATATTAAGGAGGAATAATGAGAGTTTTTATTGCAATGTTAATGGTTTTTTTGGGTAACTTTTTACTTGCGGCTGATAAGTTTATGCCAAATGGGATTAATCCAGAAGTGCATAAAATCCACACTACTTGGGGAGTAATCCTCTTTTTTATGTGGCCAGTGCTTATTATTGTCGGATATCTGTTTGTAGAGTTTACTCTTAAAAAATCTGGTCTTGAAAAGGACCTTTAATCCTCTTTTGAGGATTTTTATCTTCATAACCTTCTTATTTACTTCAAAACTATACTTTATGGTAAAATAATAAAAATAATTTATTTTATTGGGATAATTATGAGTAAAAATTTGCCTTGTTGGAAGAAGTTTAGTAAAGCTTTAAAGAGTGGTAAGAGTGCGAAAGATTTTGGATTTGAGTGCAAAGATGGAGAGATTAGTAGAATAAATGCAAGATATAGACTTGTAAAGTCTTTTAGAGGATTGGAGTTAGATGGATACTCTCAAACGATACTTCAAAAGTATAATTCTCTTTTTAGAATATTTTTAGCTTATTCATTGTTTGAAGTTTATTTAAAAAAAGCATTGGGGATTAGAGAAAATTTTTATATAAAGTCATATGAGCTTTTGGATAAAAGAGGAGAGGAACTTTCTAAAAGAATGGAGAAAAATAAAAAATTTTATGCTTTTTTGTATGAGTATTTGGATAAAAATCATAAAAGAGAAGTTGAGAAGTTTTTGGATGGAAGAGAATATAATGTAATTTATTTAATTTCTTCAATAAGACATATTTTCTCTCACGGAATTTTGCCAGCAAGCAGATTAATAGCTCCAAAAAGAATTACAGAGGCTATTTTGGAGACTATTCTTGGATTTGTTGAAGAAGATTTTGCAAAGAAAGTTTGTAAGGATATGAAATGAAAAAGTTACTTTTTTTAATGATAGCGACTTTGCTTTTTGGGTTTGAAGTTAGTGTTACTATTTTGCCACAAAAGGGGATAATTGAAGCTATTGCGAAGGATAAGGTTAAAGTCAATGTAATGGTTCCGCCTGGTAATTCTCCTGCTACTTACTCTCCAAGCTTTAAGGAGCTAAAAGCTATTCGCAACTCAAAAGTTTATTTTACAATTGGAGTGCCTTTTGATAAAAAGTATTTAGATAAAATTAAAAGTATAAATCCTTCAATTAAGATAGTAAGTTTTGCAAAGTATATAAAAACATCAAAAAATCCTCACATTTGGCTAAGTCCAGCACTTTTGATGCTTCAAGCCAAAATTGTTTTAGATATTTTGGTTGATTTAGATTTTAAGAATAAAGATTTTTATCTTGCAAATTATAAAGAGTATATTAAAAAATTGTCTTTACTTGAAGTAAAGGGGTTTAGGGAGATTAAGCAAAAGGCTTTTATAACATTTCATCCTTCATTTTACTATTTTGCAAAAGATTTTCACTTAAAAGAGATCGCCATTCAAAAAGAGGGTAAAGCCCCAAGTTTTAAATATCTTAGTCAAATTATAAACCTTGCAAAGGAAGAGGGAGTTAGGGTTGTAATAATTTCACCTGAATTTCCAAAAAAGTATGCCCAAATTGTAGCTAAAAAAATTGGTGCGGTTGTTAGAGTAGTTTCTCCTCTTAATGAAAAGCCAACTTTTACGATTAATAAGCTTATAAAGATATTAAATGAAAGCCGTTGAAGTTAAGCATCTTTATTTTAAATACTCAAAAGATTGGATTTTGGAAGATGTTAATTTAGAGTTAGAAGATAAAGAGTTTTTAGCAATTATTGGACCAAATGGGGGAGGAAAAACCACTTTTCTTAGAATTTTACTTGGATTTTTAAAGCCAACGAAAGGGGAAGTTAAAATTTATAATAAGCCTTCAAATAAGGCTTCTTATCTTATTGGCTATGTTCCTCAATATACTACTTTCTCGACTGATATTCCAATAGTGGTTGAAGATATTGTATTGCAAGGTAGGCTTAGGAAGGGCAAGTTTTTTTATACAAAAGAAGATAAAAAGATTGCTTATGAGAAGATGGAGATGCTTGGAATTTTGCATCTAAAAGATAAGAAAATTAAAAATCTCTCTGGTGGAGAGAGACAAAAAGTTTTAATTGCAAGAGCGCTTAGTGTTGAGCCAAAGATTTTGATAATGGATGAGCCAACAAGTGCAATTGATATAAAAGGGCAAAATGAAATTTTAAATTTAATTGAGTCTTTGAGTCTTACAAGAATTGTAGTTAGTCATGATGTAAAAATTTTGTTTAGAAAAGTTGATAAGATTGCTTATATTAATAAAAGAGCAATTATTCACGAACCTCCTCAACTAAACATCCCAAAAGATAGGCATTTTTGCGAAGTTGAGCTTATTGATTTTTTAAAGGGAGAAGAGTGTGGGATTTAATTAATACTTCAATTTATGCTGGAATTTTATTAAGTGTAGCAATTGGTATTATTGGAAGTTTGATTGTTGTAAATAAAGCTACTTCAATTACTGGAAGCATTGCTCATGGGAGCTTTGGTGGGATTGGAATTGGGCTTTATTTAGGGGTTAGTGTGATAGTTTCTACTTTGCTTTTTACTATTTTGCTTGCAATTGTTTTGGGAATTGTTAGTTTATATTTTCAAGATAGAAAAGATAGTTTAATTGGAGTAATTTGGGCACTTGGAATGAGTGTTGGGATTATATTTTTGAATTTGACAAGCGGATATCAAGCTGATGCGCTTAGTTATCTGTTTGGGAATATTTTGTTAGTTGGGGATAGTGATTTAAAATTTATGGCTATAACTGATTTGGTTTTAATTTTTTCTATTGTATTTTTGTATAATAGATTTTTAGCAATGAGTTATGATATTGAATTTTTGAGATTAAGAGGGGTTAATGTAAGTTTACTTTATTTTTATTTTTTGATTTTAACTTCCATTACGATTGTTATGAGTGTAAGAGCGATTGGTATTATTTTGATTTTGGCACTTTTTACAATTCCTCCATTGATTGCAGAAAAGTTTACCAAAAAATTTTATCAAACAATTATTTTAAGTAATATAATTGCATTTATTTTTATTGTAAGTGGGATTTTGATAAGTTATTATTACGATTTATCTCCAACTCCAATTATTGTGTTGATTGCGAGTTTTGGATTGTTTTTAAGTATGTTAAAAAGGAGTTAGATGTATTTAGTAACGCCACAAAGACTTGAAAGAATGAAAAAAATCCTTTATGCCCGTCAAGATACTCTAAGAGTTTTTATGGATTATGTTTACTCTTCTCACAATCTCTCAGCAATTGTTAGGACTTGTGATGCGGTAAATGTTGGAAAACTTTATTATCGTCATCATAAAAAGGTAAAGCTAAATAGTGAGATTACTATGGGAGCTCATAAGTGGATTTTTACGGAGTATGTTGAAGATATTGAAAATTTTTATAATAGTATTAAATCTAAAGGTTATCAAGTTGTTGTAACTTTGCTTGATAAAGAAGCTGTGGATTTTAGAGAGGTTGATTATACAAAACCAACTTTAATTGTGCTTGGGAATGAAGTGGATGGTGCAAGTGAAGTTAGTATTAAGTATGCGGATAAAAAAATTATAATTCCAATGTATGGAATGAGCCAAAGTTTAAATGTTTCAGTAGCGGCTGGGGTTGTATTATATGAAGCTCAAAGACAAAGAGCAGCAAAAGGAATGTATGATAAACCTCAACTTAGCAAAGAGATTGTAGAAAAAACTTTAAAAAAATGGGCATATGAAGATATAATTAAAGCTTAAAGCTTTTCCCATTCGCTTTGAGCATTTTGTTTTTGAATATTGGTATCTGGGAAAGGATTTTTAGAAGGCTTGGAGCATCCAATAAATAATAGAGTTATTAAAATTCCAATTATCAATTTCATTCTCTAACCTTTAATTCAATTTCTCTATCTTTTGCAAAGATATTAAATCTACCATTTCCTTTTAGATTTACTAAAATATGATTATTATCTTTTAATTTGAATTTATTTATGGAAACTCCGCTATAACTTACTCTTATTGAGTTAAAAATATCAGTAGGGGAGAGAGGTTTTAGATAAATTATATAATCTTTATTGGGTTTTATTGTAAATTGTTGATATTTTGCGTTGTTTATTAAGTAATTTGATTTTATTGTTTTGGTTGTAAAATCCCAAGAAAGATTTATTGGTTTATTATCAGCTAAAATTTTAGCTTCTATGTGATAAGTGGTATTTGGTTTAAGAGGAGTTAGTGGAAATAATACTGCATCGGTTTTGGAGAGTTTTTTATTTGGATCGTTTTTATAAGTTAGAATTCTTATATTTTTTATCTTTTTGTTGGTTTGATATATATCAAAGTTTTTTATCACAAGAGTTTTGAAGTAATAGGGGTTTAGATGGATTGATATTGGGTATCCGCTAATATCATAATCTGGCAATGGATCTGGGTGTTCGTTGTAAAAGGTAGTTGGGACATTTTTCATATTGGCATATGGAAAAAATATAAGCTTTGGGTTTTTGGATGTTATTTGATTAATATATGAAGTTGGTATTATTTTATTAAATTCTTTGCATACTCCATAACTTCCACTCATAATATTCCACTCTTTTTGGCAAGAGGTATTAATATAGCTATTTCCCATATCATAAGTGAAAAATTGAGTGTTTTTTGAATATCCAATTTCATCAATGTTAAAGTTTAAAAAGTTTATTCTATGATAAATTGCGCCCATTAAATTTTCTATTGATTCTTTGTAGGAGTCTTGCCCTTTTGAAATATTTTCAAAAATGTATCTACTCTCATATCCGCAATTTATTGCTCTATCTCCTGGGGTTTTACCTATAAAATAAGGAGTATTTGGCATTTCATAATGTCCATAGATTTTATTTTTTCTCATATATTCATTATGTTTTGTAGCTGCACATTTTAAGTGGGTATTTTCTGTTAGAGGATTTAAACCAGTGTTTATTCTGTATGAATTTATAATATCAAGTGGAGATGAGGCAAATAAAAGAGGGCTAAGAAAAAAAACTAACCTTTTCATTAATTAACCTCAATTACTCTTCCAACTCCACCTGAGATGAATTTATCTTTAAATTCATCTTTAAACATTTCAACTGCCAAATCACCAGTGCAATGAGTTGGAGTTACATATTCTACATCAAGTCTTTTAAGGGCTTTTATGGTTTTGTAAATTTCATCTTTTGATTTATTGTATAAATGAAATCCTCCTATTAAATAAGAGATTGGCTTTTTAAACATATGTTGAGCGTGTTTTACAATATTAACGATTCCAGAGTGTGCACATCCAACTATCAAAAACAATCCGTGTTCATTATTTACGATTAGACTTTGCTCAATTTTATTTATAGTCCCTGTTGTGTAAAAATCTGCAAATAGTTTTTTATTTTGTAAAGATTCTGCACTATCTGATATTACAACTCTTTCACTTAGCGATGATAAAAATTCTACATACTTTTTTGAACACGAACTTGGCACACATATTGTCGTTCTTCTATTAACATCTAAGATTTCTGGAAGTCCTCCTATATGGTCCCAGTGAGGGTGAGAAATAAAAATGTCTAAAATATCTTCTGGATATAAAGACATTTTTCTCATATTTCTAATAAGAGCACTTCCATAGCTGCCCGTATCAAATAAAAAACTTCTTCCAATAACACAAGCAAATCCCCAGTGAGCTTCTAATTCTTCGTTTGCCTGGTAGTTATCAAAAACAATAGAGAATTTCATTATAAGCCCTTTATTTTATTGTGTATAATTATAACTTCTCTTTTCTTAAAACTTTC
>JBDONU010000128.1:0-2070 GCA_039831175.1 Nautiliaceae bacterium
AAATTACTATTTTGCAAAAGACTTTTTAAGTGATGTTAGCGAAATGCCATTTGATGAGATTGAAAGAGAAATAGAGAAAAAGTGTAATAAACTTATGGAGTATGAGCTTTATTTGATTAATAAAGATTTGAAATGTTTAAAAGGGGATAGTGAGTGTGAGGAAGAAGTTTATTTGCATAGGTATCATATTTTAAGAGTTTTAAATAATGAAGTTAATTTTGATGCTTCTGGGTTTAATATTGACTTTAAAGATTGGTATGTCAAAAAAGATTACTTTGCAAGCTATTATGATAAAGTTATAGGAGTTGATTGTAAGGTTAGTATCTTTAATTTAGTAGAACATCTTAAAAATTTGGTGAGCACAATTCCAGATTTATTGGATATGCTACTTTTCTTAAAAGAGAATAAAGTCTATTTGCTTGATATTACAAAAGATGGGGTTAAAAATTATGTTTACTCTTTAAAAGAGTGGGAGAAGTATAAGAAAAATTTCTTTACAAGAGTTATCAAAGATGATGATAAATACTACTTTTTTGATGATGGAAAGCTTATTATCTTTCATAAATTTAAAATTTTGGATAAAGATGTTATTTTAAAAGTCGAGTATTCAGCAAAGTCTCTTTTTCAAGAACTTGGAAATTTAAAAACAAGACTTATTGTAATTTTTAGCTTGCTTGGAGTTTTAATTTTTTTAATTTATAGATTAACAGCTTATAAAGTTTCAGAAGAAATTATTGGAGTTGTTAAGAGTATGAGAGAAAATGAAAAAGTAAAAGAGTCTAAAAAAAAGGGAGTTATTTCAATTTATGAGCTTGAAGAATTAAAAAAAAGGTATAATCAATTTAGAGAAGAATTACAAACTGAAATAGAGAAAAATCAAGCTCTTTTAAAAGAGAATAAAAGGTTTATTGTTGATACTATTCACCAAATAAGAACGCCACTTGGAATTATTACTTTAAATATTGACTTTTTAAAAGATATGGCAACTACAAAAGAAGAAAAAGAGATTATTGATGAGATTGAATCGGCAATAATTATGCTTTCTAACTCTTATGAAGATTTATCGTATATTTCGGCAAATGGAATTTTAAAATATGAAGCAAAAGAGATGCTTAATTTAAGTGATGTTTTAAGAAGAAGAGTTAGATTCTTCTCGGCAATGGCAAGAAGTAACGATATTGAAATAATAACAGATATTGATGATTATGTTCACTACTATATCAATAAAGTAGAGTTTGAGAGAATTGTAGATAACAATCTCTCAAATGCTTTAAAATATTCGCCAAAACACTCAAAAATTTATGTTTCTTTAAAAAGAAGAGGAAATTTTGTAGTGCTTAGATTTGAATCTTTTGGTAAACCAATCAAACATCCTGAGAAGATTTTTGATAAGAATTATAGAGAGCATTCTTATACAAGGGGTCTTGGAGTTGGACTTAATATTGTAAAAAATATTTGCGAAAAATATGGGATTGATTATAGAGTTGAGCATAAAGATGGTAAAAATATCTTTGAATATGTTTTTAAGGTTGGAAAATGATACTTTGTAGTTCTTCTTTAACTCGGGCAAAACTTTTAAGAAAAGTTGGAATTGAGTTTATTCAAAAGAGTTGCGAATTTGATGAAGATAGTATTAAATCAACTGACCCTTATGAATTTGTAGTATTGGCAAGTTATGGCAAATTTAAGGAGTGTTGCGAGTGTTTTAGAGATGATATTATAGCGGCTGATACGATTGTAACTGATGGTAGAAGGATTTTAAGAAAAGCAAAAGATGAAAAGGAAGCAAGGGAGATTTTATGTTTACAAAGTGGAAGAGAAATTAAGATAGTTACTTCAATGTGGATTAAATTTAAAGGCCAGATTTTTGGGAGAGTTGATGAGACTATCTATAAATTCAAAGAGTTTGGTAAAAAAGATTTAGAAGAGTATTTAAAAAGTAAAGAGTGGATAGGGAAAGCTGGGGCTTGTATGGTTGAAGGATTTTGTAAAAAGTATATAAAAGAGGTAAAAGGGTATGAATCAACGGCTATGGGACTTTGTGTAGAAGAGCTTTTAAAAATTATTAGG
>JBDONU010000136.1:0-2038 GCA_039831175.1 Nautiliaceae bacterium
CATACCCCCCACAATTGCCAAAGCATCCGGTAAAGGCATAATAAAATGAAAAAGCCAAACAAAAAAAGAAGCGATTACGGCACTCATAAAAAACGGCATTGCATCGTAGCTGAAAGGGTTTTGATGGTGATGAGCGTGACCTTCTATAAAGACTTTTAGCGGATGGTCTTTGTGAAAAAGCCAGGCATGAACTGCGTATTCTAAAAATGTAAAAAATATAGCTCCAACTACAAAAAACGCTATACTTGCCCATATATCTTTTGAATAGTAGATACTAAGCACTAAAAATACTACTGCTGTTAAAAAGTCAGTTGCTAAACTTAAATAGTAATTCCATTTGCTTGCGGTTATTTTTAAAATAAGGTCTTTCATTAACCCCTCCTTAAAATTTGTTTATATTAAATATAATTTAAAATTATAATACATTTTTGTTAAATTACAAAACTTATATTTACTAATTTTAGTATGGTATAATTTAAGAAAAAATGAGGAGTGGATATGATTTTTAAAGATAGATTTGAAGCAGGTAGGATGCTTGCTGCTAGATTAAAAAAATTGCAAGAGGAAGGAAAAATAGTAAATCCCGTGGTTGTAGCGCTTCCTAGAGGTGGGGTACCGGTAGGATTTGAAATTGCAAAGGCTTTAAACGCACCTCTTGATATTTTATTTGTAAAAAAAATTCCTTCACCGATTAATGAAGAAGCTGCTATAGGAAGTGTAAGTGAATCAGGACAGGTTTTTATAAATAAAGAAGCTGTAGAAAAACTCTCAGCGCTCGGGGTTCCTGTGGATGAGGAATATATTCAGCAAAAAGCTATTGAAAAAATTCAGGAAATGGCAAGAAAAAGAGATTTATATAAAGTTGAACCTCTCCCTCTTGAGGGCAAAGACGTAATTCTTGTAGATGATGGGATTGCTACAGGTGCAAGTATGTATTTAGCTGCTCAGAGTGTAGTTAGAGAACTTCCAAGAAGTATTATTATCGCTGCTCCCGTAGCGCCTCTTGATGAGAATGTTTTAAGTATGTTAAAAAGTGTTTCCCATCATTTGGAAATACTCGAAACTCCTCCTATGTTTATGAGTGTAGGTCAATGGTATGAAGACTTTCATCAATTAAGTGATGAAGAAGTAAAAGAGCTCTTACAAGAAGCTCAAAACTTTAGAAGTTGACATTTTAAAAAAGTTGAGTTATAATAGCTAAAAACAAAAGGAGGGGAAAATGGCAAAATTAACACCATTTGAACAAGAAGTAGTAGAAAGATTTGCTGAAGCAGTTGAACTTAATAAAGAAAAACCAGGTCTAGGAAATATTGATATTCATAAAACAAGAGAACTTATAAAAGATGCAGGAGCAATTTTACTTGATGTAACACTGCCAAATTTAGTAGAAGGTGAAAACGCAGAAGAAGCCGGAATTCCAACAGCATATTATACTCCGTATCCGGAATTTACCGATTATCTTGATATTTTACCTGATGATAAAACTCAACCTATTGTTATAGCTTGTAGAAAAGCGTTTTTTGCTAATAGAGTAAAAGGCTTATTAGACGTTTTAGGATACAAAAATGTATTTGTAATGGCAGATGATATTAAATATCTTATTGAAGCTCACAAGGCTCATACAGAAGGGTAATTCCTTCTTTTTCTTAAAAATTTCCAAATTTTCCAAAATTTTCCAAAAAATTCAAGAAAGCACTTGACAAGAGGAAGAGAATATTATATACTTTCAATCCCAAAACGGGAAGGGCACAGAGAGAGGGTGCCGAGATGATTGAGAACTTAGATATAAGTATTATACACCCGAGAGGGGCTAAGAGTTATTGAATATTAATTTAATAATGATAAATAGCCCAATAGGGTATAAAGATAAACTAAAGTCAACGTGTAAACCTTTGATTTTGGGGACAAACTTTTTTTATGGAGAGTTTGATCCTGGCTCAGAGTGAACGCTGGCGGCGTGCTTAACACATGCAAGTCGAGGGGCAGCAGGCCTCATCTTCGGATGGGGTGCTGGCGACCGGCGGACGGGTGCGTAACA
>JBDONU010000132.1:0-7224 GCA_039831175.1 Nautiliaceae bacterium
AGCAATGATTCTATATTTGTAAATTTTTCCATCTTTAAGCCCTGTATCTAAAAATTCAACATTTAACCTTGGATATAGTACTTTAATGGTATTCCATTGGATTGTTGTATCGTTAAATCTTTGGATTAAATATTGTTTTACTCTCTCATTTGGATGAGGTCTAAAAGTTATTTTAACAGTTCCTTTATAAATTGGTTTTGCTTCAAGTGGCACTACTCTTTCAATTGTTGGTTTTGTTTTTACTTTTGTCTCAACTGCCAAAGAAGGAGTTCCATCTTCGTCAAATGTCGCAATTCTATATTTATAAAGAGTGCTAGGAGTTAAATCTGTATCTACATAAAGAGTTTTAAAAGGATTATCAATTGTAGCAACTGGCACCCATCTTCCATCTTTTTTTGAAAATCTTTGGATGTAATATCCTTTCATATCTGGTACTGGATCCCAATGGAGTCCAACTTGATTTCTTCCACCATATCCTACAAAGTTTTTAACAAGTGGTAATTTTGGGTTTGGTTGTACATTTGGAGTGCTTGGTTGAGGATTATTGGCACAACCTGTGATGAGCATCAAAAAGGTGACTAATGCTATTAATTTCTTCATCTTTAATTCCTTTTGGCAAATTTTTTTTAAAATCATCAAATAATGGTGCTATTATACTAAGTTTTTTTCCATTTGGATGTAAAAAATAGATTTCTTTTGCGTGTAGCATTACTCTTTTGTCTTGATTTTTTTTGCCATAAGTTTTATCTCCTAAAATGTATCTTCTAAGACTAGTTAGGTGCACTCTTATTTGATGAGTTCTTCCGGTAAAAAGTTTTGCAGCGGTTAAATTTTCGTAAACTGGCACAAAAAGAGTCTTAGCCTCTTTTCCATTTTTAACAATTCCCATCTTAGTTCTTATTTTGGGATTTCTACCAATTGGAGCGTTTATGCATTTTGGCTCTTTTAAAGGTTCATTTAGTAACATAAGATAATATCTTCCCATTGATTTATTTTTTAGTTGTTTGCTTAAAAATTCGTGAGTTTTATTGTCTTTTGCAATTACCAATGCGCCGCTTGTCTCTTTGTCAATTCTGTGTACAATCCCAAATCTCTCATCCCCAGCAATTGTTGAGAGGGAAAACCCTTTTTGTTTTAGCCAGTCTACGAGGGTTGGTTCTTTTACGCTTGGAGCTGGATGGACAACAATTCCTGGTGGTTTGTTAATTACTAATAAGTGCTCATCTTCATAAAGTATAGGGATATCAAACTTTGCTTCTTTTTGTTCTTTTTCCTCTTTTTTAGGGAAATCAATTTCTATTATATCCCCTTTTTTTAATTTTACTCCACATTTTTTTGCCACTTTTTGATTAATTTTGACAGCCCCTTTTTTTATTAGCTGTTCTATTTGGTTTCTGTTTTCTTTTAGATATTCACTCAAAAACTTATCAACTCTTTGATTTTTATCAGCTACTATTTTCATTTTGGCCTTTTTGTGAAATTTTATCAAATCTTGACAAAGAAAAATTATTTAATTAAAATCGCATTAACTAACTCTTCAAATCTACTACAAAGGATTAAATCATATGGAAAAAGAAAATAGTACTACTGAAAAACAAAGGACGCATATTCCAGTTGAGGGGTATACGATTGAAGAGCTTCGCAAAATGACTACTGATGAATTAATAAAGATTGCTAAAAAACTTGGAGTAGAAAATCCGCAAGAATTTAAGCGTCAAGATTTAATGTTTGAGATTTTAAAAGCTCAGGTTCAGCAGGGCGGATATTTACTTTTTACTGGAATTTTGGAGATTATGCCAGATGGATATGGATTTTTAAGAAGTATTGGAGGTAATTTTGAAAATTCGGTAAATGATGTTTATGTATCTCAAACTCAAATTCGTCGTTTTGCCCTAAGAACTGGGGATATTGTAACTGGTCAAGTTAGACCTCCAAAAGACCAAGAGAAGTATTATGCTTTACTTAAAATTGAAGCAGTTAACTATCTTCCGCCAGAAGAAGCAAAAAATAGACCACTTTTTGATAACTTAACCCCTCTTTATCCAAATGAGAAGTTAAAACTTGAATATGAACCAACAAAACTAACTGGAAGAGTTTTAGATTTGTTTGCTCCAATTGGGAAAGGACAAAGAGGGCTTATTGTCGCACCTCCAAGAAGCGGTAAGACTGTCTTTTTAAAAGAGATTGCTCATGGAATAACTCAAAATCATCCAGAAGTTGAGCTTATGGTGCTTTTAATTGATGAAAGACCAGAAGAAGTTACCGATATGCAAAGAAGCGTAAAAGGTGAAGTTTATTCTTCAACTTTTGATAAACCAGCTCAAAATCATGTAAGGGTAGCTGAACTTGTTATTGAAAAAGCCAAAAGAATGGTTGAAATGGGAAAAGATGTTGTAATTTTGCTTGATTCAATCACTCGTCTTGCAAGGGCTTATAATACGGTTACTCCAGCAAGTGGTAAAGTTTTAAGCGGTGGGGTTGATGCAAATGCTTTGCATAAGCCAAAAAGATTTTTTGGCGCCGCAAGAAATATTGAAGAGGGCGGAAGTTTAACTATTATTGCAACGGCTTTGATTGATACTGGAAGTAAAATGGATGAGGTTATTTTTGAAGAATTTAAAGGGACGGGTAACATGGAAGCGGTACTTAGCCGCAGAATTGCAGATAGAAGAATTTATCCGGCAATTGATTTGCTTAAATCTGGAACAAGAAAAGAAGAGCTTTTATTAACGCCAGAAGAGCTTGCAAAAGTCTGGGCTATTAGAAATATTATAAGCGAAATGGATGAAATTGAAGCATTGAAGCTTTTATATTCAAAAATGTTAAAAACTAAAAACAATAAAGAATTCCTAAACGCTATTAATGAATAGATGCGGGATTTTTGATAGTGGAATTGGAGGGATAAGTGTTGCAAGGGAGATTTTAAGAGCAAAGCTTTTTAATAAGATAATTTATTTTGGGGATACTGCAAGAGTCCCTTATGGAAATAAAAATGAGAGTACAATTATCAGATACTCCCTTGAAGCGCTTGAATTTTTAAAAAACTTTGATATAGATTTTTTAGTGGTTGCGTGTAATTCGGCAAGTTCGGTTGCAATTGATGAGCTTAGAAAAGAAGCTTCTTTTCCGGTTGTTGGAGTTATTGAGGCTGGGGTTAGGGCGGTTGAGAAGATAGCTAAGAGGAACGATAATATTTTATTAATTGGGACAAGAAGAACAATTACTTCAAATAAATATCAGTCTTTATTAAAGAAAAGAGGTTTTAATAATATTATGGCAATACCAACTCCTCTTTTGGTTCCTTTGGTGGAAGAAGAGATTTATGAAGGGAAGTTGGTTGATGATGTTTTTGAGTTGTATTTTAAGGGAATTGATAAAGATGAAATTGATGTAATTATTCTTGGATGCACTCATTATCCTTTTTTGATTCCTTCTTTTAAAAAGCATTTTAAAAGAGCTACTTTAATCCATTCAGGACAGGCTATTGTTGAGATGTTAGAAGATGAGTATGGATTGATTAAAAGGGATAATAGCACTATTGAGCTTTTTGCAAGTGAGGGGGTTGATGAGTTTAGAAAAAAAGCACTTAGGTGGCTTTTTCAATCTTAAAGAGTTGAGGTTTTATTATAATTTCTTCAATTACAAAAGGAGAATAGATTACATCTTTTACGATTTTTGCTATGTCTTTTGGTTTTAGATGTGCCAGAGGATCTTTTGATGGGCGGAAAAAAGTTTTATTATGAAAGTTTGTAAGAGTTAAGTCTGGCACAATAGTGCTAACTTTTACTCCGCTTTTTCTAACTTCTTCAAACAGAGATTTGCTAAATTGTCTAATGGCTGCTTTTGTAGCTGAGTAGACTACTCCAAGGCGGGCTGGTTGGGTTGCTGAGATGGAAGAGATTGTTATGATAAAGCCTTTTTGTTTTTTAATCTCTCTTAGGTGGTTTTTTACCAAAATCATAGGGGAGAGAAAATTTACATTTATCATCTCTTCTATTTGAGAGATTTTAATATCTTCAAACTGCCCAAAATATCCAACTCCGGCGTTTAAAATAATCCCTTTTACATCTTTGAATTTAAGTTTTTTTACCTCTTTTGTGTTGTTAAAATCAATTGAGTAAGGGCAGTTTCTGCAAAGCTCAATTATCTCAAACTCTTTTAATTCCTCTTTTATCGCTTTTCCAATTCCACTGCTTGTACCAGTTATTATAATTTTCATAAAAGCCCTTTTATAAAATCTATAAGCTCTTTTTCATCTTTATATCTTGCTTCATTGTTTTTTATTTCATAAGGATAGTAGGTCACCTCGCTTAAATGAATTTTTCTAATTCTTTTTAAAAATTCTTTATTCATTCTAAACGCTCCAATTTCTAACGGGATATCTAAGAGGGGGAGCTCTTTTTTTAGGTAATTGATAAAGTTTTTGTAAATTTCTTTAAAGTTATCAACCTTGATAATAGGGTCTATTGCAATCTCAACCGTATACCCTTTATTTATTGCTTCTTTTATTGCTTTTACTCTTTTTTCAAGGCTTGGAGCTTTTTTTTCAAATTTTGTAACTTCTTTTGGAGAGAGGGAGAAAGTTAAGATAAAGTTTGATGGCGGATTTTTGGGGAGTTTTGAAGTGTTGGCTGATTTTGTGCGGCTCTCTATTAAAATATCTTTTTTCTCTTTTGCAAGTTCTATCCACTTTTTGTGAAAAGGATAAATCCCCTCAAACGCCAATAAATCGCTCTCATAGCTTATTGCTAAAAAAGCATCTTTTAACTCTTTTGCTTTTTGAATAAACTCATCTTCATTTACAAAAATGACCGGATATCCGCTTGGATACATTCCTCCTAAATAGCAGTATTGGCAGTTGTAGATACATCCTAGAATTTGTGTTGAGTAATAAAAGTTTTGATAGCCTCTATTTGAGCAGAATTTGCTTCCTTGGTAAAAGGAAATATTGTCTTTTTTGGCAAGTATGAGTCTGTTTTGATTTTTTTGGAAATTAAAGTTTTGCCTTGAGCGGTTAAAAATCTCTTTGTAGTGGTCAATTTCAATGATTTTTGGGTTAAATTTTTGGATTATGTATTTAGCTAACTCGCTGTTTTTTGCTGTTTTTTCAATATAAATTACCATACTCATACTTTTTGCGTAAATCTATTAAATTTTTATTAAGTTTTTATTAATTTATTTTTATTATGGTATAATATAATAAAAAAAGGATAAGGAGATGAGGAAGTTTTTAAGTATAGCTGCTATCTCTGGATTATTATTAGCAGCTGATAATGTGTATGTGTGTGGTATATTTGATGGAAGCTTGAATGCTAAGGGAAATTTAAATATAGGGGGGCTTTTAATTGAAAATAATAATGAATATAGAGCTGCTTCTGTAAATCAAAATGGAACTGTTGTTTGTGAAGCAAATGGAGTAGAGACAAGTTGTATTTTAAAATCTGCTCCTAAGAATAGTTATTCTCCAGATTTTAGAGAGTCTGCAAAGACTCAGCCAATTCCTTCTGATTTAATATTTACTGGGGATAATTATGTAGATGGAGCGTTTAATGATTCTGGTATTACCTTAACTTTTAATCCATCTTCAAGTGAGATGAGTCTTGGAAGTTTTACTTTTAATGGAAGTAATATAACTCTTGATTTTCAAAAAGGGGGAGATTATTATTTTGATGCTTTAACTTTTAATAGCGGAAATGTTACTTTTAAAATGCCAGCAAATGAGAATATAAGAATTTTCATAAAAGGTAATTTGATTTTTAATAGTGGAGATGTTAATATTTCTGGTGATAGTAATAGAATTTTTATTTATTCAGGAGGGGATACTTCTTTAACTCTTAATAGTGGACAAAAAGCAAATTTAAATGGATTTTTCTATGCAAATGGAAATATAAATATCCATTCAAATACTGCATCATCTGATGCCGTTTTAAATGGAGCGTTAAGTGCAAATGGTGATATCTCAATTGATAATTTTACAATTAATTATCCAGGCGAGCCAGATACTCTTGGTTATGGTGCGTGTCCTTTGTGTTATGCATTAAATAATAATGGAAGTTGGGTTAGTAAAGATTCTTTTTTTAATACTTCAATAACTTTTAATTTTCCAAGAGTTATGGGGATTGTAAATAATAGTGGAGAGACTTTAAGGGATGTAAATGTATCACAAGTAGAAGTAAATCCATCTTGGCTATCTGTTAGTACACCAGAGAAGTATGCAGTAGTTGATGAAAACGGGAATGTGTATCCAACTTATATTGCTTCTACTATCACATACTCTACTATAATTGGTAGTTATTCTCATACTACTTCTTCTAATACCGGAGAAGTTACAAGATGGGCACCTGCTATAAATGTTGTAAACTTATTAAATAGTAAGATTAATACCACTGCTTATTATGGAGATTATCCAAGTGGGGGGTATGAAGATTATTTAGCAATTAAAACTTATGGAATAAGTGGAAGTTTTAATGGAGGAGAGAATTTAAACTATTATGCAGCTTATTATGATTCCTTAGGAAGAGCCTATAAAGTGGAGCTTGATTATTGTGATATTTCATCAAATAATAATGACAATCAAGTTGAGGATTTTTCAGGTCCTTTTAATATGGTAGAAACATCTTTTAATTCGTTAATGGATCCTATTGATAATTCTCATTCATTAAATCAGATTTATACAAAGGTGGTGCATAATCTTTTTGATATGAAAGTTATTCATTTGGCTAATGATTATCAAACTCTTCTTCCATATAAAGGAATAGTAGAGGTTGATATTATAAATAATCCAACTACTAATTACCAATGCAGTAATAATAAAAGTTTATGGCGTCAGTTTGTTGACTTTAATGATAAAGAAGCTTATTTAAGAGATGTTAATTTGTCATTTGCAAATAAGAATGTAAGATTTAGAGTTAGATATTTAACTGATAAAAATGGAAAAATTTATAACTTTTTTGATAAGAGCTATTCTTCTATAAAAAACCTATTAGCTCAAATTTCTTTGGATAGATATGGTAATATTTGTCCAGAAAGTAATAATGAGTTTTGTGGAGTGAAATGTGCTGTTGAGTGTGATTATAAAAAAAATCCAGAATATAAAAGTGGTAATGTACCTGAGGAATGTTTAAGTTGTCTTTTTGAAAATTATTCACACTCTTCTTGTAGTAGAGATAACTTTGCAGTTAGACCATATGGGTTTAGAGCTTTTGGAACAAATCAATATAAAAA
>JBDONU010000006.1:0-7219 GCA_039831175.1 Nautiliaceae bacterium
GATACTGCATCCTTACGGATGTGGGAAAGTAGCTCCCTGCTACACTTGATAGTGATTAAAATTTAAATAATCAGTGACTGGCGCTTATTATAAATGTTTCTCTTCTTTGTGTTTTTTTAATTTCATTGTTTATTAAGCTTTGTTAAATTGTTAAAAAGAAGCTTAGATTCTTATTACTTTTACTAAGCTTCCTTTCTCTTTACTTCCTTCTTTCTCCTCAATTATCGCTAAGGCGTTTGATATTGCCATTGAGTGATAATTTGAGGTTTGTTGGGTGTAGGATGGGGTAAAAGTTACATCTTTATCACATTTAACTTCTCCTCTTATAAAATCAACCCTTCCTTTTTTCGCTTTTACTTTTTGGGTTAAGATGGCTTTAAAATATTGGTTTTGATACTCTTTAATTCCTGCTGCCTTTTTTACAAAAGGCACTAAAAACTCAATTGCATTTACAAGAAGTGCTGCTGGATATCCGGGGAGCCCAAAAAAGAGTTTTTTATCTCTGTTTCCAAAGATTAAAGGGCGTCCTGGGCGGATGTTTGTTGTTGTAAATTTTATATCTATTCCAATCTCTTTTGCTACATCTTTGGTAAAGTCATATTTTCCTTTGCTTGCTCCTCCGCTTGAAATTAAGATATCGTTTTCATTTAATGCGTTTTTAAAAATTTCTTTTAATTTTTTTACATCATCCCCAACTTTTCCATAATATGTAATATCTGCAAAATCTTTTAAAAGCCCTTTTAAAATATAAAGATTTGAGTTTTTAACTCCTGCTTTATCTAATGCTTCAAAAGGTTCTTTTACTTCGCTTCCTGTTACTATTATGCCTATTTTTACCTTTTTAAATACTTTTATCTGATAAAAACCTAAATTTGCAAGAAGAGCTATCTTTTTATAATCAAGAATTTCTCCTTTTTGTAAAATAATTGTACCTTTTTGTATCTCTTCTCCTTTAAAATTTATCAAGTCTCCTTTTTTTACCTCTTTTTCAATAATTATATACTTGCCTTCTCTTTTAACATTTTCAATCCTAACAACTGCGTTTGCGCTATTTGGTATCACAGCACCTGTCATTATAAAAATTGCCCCTTTTTTTAGCTCTTTTTGTTCACTGCCGGCTGGGGCTTCATCTTCTATTTTTAGTTTTGCTGGGTATTTTAGATTATCTACATTTATCGCATACCCATCAACTGCACTCTTATCACTCTCTGGTATATCAAACTTAGCCACAATATTCTCAAATAAAACTCTTCCCAAAGCCTCATCAATTGTAATAGTTTCAAAATATTTTTGAGTTGTTAGAGAATCTATTATCTTTTTTGCTTCATCTCTTGTTACTTTCATTGTTTTCCTTTATGGTATTTCTCCGTTTACTGCTTCAAGAAGCCCTCCGTGAGAGCGTGCTATTACTTCTTTTTTGCTTATAACTTCACCAATTAATAGTCTTGGAAGCCATATATCAAAAGCTGTGCGTTTAAAAAACAGAGCAGCTGCCGGTACTGCTACAATTGGTGTATCTTTAATCCATCCCATTGTAAGCATATTTCCAGGCTGAATTGGATTTCCGCGAATATAATTTTTAACTCCTGCTTCGTGTATTGCTTTATAGGTTACATCATCTGGGTCAACGGAAGTTCCGCCTGTTAGGATTACAATATCATATTTGTTTGCAAACTCTTTTATTTTATCTCTAATTTGTTCTTTATCATCTGGTAAAATTACTTTTTCGTCAATTTCACACAAAAGCTCTTTTAGTTTTGGTCTTAGTTTTTCTTCAAATTTATCTTTTATTCTTCCTTTATAAACCTCATTTCCAGTTACAATCAGTCCAGCTTTTTTAGGAGTAAATGGTATAACTTTTACGATGCCTTTTGCTTCTTTTGCAATGTTTGCTGCTTTTTCTACTTCTTCTTTTTTAGCAAGTAGAGATATTATCCTAACAGCTGCGAGTTTATCCCCCTTTTTTACTACTGAATTATTATAGATTGTAGGGCAGCTTGGCTCTCCTACTGAGTTAAATTCAATAAGCTTTTCTACATCAATTTTACAAACCCCAAAAGCGTTTGAATAAATTGTAAGTTTTCCTTCTTTAACTTCTTTTGAGTGGTATGTATTCTCTCCCATAAGTGCATCGGCTAAGATATAAGCCGCATCGTTTTCGTGGATTTCATCTTCTTTAATTTCAAGCACATAAATATGCTCTTTTCCCAAATCTTTTAATATTTCTATATCTTCTTTTTTGATAATGTGACCTTTTTTAAAAACTCTTCCTTTAAACTTATCTCCGTCAACTTTTGTAATATCGTGGATTAACACTTCACCCACTGCATCTTCTACTCTTATTTTTTTAGCCATTTAGCACCTTTTTGATTTATTATATCATTTTTTGGATATAATTTTTTAAAAAGGAGAGTTTATGAGAAAAATTTTTTCTATTGCATTGATAGGAGGAAGTTTATTATTTTTTGGTTGTTCTAAATCTCCATCTACTCCTGAATGTCAAATAGATGGAGCCAAAGCGCCAAATTGGGTTTGTGATGGGGGAGCTAGTATGAAAGGTGGAATTTTTGCAGTTGGAAGTGCTCCAAAGTCTCCACTTGGCATAACTTTTCAAAGAGAAGAGGCAATGGCACATGCAAGAGATGAAATTGCAAGAGAGATTAAATTAAAAGTTAAAAATATGATTAAGTCTTATATGTCTTCTACTGGAATGGGAGATTCTCAAACGGCTGAGAGAGTAGTGACTTCTGTTTCAAAGCAAGTAACTTCTTTGGCTTTACAAGGAACTAAATTAATTAAAACATGGACATCTCCAAATGGGACTGTGTATGTTTTAGTTGGTATTGATAAAAATATTAAAAATTATGTAAAAAACGCAGTTGCAACTACTTTTAAAAATGATGAAGCGTTATGGCAAGAGTTTAAAGCTAAAAAAGCCCAAGAAGAGCTTGAAAGAGCGGTTGATAAAGAGTTTAATTAGTAGATTTTTTTTAAGTTTTCTATTTTTCTTGTAGCGTTTAAAAGTAGCATATCAACAATTACACAAGCAGCCATTGCCTCTACAACAACGCTTCCTCTTACTGCAACGATTGGGTCGTGGCGTCCTTTTAGGTTTATTTCAACTTCATTTCCGTAAATGTCTACTGATTTTTGGGGTTTAAAAATTGATGGAGTTGGTTTAAAATAAATTTCCATCTCAATATCTTCCCCGCTGCTTATTCCTCCAAGCACTCCTCCTGAATTGTTGCTAAGAAAGCCCTCGTTGCTTATTTCATCGTTATTCTCACTCCCTTTTAGTTGGTGAGCTTTTGGATTTCCTATATAAATCCCTTTTACCGCATTAATGCTTACCATAGCACTTGCTAAGATATTATCAAGCTTATAATAAATCGGCTCTCCAAGTCCTAGTGGAAGATTTTTTATTCTAAGTTTTACAACCCCTCCAAGAGAATCATGTTCGTTTTTTGCTCTCTCAATTAACTCTATCCACTTTTTTTCAGCTTCTTTATCAAGTGCAAAAAGGGGGGAGTTTTTTGCATACTCAAAATCTTCCTCTTTTCCTCTTACTCCCCCAATTTCAATAACCCCGGCTTTGACTTTAATATCAAACTCTTTTAAAATCATCTTAGCCACAGCCCCGGCTGCAACTCTTGCTGCTGTCTCCCTTGCCGAACTTCTTCCACCGCCTCTGTAATCCCTTATGCCGTATTTGTGAAAATAGGTAAAATCTGCGTGTCCTGGGCGAAAGAGGTCTTTTATGTTGGAGTAGTCTTTGCTTTTTTGGTCTTTGTTAAAAATTACGATTGAAATTGGGGTACCTGTTGTTTTTCCTTCAAAAATTCCGCTTAAAATTTCTGGTAAATCATCCTCTTTTCTTTGGGTTGAAAACCTGTTTTTACCGGGTCTTCTTTTTTGAAGTTCGTTTTTTAAAAATTCTTCATCAAACTTAACTCCAGCCGGTACTCCATCAATTACTACTCCAATTGCTTTTCCGTGAGATTCTCCAAAAGTTGTAAATCTAAAAATCTCTCCAAAACTGTTAAACATTACTTCCTCACTTTAAATTAAGCTCTTTTTTAAGCTTTTCAATTGTAATTTTTGCTCCTTCTTGTTGAGCTGCTTTTTTGCTTTTGCCTTTTGCTCTTGCATACTCTTTTCCATTAATTAATACTCCAATTTCAAACTCTTTTTTGTGGTCTGGTCCTGTTGCACTTATTAATTTATACTCTGGCACAACTCCAAAGTGAGCTTGAGTAATTTCTTGAAGAGTAGTTTTATAGTCTTTTAGAAGTTCTTGTGGAGTGATTGTTGGGTATTCTTCTTTTAAGAGTCTTAATGCAATCTCTTTTGCTTTATCAAAACCAGCCTCAAGATAAATTGCTCCAATTAAAGCTTCAAATGCACTTGATAGTATAGATGATTTTTCTCTTCCTTTATTATTCTCCTCAGCGGGGGATAAAAAGAGATATTTTCCAAGGTTTAGTCTTTTTGCAAGTTTATTAAAGCTATCTTCATTTACCAAAGCTGCTCTTAGTTTTGAGAGAGTTCCTTCTTCTGCTTTTGGAAAAAGATGGTATAAATACTCTCCTACTATTAAATCTAAAACGGCATCTCCTAAATATTCTAATCTTTCGTTATTAAAATCTTTGGTATAACTTCTATGAGTTAGAGCCTCGGTTAAGAGTTTTTCATTTTTAAACTCATACCCCAAGCTCTCTTGTAGTTCTTTTGCTATCATTTTTCTCCTTTATTTTAATTGCTTCTTCTCTTGCAATTTTATCACAAATTTCATTCTCTTTATGACCGCTATGGCCTTTTATCCAAAAAACATTAATTTTATGAGGTTTGCTTATTTTTAAAAACTCTTGCCATAATTCTTTATTTTTTACATTTTTAAACTCTCTTTTTTGCCAGTTTTTAAGCCATTCACTTATTCCTTTTAAAACATATGTTGAGTCACTATATAAATTAATTTCACAAGGCTCTTTTAATTCTTTTAAAGCTTCTATTACTGCTATTAATTCCATTTGATTATTAGTTGTTGATTTTTTAGAACCTTTTAGAATTTTTTCTTGATTTTTGTATTTTAAAATTGCACACCATCCCCCGGCGCCTGGATTGCCAAGTGAGCTTCCATCAGTGAAGATTTCTATTTTTTTCACTATTTTCCTTTTAAAAAAGAGTAATTTTATCTTTTTTGTGGTATAATATCCACACAATCAAAATTTTAACAAAAGGAGGCGCATATGCCAAAAATCAATAGATACACAGACATTTCACAAATTGACAAAGAAGCTAAAAAAGATTACATTGACAGACACTCTCCATTTGTAATTTGTGAAGATAGTGCAAAAAAAGGTGAAAAATTTAAAGTAAAAGTTAGAGTTGGTAATGAATATTCTCATCCAGATGATTTTGATCATTATATTGCATACATTCAGCTTTGGGATGGAGATACTTTGCTTGCTCAAACTACTTTTACGCCAGGAACTCTTGGAAATGAAAAAAGTCAAGCTGAGGTGGATTTTTATATTATTCCTAAAAAATCTAAACTTAAATTAACAGCAATGGCTTATTGCACAAAACACGGACTTTGGGAGAGTGAAGTTAAAGAGGTTAAAGTAAAAGATTAATCTCTTCTTCTTTTTCTACTGATCTTTTTCTACTGAATAGTTATAAAGCAAAACTTAAAAATTTGTTGAAATTTTCTTGACTGAGATTTGAAATTGATATATAATTTTTAATAGCCTCAAAGGAGGTTTTATGTTTAAAAAGGTCTTATTCTTTTACATTGATGGGTTTAAAAACCTATCAGACCTTGGGCGAAAGCTTTGGGTTATTATCATTATTAAGCTGGTTGTAATTTTTGTAATTATCAAAGCATTCTTTTTTCCAACTATTACAACACAAGTGAAAAAAGAGCATTTACAAGACCTTTATGTAAAGCAAATTACAGGAATTACGACCTCTAATCAAAAAAAGGAGGAGTAGAATGGGCATTGATTTGCATATGCTTGAATGGGCAAGAGCCCAATTTGCAATGACTGCAATTTTTCACTTCTTTTTCGTGCCATTTACACTTGGGATGTCGTTTTTAGTAGCATTTTTTGAGACGATTTATGTAAAGACAGGAAAAGAAGAGTGGAAGGAAATTACGCAGTTTTGGCAAACGCTTTTTGGGATTAACTTTGCACTTGGTTTAGCAACAGGTATTATTCACGAATTTGAGTTTGGTACAAACTGGTCAACTTATTCGTGGGTAGTTGGTGATTTATTTGGAGCACCGCTTGCGATTGAGGGGATTGTAGCATTCTTTATGGAAGCAACATTTGCGGCAATTGCATTCTTCGGTTGGAAAAGAGTTAGCCCTGGAATTCACTTGGCATCAAGCTGGTTACTTGCAATAGGTTCAAACCTTTCAGCTCTTTGGATTCTTATCGCTAACGGATTTATGCAACATCCAAGTAACGAATTTGGATTTTTCAATATTGACACTTCAAGACTTGAAATGAGCGACTTCTGGACACTAATTATGCAACCGGTGGCTCAGGTTAAATTTTTACATACAATTAGTGCCGGATATACACTATCATCACTTTTTGTGCTTGGTATTTCAGCACTTTATCTTTTAAAAGGTAAACATAAAGACTTTGCGAAAAAATCAGCAGCAGTTGCAGCAGCGTTTGGTCTAATATCTTCAATTTTTGTAGCAGTAATTGGGGATGAGCATGCTTATGAAGTTGCAAATACTCAGCCAACTAAAATTGCAGCAGCTGAGGGACTTTATGTAGGTGAGAAGGGTGCACCAATTGTAGCAATTGGTATTCCTAAAAACTTGCCAGCTGAGGAAGTAAAAAGCAATGATGAGGCTTTTGTATTTAAAATTGAACTTCCAAAAATGCTCTCACTTCTTGGAAAAAGAGACCCAAATGCATTTGTTCCAGGACTTAAAGATTTAATTGAAGGGAATGAAAAGTATGGAATTTGGTCTCTTAAAAAATTAGCTGAAATTGGAAAAGAGGCAAGAGAAGATTTATTTAAATATCACGAAGCTAAAAAAGCAGGCGATAAAGCAGCTATGGAAGAAGCAAAAACTGATTTTTATAAAGTTATTTGGGAAGATAAGGATACAGGAGTAAAACTTACAAAAGCTGATTTAATTGGATATGGATACTTTTTAAATAAAGATCCTGATTTAATTCATCCACCAGTTCCACCA
>JBDONU010000039.1:0-7214 GCA_039831175.1 Nautiliaceae bacterium
CGATAATCTTCATTTAGGTAAAATGCTTTATTTTATTGAAGATGTAAATAAAACAACTTCTTCAATTAATAGCGTTGACTTGGGTAGTAATGTTACTCTATTTTATAAGGATACAAATTTTTCAAATGGAATTGGGGTTTTAAAGATGTATATAAACTGTGATAGGAATATAACCTTTGGGGCAAATCCTTTATTGCTTAGAGTAAAAAGTGTTGAAGTAAATAATTCCGTTACTTATGATATTTTAGAAGGAAATGCTACTTTTTATTATGGGTATTTGAGTTTAGATAATGTTATTACTTCTTTTGATGATGTTAATGTAAGTGATTACTTTTTAGTGTATGATGAAAATAGTTCAGATACTCTCTTGCCTTCAAGTAAAGAATTTTTGTATAACTTTTTTTTAATCCTCTTCACTCTTTAAAAGATGGGAATATTAGTGAGATTGTGGTTAGTAAAGATTATAACGCTTCAAATGAGATTGATGATATTAATGTTAGTGTTGTTAGTTTAAAAGATGGAAATGTAACTTTTGAGATAAAAAGAGTTGGAAGTGTGAAATTTGGAGTTGTGCATCTTCTTTCACCTTCTTTAAAATGGCTTTGGTATAACAAATTTGGGTTTGAATATAATATTTCCAAAAATTCAACCTGTTTAAATCACTTTTGCTTTACAATAACTTATAAAAGTCAAAATTTAAAAGAGGTTGGGAGTGGGGAGTTTAGGGGAGTTGAGGTTAATTTGAGTGATTTTAATGAGACTAAAAGGGGAGTGAAATTATTTAGATAAGATTAATTTAAATTTATTTTTTTGGTAATCTTTTTCAAAAAAGAGAGTGTGGTGTTTTAGTTTTACTTCATAAATTGTTTTTACTTGGTAGTTTTGGTAAGGAAGAATTTGAAGAGGAGCTGAGTAGTGCTTTGTTACAAACTTTAATAAGTATTTGATATCCTTTTTGTTAGCATAAAGTGGCACTTCGCTTATATGAAGTATTGTTTTTTTGTAGTCTATAAGAGAGCTTAGTTTTAATAAATCTTTATTATCTAAGACAATACATCCTTTGCTATTTTTTGGACGTTTTTCATTATTTAACGGTTTGCCGTGAATCCAAATTCCGTGCCCGTTTTTTTTTAGGTAATAATCATAGATATTTGGATAATTTAAAATAAAAGCAATAGGTCCATAAAATGGAGGAGGGGTTATTTTGCGAGTTAATATGTAAGTTCCAATTGGAGTTATTAAGTCTCCTTCTTTTTTCTTGTCTCCAAGTTTTCCTAAGATAAGGTTATTAAAAGTAATAATATGAGTTAGAGAGTTTTTTGTGTAGTAGTATAAAGAAAGTGTAGATGTTATTTTGTTACAAAAAAGGATATAATGAGGTGAGTTGAAATAGCCAAATTTAAACTGGTTCATATCCATATGTTATCTATTAATCTGGTATTTCCTACATATGCAGCAATTAGAATAATTGTATTGTTTGGAATTATTTTATCAATATAGTTAAAATCTCTATCAACAAATGCGATGTAATCTAATTTATCAATATCAAGTATTTTTTCCATTTCTTCTTTTAGTTTTTTTGTATCTTTTATTTTAATTGATAATTTTGCTGCTAGTTTTAGTGCTTTGCTTATGCTAAGTGCTCTTTTTCTTTCATTTTCTGATAAGTATATATTTCTGCTTGAAAGAGCAAGCCCATCTTTTTCTCTTATTGTTTCACCTTCTATTATCTTTATATCAAAAAAGAAATTCTTAGTAATTTGTTTAATAAGGTAGAGTTGTTGGGCATCTTTTTTTCCAAAGTATGCGCGTGTTGGGCGAATAATATTAAAAAGTTTATTTACAACTTGCAATACCCCATCAAAGTGTCCAGGTCTAAAAAAACCTTCTAAAATATAACCTTTAACTTTTGGAGCTTTTATTAATATTTCATCTTCGCTATACATATTTTTAGCTGTTGGGGTAAAAACTGCGTCAACTCCCGCGCGCTTGCATATTTCAAAGTCTGCTTCAAGTTTGCGGGGGTATTTTTCAAAATCTTCTCCTGGTAAGAATTGGGTTGGATTTACAAAAATTGAAACAATTACAAAGTCATTTTCTTTTCTTGCTTTTTTAATAAGCGATAAATGTCCTTCGTGCAAAGCACCCATAGTTGGGACAAATCCTACTGAACCTTTTAGTGTTTTTCTAAATTCAATTGCTTCTTTTGGAGAAGTTAAGATTTTCATAAGGTAGCCTTTTTTTTGATAGAATTATAATAAAAAAGGGAAAAAATGGATGCTTTTGAATACTCAGAGCTTATAAAAGAGCTTGAAAATAAGTTAAAAAATATAAAATCAATTTTAAAACCAGAACAGCTTGAAAAGAGGCTTAAAGAGATTGAAGAGATGGAAAATGACCCCAACTTTTGGAATGACCCTAAAAAAAGTGCAAAAATTCAAAAAGAAAAGCAAGCAATTATAAGAAAGCTTGAAAAGTATAAAAAAGCCCTTCAAGCTCTTGAAGATAACAAAGATATGTATGAGCTTGCGAGTTTAGAGGAGGATGAAGAGACATTAAATGAAGTTTTTAGTGATTTAAATGAGCTTGAAAAAATAATTAGAGACCTTGAAATTGAAGTAATGCTTAGTGGTGAGAATGATGATAAAAATGCAATTATTACAATTCATCCAGGAGCTGGTGGGACAGAATCTCACGACTGGGCGAGTATGCTTTATAGAATGTATTTAAGATTTGCTGAGAGAAAAGGGTGGAAAGTAGAAGTGCTTGATTATCAAGCAGGTGAAGAGGCTGGAATAAAAGATGCCACTTTACTTATAAAAGGTGAAAATGCTTATGGGTATTTAAAAGTAGAAAATGGAATTCATAGGTTAGTTAGAGTATCTCCTTTTGATAGTGCTGGTAGGCGTCATACATCTTTTGCCTCAGTACAAGTCTCTCCGGAAATTGACGATGATATTGAAATTGAGATTGAAGATAAAGATATCAGGATTGATGTATTCCGTGCAAGTGGGGCTGGTGGACAACATGTTAATAAAACAGAGAGTGCAGTTAGGATTACACATATTCCAACTGGAATTGTTGTTTCATGTCAGCAAGATAGAAGTCAGCATAAAAATAAAGAAATGGCTTTTAAGATGTTGAAGTCAAAACTTTATGAGCTTGAACTTGAAAAAAGAAGAGCGGAAGAAGAAGGTAAACCAAAAGATGAAATGGGATGGGGACATCAGATTAGAAGTTATGTTTTATTCCCTTATCAACAGGTAAAAGATAATAGAAGCAATAAGGCTTATTCTAAGGTAGATGATATATTGGATGGGGATTTAGATGAAGTTATTGAGGATGTTTTGATTGCTACTCAAAAATGAAAAGAGCATTTTTATTAATAGAGATAATTTTATCGGTTGTGATTGTAGGAATTATTTTTGGGGCCTTGGTTAGAGTGTTTGAGGTTAGTAATAAGAGTTTGGGTTTTTCAAATAAAGAGGATGGGATTTTTGTTATGATGGCAAAAATGGCGGATATCTCTTTAAAAGAGTATGATTACAAAAATATTTTTTATGACGATATTTTGTTAGTAAATGACCCTCCTAAATATGTGCTTGATTGTAATGCTTCAAGTGGGTATAGAGTTGGAGGGTTTGTTGGGAGTAGAAATTGTAAAAATAGGATTTTTGAGAGTAGCATTTCTTATCATACAAGCGGAGAGTATGGATATATTGATGGATATAACGGAGTTGAAGAGAATGTGAGCAGCGGGCATAAAAGTTATTGGCTTAGGATAAAGGTTGGGTATAGTGATGAATGGAAGGGGTATGGGGATGGTTTTTTGGATTTTAATTTTACATCAAGGATGGATGATAACAAAACAAATATTAAAAGAGTTAAGATTGAAGTTGGAGATAAGGATGGGATAATTTCTAAGATTGATTATTATAGTGCAAATATTGAGCATATTAAGATAAATAGTGTAAGATGGTAAGAAGTTTTACTCTTTTTGAACTGATTATCTCAATTGTGATAAGCATGCTTTTTTTTATGGGAGTTTTGGTAGTTGTTAGCAAGATATATAAAAGAGATTATTTTATGATAAAAAGCTATGAGTTTGAGAGTAAGAGTGAGATAATTTTAAGCAAAATTTCAAATTATCTTTATTATAGAGTTCCTTTTAGCGTAATTGGATATAATCCAGTAACTAAAAATTATAAATATATAGGAGAAATTAATAATAATAGTTATCCTGTTTTAGAGTGGGTTGGAGAGTTTTTTGATGCTAAGAAGGAATTAAATTTAAGTGGATTTATTGATTTGTATGCCTCAAAAAAGCCTATAATAAAAGCTATTGATTTTAATGCTGATTTTATTAATGAAATTTTAAAAAATAAATATCAAAAAATAAATATCAAACGGATAAGAATTTAACCTCTTTTTGTGCTATTGTGTTTGCTGGGAGTTTTGATAGAGGGGAGGAATGGATTTTAAATGATTATAATAACTCATTTGGATGGAATGGAGGGAGGAGTGAGGCTATTTTTGAAATTAAAGATTATAGTTGTAGTGAGGGGGATTGTAATTTGAGTTTGAAAAATCCAAAGGAGAGGATTTATGAGAAGTTTTATTGGGTAGATAGTGCTTATGCAATTGCAAGGGCTGGGGATTTGAATAAAAGTTTGCTTGTAAATTGTCCCGGACTTTTGGGGGGTGGATGATAATACTTTACTTTTGTTTTATAATTATAGACCTTGGAAAGGGGAGAGTTTTTGCGCGGATTTTAATGGAGATGGGAATGTGAGTATTTTAGGAAGAGATATAAAAGCGTTTAGAGTAAGAAGTGTTGGTGGGCATTTGGAGATTAAGATTACTCTTTTCTCTTCAAAAGGGGATATTAATCTTACAATTTCTAAACAGAAGGTTGTTTTTTGAGGAAGGGATTTTTGTTGGTAATAACTATTATTATTTTACTTTTGGTTAGCGTTTTATTAATTGGAGCATTAAAAATCTCTTCTCTTAGCACTTTTCATGTTCAAATAAGTTATGAAAAGGAAAGAGCGAGGCTTTTTTTAAGGAGTGTTATTGAAAATGCTATAATGGCAATTGAGGGATATAAAAGGGATGGGAAATGTTTAGAGAGGATGCATTTTAAAAATAAAGAGTTTGAAGCGGATGTTTTTGTACTTAGGTATTATTTTTATAAAAATTCAAAAGATGCTACTTTGGATTGTAATAAAAAGTTAATTGATACCCCAATTTCAAATGGGTATGTTTTGTTAAAAGTTGTAGTATATTCAAAAAAGGTTAGACTATTAAAAATTACTCTTCAAAGACCTTAGGGTTTAGTTTGTTTGAGTTTATTGTTGTTTTAGTAGGTATTGGGATATTAATATTTGTTGGATTTTTGCAAATTCCAAGTAATATTGCTTTTGAAGATAAGGCAGTTTTAAAGTCTATTCTTTATCAAAAAGAGTCAAATGCAATGAAGTATGAAGTTTATGGAGTTGACGATAGTGTGTGTGTCTATTTTGATAGGGATATTATAATAATTAAATATAAATATCAAGAGAAAATAACAATATATCCAAACGGGTATATTGAGTAGGAGATTTATTGGATGTATTGTATGTAAAAAATTGTAAGAGTGTTTATCTTTGCGATGGGAGTGTTGTAAAAGAAGTTGAGTGTGGATATAAAAAAGGACTTGTTACTTCTGTTTTGGAGTTTGAGCATGTCCTCTCTTATGATTTTTTCCTTGATAGTAATGAAGAGAAGAGAGTTTATGAATATTTAAAGTGCCAATCTTTAATTGATGAGGATACTATTTTTTATTTTGTTTCTTACCCTTTAAATGATAAATTTTTAATTACCTCTTTTATTGTAAAAAAGGATGACTTGAATAAAAGATTTAAAGAGATAGTTGATGTTTATAAGTATATTGATTACATCTCCTTAGAACCTCTTATTTTTAGAGCTTATTATAGACTCTATCCAGCAAAAGGGGTTGATTTGTTTGTAGTGGATAGATTTTCTTGTTTGTATAAGGATGGAAAATTTGTGCTTGTTAGAGAGGGAGTTGATTTTGAGTATTTAAGAGAGCTTGGATTTGAAGTAGATAGGGTTTTAGTGTTTGGTGAAAAAGAGGGGAGTATAAAAATTAAAGAGAGTTTGGATGAACTAAGAGCTATTCATAATTACTATTTTAGGGATTTTGATGTTTCTATTTTTCACTCTCCTATTCCTTTTTATAAAAAGAGTTGGTTTAGAGTTTTTGTAGTTGGAGTGGTTATTATCTTGGTTTTGATTTGGGATTGGTGGAGAGCTTTTGAGAAGTTAGAAGCAATTAATAAAGAGTATGATAAAAAAGAACTTATTTTAAAAAAAGAGTTAGCGAAGTTAAATAATTTAAAAAAGAAATTAAAGCTAAAAGAGAAAAAACTAAAATTATTAACTTATCAAAAGGAAATATTGCAAAAAGAGTATAATGAAATTGAGAGTAGAGTTTTATCTCTTATAAAGATTTATAAAGAGCCTCTTTTTTATAATCGGCTTGCTATTATTGATGAGCTTTTGGGAAAGTATCATTTAAAGGTTAAAGAGTTTAGAAAAGATAAGAGAAGATATGAATTGAAAATAGTATCCAAATCTCCTGTTGATGTTACAAATTTTTTAAGGGCACTTTTAAAGAGTGGATTTAGGGATGTTAAGTTTTCTTTTATAAAAAAAGAGGAAAAAGTGTATGCTGATGTTTCGTTTAATTAGTTTAATTTTAGTGATTGGAGTAATCTTTTTTATTGATAATTTTTTTAATGGATTGCTTATTGAAGCTAAAAAAAGAGTAGCAAAGATTGATAAAAAGATTGAAATGGTAAGACAAAAAGAAGAGATTTTAAAAAAGGAGATTAAAGATTTAGATTTAAAAATCAATACTCTTAAAAAAGAGATAGATTCTTTAAAAGAGGAGCTTAAATTTTTAAAGCCTTATTTGCAAGAGAGTCTTTTTTATATTGATGATAGCAAATTTTTTGATATTTTAGAAAAAGTCGTAAAAGGTACAAGTAAATTTGAAAATGTTACTTACTCTTATTTAAAAAAAGGGTTAGAGTATAAGGTTTTAGTTAATGGGAAATTTAGAAAAAAAGAGTTTTTGGATTTTGTAAAGTTTATTGCTTTGGTTGAGAAGATTAAAAGAGTAAAGAGATTTTCTAAGGTAATTTTAGTTG
>JBDONU010000118.1:0-24659 GCA_039831175.1 Nautiliaceae bacterium
CTGCTTTGATTGTCTGCTTTGATTGTCTGCTTTGATTGTCTGCTTTGATTGTCTGCTTTGATTGTCTGCTTTGATTGTCTGCTTTGATTGTCTGCTTTGATTGTCTGCTTTGATTGTCTGCTTTGATTGTCTGCTTTGATTGTCTGCTTTGATCTTTGACCCTGTTTGTAAATAAAATAAAAAAAAGCCCAAAAAGGGCAAAGAATTATTCGTGAGTAACAACTGGCATTGGTGGTTCGTTTTCAAGAACTTTTTTAGGGTCTTTGTATTTTTTAAGCATTTTTAATCTGTAATCATAAATATCTTTCATTTCTCTAATATCTTGCATTACTTGAAATACTCCATGCCAGTGTGCATAGTCTGGGCTTCCCATTGCTGCACCATGCCTAAATCTTCTACCTTCATGATGCCATAGGTAATAGTATAGTTTGAAGAATGGGTCACTCCATACATCAGATTTAATTAATCCTTTTGATTTTAAATCAGCCATCATTTTGTTAGCAAATGATTTGTATTGATTGTAAACTTTTACTGCTGCATCTATTCTTTGGAAATAGTTGTTTGTAAATGTTGCTTGGTGACAAGTCATACAAACTTTTTTCATTTCAGCTCTTGCTGCTTCTGGACCACCTGGATTACCAGCTTTTGCGTTACCTCTAATTACAGTTTTACCCCATTCAACTTTTCCACCACCTTTCCAGAATGCCCAACTAGCAGTTTCATGTCCACCAGTTCTTAGGAAGCTATCTGGTGCCCAAAGGTTCCATTTAAGTCTAAGTGATACGTTGTGAGTTGCTTTAAGTCCGTTAATTCCGCTCATATGACATGTAAAACATGTTCCAGCTCTTAGAGTTTTTCCTGGGATTTGTTCACCAGTTTCAAAGTTGTAATCTTCTTCGTTTGTTTCAAAAATATGTCCGTGAACGCTTGATTCAAATACTTCTTTCATTGGATGGTCAGGCCCAAGGTGACAGTTACTACAACTCATTGGATGTCTAGCTTCTGCTGCTGAGAATTTGTGTCTACTATGACAGCTTAGACAGTTTCCAACTCCTCCATCTGGATAAAGTGATGCAATACCGTCATTTGGCCAAGTTGTTGCATCAGGTACACCATTTTTGTCAAGTTTAATAACAGTTCCGTGACATTGGATACAGATATTTGCTACATTTAAATCAGCGATTCTTGGATTTTTTTCGTTCGCATAGAATACTTCCCCATCTCTTCTGATGCCTTTTGCCATTTTTTCACCGCTAACACCATAAGATGGGTTTTTACCTTTTAAGCTCTCATAGTGATAGCTTAATTTTGTCATTAAATAACCATGTTTGTTTTGAGGAGTTGCAAGCCATTGAGCAGCACCTCTTGCGTGTCCTGAATTTAGATACTCTTCAACTTCTTTTGCGTGACATTTTGCACAAGTTACAGATGATACTGCAATTTGCACAGTCCAGTTTTGCCCTTGTACTGGGTGAGCTTTGAATGCAGTTGGATAATCTTTTGGAACTACGTGACATTCAACACATCCAACTCCCATTTTTGCATGTTTAGAGTGTTGCCAATCAGCAACAATTCCAGGGTCCATAGTTTTGTGACACATAATACATTGATCGTTATTTACCCCTTTTGGGTGGAAACTTTTAAGTTTTGTATAGTTTGGGTTAGAATCTAAGCTATTTGCTGCAAATGCAAGTGAGCTAATAGCTGCAATTCCGAGTCCAGCAGTTACTACTTTTTTCATTTTTACTCCTTTTTGGAATTCTCATTTATATTTTATAAAAAAAAAGTGTCTAAAAAGTGCCAAAATAAGCAATAAATTAAAAATTTTAATATTTTCCTTTGAGTGAGCCAAAATATTGAATTTCTTCGGCTTTTTTTTCTATATTTAACTCTTTTAGGGTTTTATCAAAATCTATATCTTCTTTCATTTTATCAAGTTCTTCTTCGCAATAACTCATATGCATCTCAGCACTAATTACAAATGGCATTTCTTCAATTTGTCTTAATTTATCAATCTCTTCTTCTACGCATTCTCCTTCAATTGTAATTATTATTATTCCTTTTTCTTTATCTCCAAAATGGACTTCACATAAATCACTCTCTTGTAAGTTTAGCCAAACAGCATCATAATTTTTTGGTAATGTTTTTACAATAATGCTTGAAATGTTCATTTTACTCCTTTATTTTCCAAATTATAATTTCTGCTGGTGAGAAGCTAATTATCTGATTTTTATCTAGATATTTCATTCCGTTTAGTGCCATTGTGTGTCCTTTTAAAATATATAGAGGCTTTTTATAGATAGAAAATACTTTTATGTTGTTTTGTTCATCATATTGAATCGCAAAAGTATCCAGTTTTGGAGAAAGAGCGGTAGCATAAGGCAAAAATTCAGCTTTCATTGTAACTTTTTCGTTTCCATTTTCAGTATAAATTCCAATTCTCTCATCTGAACTTCCGTTAATGATTAAATTTTTTTGATAGTCAAGACTTAGAGTTTTATCTTTATTGTAAGCTACGATTTTATTTAGAACTTTTCCACTTTTTACATCTACTACTTTTATAGCTCCACTCTCATCTCCAATGGCAACTTTTGTTTTTGTATTATTAAGTGCAAAAGTTGAGAAGCTATAATTTCCAACTTGTTTTCTGTAAATTTGTTTTTTGTTTTTTAAGTCGTATAAAATTAATTCATCACTTAAAAGCCCAAATAAAATATGACTATTATCAATAAACCTTGCTTTCATTAGAGTGTCTTTTGTAGTAAAAATTTTATTTAATTTTTTGGTGTCTAAATCCATTAAAAAAAGAATTCTTGATGCTTCTTCTCCTTCTGCCAATATTAAAAGGTTTTTTTTGTTTGGGGATATATCAAGAGAATAAATTGGCATAGCTACCAAATCTCCCATAAAGTCATGGATTTTTGGTAAGGAGAATTTATAAAGAGTTTTTAGAGTGTTAAAATCTTTAAAAACAATTTCTCCGTTTTCAAGCCCAGCTATTAAAAGCTTTTTATTAAAAGCTATTTTTGAGATGTAGTAATTATAAGTTATTTTTTTAAAAGGGTTAATGGCAAATGCGTATATTGCTAAAAATATTACTAAAAATCTCATTTTCTCTCCTATAAAGTTTTTATTTCAATTGCGTTAGTTGGACATACGCTAATACAAAATCCACAACTTGTACATTTATCTTCATCAATTATTGGGAAAAACATTCCTTTGTATTGAATTGCATTATCTTGACAAATATCTTGGCAAGAAAAGCAGATTGTTTGATTCCATGCAATACATTTTTTAGGGTTTATTATTATTTCAGCTTCAATTTTTCTTTTTTTCTCTATTGATAATACGCCTATTTTACATGCTTTTGCACATTCATTGCAATATGTGCATCCATTTTTATCAAATTTTATAATAGGCATTTCGTTTTCGATTGAGATAATTTTTTCATTGCACGCATTCAAACAATCTTTATCTTCACACTCTATGCATTTTAAAAAATCTTCTTTTTTTTCATAATATGGAGGAAAGATGTAAGATTTCAAAGGAGAGGAGACTCTCCTAAAAAAGTTTCTTTTTGATTTGTCTATCATTTTAGCCCTGCTTTACCTTTTAAGCTTTCAAATTTATTTTCCACTGCAAGTGGAATGTTTGCTTGTGGGGCGTGACAAGTTGTACAAAACCATCTACTACCTGCAACTCTTTTAACTTTTTTTCCGCCTTCAAAATTGTCAATAAAGTGATCTTCTGGCATAGGTGTAATTCCAAGTTGTTTTGCATTTTGAGGTAAGTGACAATTTAGACACATATTTTGTTTTGCAGTAATTGGAACCATTCCTTTGATGCTATGAGGAATCATAGGAGGTGCTGTTACATAAGATTTTTTAAATGGTTTTACTTGACCTGGAATTGGTGCTGCTTCGTGATATTTTACAACTGGAAGATTTGCACTTCCATTATTTAAATCGCTTTTTCTAATACCAGTTACTTCTACTGGTTTTGCTACTTTTTTTGGAGTAGCAGTTACATTTTTGGAAGTAGTTGTAGTTGTTTGATTACAACCAGTAAGGACTAATAGTCCAATAACCGCGCTACTTAGTAGGATTTTTTTCATTTTCTGCTCCTTTTTGTTTTATTAAGTATCTTATGCTAAATTTAAGTGCATTGTCATCACAAACTTCAATACATCTTCCGCAATTTGTGCATTCAATTCCATTTATAAAGTCGGATTTTTTATTAATTACAGGACTTAAAACTTGATTTTCTGGACAAATCGCAAGACAATTTCCACAATTTGTGCAATTTTCTTTTGTATGATAGACTCTAATTAAACTTTTTGCGCCAATTACGCTATAAGTTGCACCAAGTGGACAAATATGTCCGCACCATCCATTTTTAAGTACAAATGCATCAAATAAAAATATTACAAAAAGCCAAATCCATCCAAATCCAATTCCAAAAGCAACGCCTCTTGTAAACATGCCAATAGGACTTATAAATTCAAATGCCGCTGCCCCAACTGCTGTTGAGACTAAAAGTAAAATAGTGGCAAAAAAGTATCTAAATTTTTTAATTTTTTGAGTAGAGATTAAATTATCTTTTTCATGGTTAGTTTTTCTTCTAACCCAAGCTGCTAAATCAGTAATCATATTTACAGGGCATACCCAACTACAAAACGCTCTTCCTCCAATAAGGCCATAGATGATTAAAATTATTAAAACTCCAATGATTAAATCGGCACTAATAACAGCTCCGGCAAATACCATTTGCAAAAATGCATATGGATCTGTGAGAGGAATAGTATTTAAAAATTTAGAAAAACTTAAATTTCCTACTAAAATTTTCCATCCAAAATAGTTTGCTCCAAAGTATAAAAATAAAATCAGAATTTGAGATAGGCGTCTTAGGATGAGGTATTTATTTTTAATTATTCGTCCCATTGTATACCTTCATTTAGATTTTCAATTGCACTTTTTTTGCTTCTACCAGTTTGAGTTGTGGTATTTATTGAAGCGTTTTTAACTCTTTCTTGATCTTTTTTATCCCATCCTTTAACATACCTATCTCCGGCTTTTCCTAAAAATACTTCTCTTGGGAATACTTTAATTGCTGGTTTTTCAGTTACACAAGCCATCTCACACATTCCACATCCAGTGCAAGCTTCTTCGTGCACTACTGGAATTCTATAAGCATGTTTTCCAGTTCTTTCGTTTTTTCTCCACTCAATTGTAATTGCTTTATCCATCTCTGGACATGCTCTATAACAAGCAGTACATTGAAGGCCCCAAAAGGCAATACAACTGCTTGGGTCAATTACTGCAACTCCCATTTTTGCATAGTCTATTGAAACTTCGCCTTTTTCATTTTTACACATATCAGGGGTTAGAGCTCCGGTTGGACATGCATACATACAAGGAATAGTATCACACATAAAACAAGGTCCGGTTCTTGGAATAAAATAAGGCGTTCCTATTGGTGCTTTATCTCCTGGTGCGGCAAGTTTTAATGTTTCAATCTCTTTTCCATCAATAATTACTTTATTTTCTCTGTTTTTGCAAGCTTCCACACAAAGTCCGCATCTAATACAAGTTTTTAAAAACTCTTCTTCTTTTAATGCCCCAGGGGGGCGAAGAGTTAGAGGTTTATCTTTGTTTTCTTCTACAAATCCAGCAACAACACTTCCAGCAGCAACCGCTGCCGCGGAGGCTTGAATTATTGAAGTTAGGAAAGAACGCCTTTTATTATCCATTAAATTCCTTATGCTTTGTAAATTTTAACAGCTGCTTTTTTATAATCAGTCTCTTTACTTAGTGGACAAGTTGCGTCAAGACAAACTTTGTTTACTAATACTTTTTCATCAAACCATGGAATGAATACAAGTCCTCTTGGAGGTTTGTTTCTACCTCTTGTCTCAACTCTTGCTTTAACTTTCCCTCTTCTACTTTCAATTACAACTAAGTCAAATCTTTGGACTCCAAGTTCTTTTGCGTCTTCTGGGTTCATATAACAAAGCGCTTCTGGCATTGCTCTATATAGCTCTGGTACTCTCATAGTCATAGTACCGCTGTGCCAATGTTCAAGTACCCTTCCAGTACATAGCCAGAAATTGTATCCATCTTTATCATATTTAGGGTCTTCTGGATGCACCATAAATGGTCTGAAAAAGATTTTTGCTTTGTTTGGTAAATGTACTTTTGGTTTTGTTGTATCTGGACCTTGCAAGTTTCCTTGTGGGATAGTTTTTAAAAGTGGTCCATAAAATGCAAATTTTTCACCAGGTTTTGCGTATTTTCTTGCATATGGGTCATACTCAACATTGAATCTCCATTTAGTCTCTTTTCCATTAACTACCGGCCATCTTAGACCTCTAACTTTATGGTATGTATCAAAGTCTGCTAAGTCATGTCCGTGTCCAAGCCCAAATTTTCTATACTCTTCCCAAAGAGCTTTTTGGATAAAGAATCCATATCCTTTGAATGGTTTACCATCTTCACCCATAATATCTCTTCCATCACCGGCAGCTTCAGTGTTTGGATGAAGTTTACCAGTTTGTGGATTTTTTGCAATTGGATCTGGCCATGGGAAGTTTTTGCGATACTCTTCTCTGTTATAAAGCACATCAAATAGAGTCATCTCAGGGTCATATCCCATCTCTTTTGCTTTATCAAGAACGTTTGGTAGGATTGTTCCATCTGGAAGTTTATGTTCTTTCCATACTTCTTTTAGTTTAAATCTTTTTGAAAATTCTACCATTGTCCAAAGATCTGGCATTGCTTCACCAGGAGGCGTTACTTGTTGTCTCCAATGTTGAGTTCTTCTCTCAGCATTTCCATAAGCTCCCCATTTTTCATAAATCATAGCAACTGGTAAGATAAGGTCTGCTACTCTTGCAGAAACTCCTGGATAACACTCATTTACAACAATAAAGTTATCTTTTGTTCTTGCGGTTTTTAGCCAATGGTTTGCATTTGCTGTATTTTGCCAAGGGTTATTTACGTGTACCCAAACCCATTTAATTTTACCTTCTTCCATATCTCTCATAATTTTTAGGAAGTGGCTACCAACTTTTGGATTTAGAGTACCTTCTGGAAGTTTCCAAAGTTTTTCAGTAATTTTTCTGTGTTTTGGATTAGCAACAAGTAAATCTGCTGGGAGCCTATGAGCAAATGTTCCAACTTCTCTTGCAGTACCACAAGCACTAGGCTGTCCTGTTAGAGAAAATGCTCCATTTCCAGGTTGTGATTGTTTTCCAAGTAGCAAATGAATCATATAAATTTGTTCGTTAACCCAGCTTCCTCTTACGTGTTGGTTAAAGCCCATTGTCCAGAAACTTACAACTTTTCTATTTGGATCACAATATAAATCAGCAAGTTTTACAAGTTTTTTCTTAAACTCTTCAAGATTTTCTTCTTTATTACCTTTTGCTACTTTTGCTACATAATCAAGAGTATAAGGTTCAACTGCTTTTTTGAATTCATCAAAAGTAATTGCCCAATGTTTAAATGGAGCTTTACCTTTTGCGTGTTTCATTTCCATCTCATCACCAGCTTTCCATTTACCAATAGGGGAGAGTGCGATAGCTTCTTCTTCTGTTACAACTTTTGCTGCTTGTTTTTTGATTGTTTGAAGTTCTTTATCTGAATATCCAAGAGCTTTTGCTTTTTTAGGATCTCTTAATCCATATCCAATATCAGCGTATCCTGTTGCAAAGATTGTATGTTTTTTAACAAAATCCCAATTTACTGCGTTTCTATGAATAATTTCTCTTGCGATGTAGTTCATAATTGCTAGGTCTGTGTTTGGTCTAAAAATTATTTCCATATCAGCAAGGTTAGAACATCTGTTTCTATAAGTAGATAAGTTTACTACAAAGTATTTATCTGGATTGTTTAGTTTTGCATCAGATACTCTTGACCAAAGAATTGGATGCATCTCAGCCATATTTGCACCCCAAGTAATGACAGTATCAGTGATTTCAATATCATCATAACATCCAGCTGGTTCATCAATACCAAATGTTTGATAAAATCCAACAACCGCACTTGCCATGCAGTGTCTTGCATTTGGGTCGATGTTGTTGCTTCTCCATCCACCTTTTACAAGTTTTACTGCTGTATATCCTTCTTGAATTGTATATTGTCCACTACCAAAGATTGCAACTCCGGTTGGACCAAGTTCATTGTAGTATTTTTTAAATTGTTTTTCCATTTCATCAAATGCTCTTTTCCAAGAAACTGGTCTAAATTTTCCGTTTTTATCAAACTCACCTTTATCGTTCATTCTAAGTAGAGGTTGAGTTAATCTATCAGCTCCATACATAATTTTTGCGTTAAAATAACCTTTAATACAGTTAATACCTCTATTTACTGGGTTTAGTGGGTCACCTTTTACTGCTACAACTTTATCATCTTTTACTGCTACCATAATCCCACAACCAGTACCACAGAAGCGGCAAACTGCTTTATCCCATTGCCATCCTTCCTCAGCTTTGTTAGCCTCAGCTTTTGCGGTTTCTGGGATAGAAATTCCAGCTGCGCTTGCTGCTGCTACTGCTGCTGCGGTTTTTAGGAAGTCTCTTCTATTCATTGACATATATTCTCCTTTTCAAGAAGTTTCGTTTATAATGATACTACTTTTTGACTAAATTGTGGTAAAATTTATGTAATAAAATTATGAAAAAGCACTTTTTTGGCACTTTTAAGGAGAATTTATGAAAATTTTGCTTGTTGAAGATGATGAGTTTATAGGGGAGAGTATAAAAGAGTATTTTGAACTTCAAGGGAATAAAGTTGATTATTTTAACTCTCCTACAAAAGCTTTGGAAGTTATTTATCCTAATAAATATGATATTTTTTTGATTGATATTAATATGCCTAAAATGAATGGATATGAATTTTATGAAGAGCTTAAAAATTACGCAAGAGATATTCCAGTAATTTTTATAACTGCTTATTCGGATATTAATCATATGGAAAAGGCTTTTAATTTAGGAGCGGCGGATTATATTAAAAAGCCTTTTGATTTAAAAGAGCTTGAACTGAGGATAAAGAGGCTTGTTTTTAAAAATACTAATATAGTCAAAATTACGGATAATTACTATTTTGATTTAAATAAATTAAAACTTTTTTACAAAGATAAAGAGGTAGAACTCTCTCAAAATGAGAAATATTTTTTAGAACTTTTAGTAAAAAATAGAGGTCAAGTAGTAGATTTAAATACCTTGAAAGATTATGTGTGGGATGGTAAAAATATTTGCGATAATACAATAAGAACTCGCGTTAAAAAGTTAAGAGCGAAGTTAAAAGAGAATTTTATTAAGAATGTAAGAGGAAGTGGATATAAGATTGAAAAAGAGTGATTTTAAATTTGATATTATTACGGCTTTTTTTTTGTTTGGTTTTTTAATTGTAGTGGTTGTAACTTATAGTGCGGTTTATATTTTTAATAAAGCAGTTAGTATGGAGTTTAAAGATAAAGTTAAGCTATCTGCAAATAATATCTCTTACATATATAAAGAAAGAGCCCTTAGTATAAAAAAAAGCACCTTAGCTCTTGCAAAAAATGATATTTTTGATTCTAAATTTAATGTTAATCCAATTGTTATAAAATCGGTGTTTAAAAGCCTTCTTTTATCAAATAGTGATTTGACAAAAATTGTTTACTTTAATAAAGATAAAAGAGTAGTGCTTGGGTGTTTTAAAAAAGAGGATGATGTAGTTTGTAATTCGTTGTATGAAAAACTACCATTTAAAGAAGGATTTAAAGAAAAGGTTAGTAATGGAGGGATAGAGATTTTATCTGTTGCTCCTATTGAGAATAGAGGTTTTGTTGAGGTTGGAGGGTTTATAAAAGAATTTCCTCTTGGAGATTTGTATGATGTGATGTTTTTGGGAAAAGACGGGGAGATTTTCTTTGATAGAGTTAAAGAGGCTAAGAGTATTTATGATATTTTTCCTTATATTCTGGCAAAAAAAATTTTAAAAAAAGAGAACGTATTTATAAGCGATGATATTTATATTAAAAAATTGTCAAAAGATTTAAAGCTTGTTTTTATTCAAAATAGACAAATTTTAGAAAAAACAAATACCCTCTCTCAAAGACTTGTTTTAATTATGTTGATTGTCTCTTTTGTTGTTGCTATTCCTCTTGGAATGTTTTTCTCAAAACCTCTTTATCATTTTTATGAGGAGCTTGATAAGAGGGTAAAAGAAGAGATTGAAAAAAGGCGTCAAAAAGAGCAGCTTCTTATGCACCAAAGTAAACTTGCAGCCCTTGGAGAGATGCTTGGAAATATTGCTCATCAGTGGAGACACCCTCTAACTCGTCTTTCTTTGCTTATTCAAAATCTTGATATGGCATTTAAAATGGGTAAACTTGATAAAGAGAGGTTTGAGAGATTTAAAGAAAATGCACTTATGCAAATTAATTATATGAGTGATACGATTGATGATTTTATAAATTTTTTTAAAAGGGATGCAAAAAAGGTAAAGTTTTATCCAGATGAGATTATAAATGATGCATTAAGATTAATTGAAGGTAGATTAAAACAAAATAGAGTTAAAGTTTATTTAGAGGTTAAAAATAAAGAGGCGATAAATGGGTATAAAACTGAATTTTCGCAAGTAATTTTAAATATTTTAAATAATGCAATTGATGTATTAAAGGATAAAGAGGAGAGAAAAATTTGGATAAGAGTTGATGGGAAAAGAATTGAGATTGAAGATAGTGGAGGGGGTGTTGATGAAAAGATAATAGATAAAATTTTTGAGCCTTATTTTACTACTAAATTTCAATCCCAGGGGACTGGTATAGGGCTTTATATGAGTAAAGTTATAATTACTAAGCATTTTAACGGTAAATTATATGTATATAATTCCAAAAGAGGGGCGGTTTTTGTAATAGAATTGTGAAATTAATGTTAAAGGGCACTTTTGGGGCACTTTATTTATTTATAATTCTCCAATCATTAACTAACAAAAAGGTATAAAAAAGGTTTAGTATGAAAAAATCTACACTTGGAGCTTTAATAGCAGGTGCTGTTATTGGGCTTGGAATTTCTTATATTGCGGCTGTTTTGGTGGATAAAACAGGTCAGCCAAGCTTTTGTCAAAGTTGTCATACAATGAAACCTATGGTTGAGACTTTTCATTTTAGTGTGCATGGTGGAAACAATCCACAAGGATTTGCAGCTCATCATTGTACAGATTGTCACTTACCTCATAACTCTTTGATTGGTTATTTAGTAGCAAAAGGGATTAGTGGAACAAGAGATGCGCTTGCTCAATTTGGAATTATTAAAATGGTTGATTTTAAAGAGAATTTTTGGGAGATGAAGCATTATGTTTATGATAGTGCGTGTTTAAAATGTCACGAAGGAATTAAAGAACCTACAAAAGCTATTGGACTTAGTGAAGAAGTTAAGAAAATTCATGAAAAGTATTATTGGGAAGCAAAAAGAAATGGAGAAGATGTTAGTTGTGTGAAATGTCATAATGACTATACAATGTCAAATTTTGCTCATCCTAATCTTCTTAATATTTTAGATAAGGACGAAAAATAATCTTTCTTTGTTTTTTTCTTTCTTAATTTCTTATATTTTTGTTACAATACTCCTAAAAAAGGAGTATTATGAAAAAGCTCATATTATTGATTTTAGGGGTTTTTCTATTTGCGATGGATTGGAGTGGTAAAATTAATTGGGCTATGAGCTATGATTTGGCAAAGCAGCTTGCTAAAAAAGAGCATAAACTTATTATGGTAGATGTTGCATTATCTCATTGTCCTCCGTGTAAATATCTTGCTACAAAAGTTTATACAAACGATGAAGTTGCAAATTACATTAATAAGCATTTTGTGCCAGTTTTTTATTTAGCTGATAAGGATAATTTACCAGTAGATGTTCAAACTTACTTTACAGGTTCAACTCCTATTATTATGTTTATTAAGCCAAATGGAGAATTGTTTTATCGTTTTATTGGTGCAAGACCTCCAAAGACATTTTTGCAAATTTTAAAAGATGTAAATAATAGATACCAAGGCTAAAAATGAATATTTTAAAAAGAGTTGGAAGTATATTTTTCTCACTTGAAATGGCGGTAATTTTATCAATTGTCTTCTTAATAGCGCAAGCTTATGCTACTTTGCTTCCAAATATGCAAGAAGCTTGGGGAGTTGTTTATGAGACTAAGTGGTTTGAGGCGTTGATGTGGCTTATTGGAATTAATTTAATTGGAGTTATGTTTAGATATAAAACTTACAAAAAACCTCCAATTTTTGTTCTTCATTTATCAATTATTGTAATTTTGCTTGGTGCGGCTATTACAAGGTATTTTGGGTATGAGGGGACTTTACATCTTAGAAATTCTCAAATGAAATGCGAGATTATGGTAGAAAAAAGCAAAGCAAGACCTTCTGATATGTATCCAAAAGAGCTTGGATTTTGCGTTAAGCTTGATAAGTTTGTTATGAGAAAGTATCCAGGAAGTATGCAGCCAAGTAGTTATGATAGTTATGTTACTCTCTATGATACAAATGGCAATAAGCTTTTTAAATATCACATTTATATGAACCATATTTTGGTTTATAAAGGGTATAGATTTTATCAAGCAAGCTATGATATGGATGAGAGGGGAAGTATTTTATCGGTAAATCACGACCCTGGAATGTGGGTTACTTATTTTGGGTATATTTTAATGGCGATAGGATTTTTTTGGAGTATGTTTTATAGAAAGAGTAGATTTATGCTTACAGTCAAAAAACTTAAACAAAGCGGGCTTTTTGGGTTATTGTTACTTTTGATGGTTGGGTTTAGTTCTCATTCTTATGCTTTTGACTTAAAAGAGTATGCTCAAAAATCAAAAGCGGTAAGTGATGAGTGGAGCAAAGTTTTAGTGCAGCAAAGAGGTAGAATTGAGCCAATGGATACTTTGGATTTGGATATTGTCCATAAACTTACATTAAAATCTCATCTATTGGGAATGGATTATAACCAAATAGTAGCCGGGATGGTTGCTTTTCCGGATGTTTTTGAGAAACTTCCTTTAATTTATGTTGGGCATCCAAAAATTAGGAAACTTCTTGGAATTAAAGGAAAATATGCAAGTTATAATGACTTTTTTGATAAAAATGGAGAGTTTAAGTTTACAAAAGAGATAGACAAAGCCTTTAAAACTCCTGATAAAGACAGAAATGTTTTAGATAGAGAGTGGCTAAAAATTAATGAGAGGGTTTATGTTGCATTTGAAGTTTATACTGCAAAAATTTTTAAAATCTTTCCAACTCCAAATTCAAAAAGTATGAATTATCGTTGGTTTAGTATTGATGATATTAAGCAAGCAATTAAGATGGGGCTTATGAACCCAATGGATGCCCAGTTTTATTTTAATCTTTTTAGCGAGTTAGCAAAAGGGATTCAAACTTATAATGTAGAGCTTGAAAAAACCACAAGAGAGAAAATTTATCAACTTCAAAAAGATTATAGTGGAGAGATTTTACCATCTCCTTCTAAAATTGAGTGGGAGATAAAATATAATAGAATGGCAATTTTCCCAAAACTTATTGGAGTTTATACAACTCTTGGACTTCTTGCAATGCTTCTTGGATTTATTGAAATAATCAAAAGAAAAAGATACAAAAAAGTAGAACTTGCTTTGGTTGTTTTAGGATATGTGGGACTTATTTTACATACTGCAAATATGATTTTAAGGTGGTATATTGCAGGACACGCTCCTTGGTCTGATGCTTATGAGTCAATTGTATTTATTGCTTGGGGTAGTGCTTTTGCATCGTTAATCTTTTTTAGAAAGTCAATGCTTGCACTTGGGGCTGGGTTGTTTGTAGCTGGTATGTTTATGATGGTAGCTCACTTGAATAATATTAATCCTCAAATTACTAATATGGTACCGGTATTAAAAAGTTATTGGCTTTTAATTCATGTTGCGGTTATTACATCAAGTTATGGATTTTTGGGTGTTGGTAGTATGCTTGGACTTTTGAATTTGATTTTGTTTGCAATGAGTAAGAAGTATGATTTAAAAGCCCAAATTAAGCAGTTAAATAATATTATCTATATATCTTTATATATTGGACTTGCATTGCTTAGCATTGGAACATTTCTTGGTGGAGTTTGGGCAAATGAGAGTTGGGGAAGGTATTGGTCTTGGGACCCAAAAGAGACTTGGAGTCTTATAGCGATGATTGTTTATGCATTGGTTATTCATACTAAAATGATTCCAGAGATGAAAGGAGAATTTATCTTTTCGCTTCTTAGTTTCTTATCGTTTTTCTTTATTTTAATGACATATTTTGGAGTAAACTTCTATATCGCCCAAGGGCTTCATAGTTATGGTCAAGGGGTAGCGGATGGATATTGGTGGATAAATATTATTTTTGCTGGAATGGGTGCTTGGATTTTGGTTGTTTTAGTAACGCTTATAGGTGGAATTATTCAAAGAAGAAAAAAAAGTATGGAGATAATTAAAAAAGAGAGAGAAACTCACGATTATCATCCAGAGTATAAAGGAAGGTAAATGGTTTGTGAACTTTGTGGAAGTGAGAAAAATGTAACTGGATTTGAGGTTGAGGGTGAGATTGTAAATTTATGTGAAGAGTGTAAAAGTCAAATTGAAAGTGGAGAATTAAATGAAAATCATTTTCAGTGTCTAAATGAGAGTATGTGGAGTGATAAAAAGGGCGTTAAGATTTTAACTTATCGCCTTTTGAAAAAGTTAGGTAGGATAGATTTGTTGGATATAATGTATTTAAGTGATGAAGAACTTGCATTGGCACAAAAAGAGGAAGAGGAAAAATTTGATAGTGTGGGAAATAGGCTAAGAGATGGTGATAATGTGATGATTATTAAAGATTTGAATGTAAAAGGGGGAGGAGTTATAAAAAGGGGGAGTGTTTTTAAAAATATCCGTTTAGGAGATACGCCAGGACATATCTTGGCAAAAAATATTTATATCAAAACGGAGTTTGTAAAAAAGGTTTAAGATGTATTATGTAATTAGTTTTAATTATAGGAATTCAGATGTAGTTTTAAGAAGTAAGCTATCCCAGCTTAAACTTGATGATTTTAAAGAGTTTAAGGAAGTTTTAGTTTTGTCTACTTGTAATAGAATTGAAGTAGTATTTGATAAAAAAAGAGATTTAAATGAGCTTTATGATAAAGTTTTTTACAAATTCATCTCTCCTGAGGAGATGGTAAAGGCTGAGAAGTTTGAAGGGGATGAGGCGATTGAGCATATTTTTAAAGTAGCTTCAAGTCTTGATTCAATGGTAGTTGGAGAGACTCAAATTACTGGTCAGTTAAAAGATGCTTTTTATGAAGCTTATGAGAGAGGGTATATTGGTAAAAATCTCACACGTCTTATACACTTTGCCTTTAAATGTGCTAAAAAGATAAGAAATCAAACTCAAATTTCATCTGAGCCTGTAAGTGTTGCGAGTATTGCGGTAAAAGAGGCAAAAGAGAGGCTTGGAGATTTGAGTGGGTATAGTGCTATTGTGGTTGGAGTTGGAGATACTTCAAGGATTGTTTGTAAAAATTTGATTAAAGAGGGAGTAAATATTATTTTAGTTAATAGGACTATTGAAAATGCAATTGCCCTAAAAGAAGAGCTTGGGGATGAAGTTAATATTGATGTGCACTCTCTTGATAGTTTGCCAAAGCTTGTTAATAATTATAGACTCCTCTTTTGTGCTACTTCTTCTCCTACTTTTGTTATTAAAAAAGAGTTTATAAAGCCAACTAAGTTTAAAAGAGTTTGGTTTGATTTGGCTATTCCAAGTGATATTGAAGAGATTGAGTGTGGAGATATTGAGATTATAAGAGTTGATGATTTAAAAGAGATTAGTCAAAGAAATATTGAAAAAAGAAAAAAAGAGCTTGTAAGTGCGAATAAGCTTATTAAAAGATGCGTTGATGAGTATAAAAAGTATCTTCAATCAGTTTCAATTGAGCCTGTAATTAAGTTTTTGCAAGATAAAGCAAAAGAGTGCTCAAAAAGGGCTTTAAAAAATGCCGTAAAAAAACACTACATCCCAAAAGAGCTTGAAGATGAGGTTGAAAAAGTTTTGCATAACTCTTTTAAACGCTTTTTACATCACCCGAATATGACTCTTAGAAAGATGTCAGATAGTGCAGAGGCTGATTTATTTGTGTCGGTTATAAAAAGGCTTTTTGGGGAAAATGATTTAAAAATGGATATGAATAAGTGCGAATATCATATGGAAAAAGGAATTTTTAAATAAAGGATTTAAGATGGGAAAAATTTTTATTGATGCGTGTTTTGGCAAAAAGACTCCATATACCCCTGTTTGGATGATGAGACAAGCTGGGAGGTATCTACCTGAATATATGGAGGTTAGAAAAAGAGCTGGTGATTTTCTTACAATGACAAAAAATCCTGATATAGTTGCTGAGGTTACGCTCCAACCGGTTGAGATTTTGGATGTTGATGCCGCTATTTTATTTAGCGATATTTTAAATCTTCCAATGGAAATGGGGCTTCCTTTGAGGTTTGAAAAAGGGATTGGTCCTATTTTTGATAAAACTATTGAGAATGAGGAGGATATTGATAGGTTAGATTCAAAAGCTGATGAGAAGATAAGCTATGTTTATGAAGGGATTAAAAAGATAAAAGAGAAACTCCCAGAAGATAAGGCTCTTATTGGATTTGCCGGAAGTCCTTGGACGATTGCCACTTATATGGTGGAGGGGAGAGGCTCAAAGCAGTATGCAAAAATAAAAAGGATGGTTTATACAAATCCTATGATGCTTCACAGATTAATAAGTTTTAATACAAAAGAGACAATAGAATATTTAAGCAAACAGATTGAAGCTGGGGCTGATGCTGTTATGGTGTTTGATAGTTGGGGGGGAGCTTTGGAGAGGGAGAAGTTTTTTGAATTTTCTTGGAATTATATAAAAGAGATTGCAAGAAGATTAAAAGAAAAATACCCTCACATACCGGTAATTGCATTTAGCAAAGGAGTTGGACTTTATATGGGGGATATGGATGGAGAGATGGATGTAATTGGAGTTGATTGGAATACTCCAATGGAGTATGCACTTGAAGTTTTTGAAGATAATTATACCCTTCAAGGAAATATGGACCCAACGAGGCTTTATAGTAAAAGTGCAATTAAAGAAGCGGTTGAGAGAATTGCGAATATAATGAATGGTCATAGGCACATTTTTAACCTTGGGCATGGGATTTTGCCGGATGTACCGGTTGAGAATGCCAAATTTTTTGTGGATTATGCAAAAGAGTATTCTAAGAAGCTAAGGGAGAGAAAATGAATCTAAGAAGGCTTAGGATAAATCCGAATATAAGGGATTTGGTAAGAGAGACTTACCTTACAAAAAACGACCTTATTATGCCAATTTTTATAAAAGAAGGGCTTAGTGGCAAAAAAGAGATACCATCAATGCCTGGGATTTATCAGTTTGGGGAGAATAGTTTTTTGGATGAAGTTAGTGAGTGTATTGAGCTTGGGATAAAGGGGATTATTTTGTTTGGCATTCCAAAGCTAAAAGATAGCTGCGGGAGTGATGCTTTGGATGAAGAGGGGCTGATTGCAAGGAGTGTTAGAAAGATAAAAGAGGTTTTTAGAGACAAAATTGCCGTAATTACGGATTTGTGTTTTTGTGAATTTACAGACCACGGACATTGTGGGATAATCAATCCAAAGCTTAGAACGGTTGATAATGAAGCAACTTTAAAAATCTCTGCAAAGCAAGCTATAATTCATGCAAAAGCCGGGGCTGATATTATTGCGCCAAGCGGAATGATGGATGGGATTGTTAAGACTTTAAGAGAAGCTCTTGATAAGAGTGGATTTTCTTATGTTCCTATTATGAGCTATTCTACAAAGTTTGCTTCCTCTTTTTATGGACCTTTTAGAGATGCGGCTGAGAGTGCACCTGTTGAGAGTGAGTATCTTCCAAAAGATAGAAAAACATATCAAATGGATGTGGCAAATGCAAGAGAAGCACTTTTGGAGAGTTTGATTGATGAGGCTGAGGGAGCTGATATTTTGATGGTAAAACCAGCTCTTGCCTTTATGGATATAATTAAAACAATAAAAGAAAATACCCTTAGACCTCTTTGTGTTTATAATGTAAGCGGGGAGTATTCAATGGTAAAAGCGGCAAGTATGAATGGATGGATGAATTATGAGAGTTTAATGATGGAGATACTTCTTAGCTTTAAAAGAGCAGGTGCTGATATGATTATTAGTTATCATAGTAAAGATGCTGCAAAACTTTTATAATTTTGGTAAAATTAATATAAAAAAGGGTTTGAATGAAACTAAAAATTGCAACGCGTGGTAGTAAACTTGCTTTATGGCAAGCTGAGTGGGTTAAAAAAAGACTTGAAAAATTAGGACATGAAGTTGAGCTAAAAATTGTAATAACAACTGGGGATAAAATTTTAGATAAGCCACTTGCGGATATTGGAGGTAAAGGGCTTTTTATTAAAGAAGTAGAAGAGGCACTTTTAAGAGGAGAAGCTCAAATAGCTGTTCACTCTTTAAAAGATTTTCCAACTCAATATGATAAAAGACACTTCACCCTTGCAGCTATTCCAAAAAGAGAAGCGGTTGAGGATTGCTTTTTGAGTGAGACATTTGAAACACTTGCTGAGCTTCCTCACAATGCGGTAATTGGGACAAGCTCAATAAGAAGGGCTATGCAGCTAAAAGCGTTTAGGGATGATTTTGTAATTGTAGATTTGAGAGGTAATGTGGATACAAGAATTAATAAGCTAAAAAAGGGTGAATTTGATGCTATTATTTTAGCTTATGCTGGTATTAAAAGGCTTGGACTTATTAAAGAAGTAAAATATGTTGAAGTGCTTGATACTGATATTATGATTCCTGCAATGGGGCAAGGAGCTCTTGGAATTGAGACAATAAATGATGAGGAGGTAATTAAAGCAGTTAAACCTCTTAATGATTTATGGACAGAGGTTGAGGTTAGTGTGGAGAGGGATTTTGTAGATGAATTAAATCTTGGATGTCATGCTCCTGTTGGAATTAATGCAAAAATAATGGTAGATGATAGCATTAAAATAAAAGGGGTAGTTCAAGGAAAAGATGGTAAAGTGATTAAAAAAGAGTTATTAGTTCCATTTGATGAGTGGAGATATATTGGAAGAGAGTTTGCAGATGAATTTAAGGGATATCTATGATAGATTTTAAAAAGTTATCTCGCTTCTCTCGCCACGCTCCAAGGTATACCTCTTATCCAACGGCTGTTGAGTTTAAAGAACTCTCACCAGAGAGTATTATTGATGAGTTAAAATCCACTAGACCTCTTAGCCTTTATTTTCATCTTCCTTTTTGCAAAAGTGCGTGTTATTTTTGTGGATGTAATGTTGTTTATACAAGCAAAGCCGATAAGAGAAGAAGATATATTGATTATTTAAAAAAAGAGCTTGATATTTGGGCAAAATATCTGGATACAAAAAGACTTGTTAGACAGCTCCATTTTGGAGGAGGGACGCCTACATTTTTTACACCAGATGAACTTGAAGAGATTTATAAGGCAATCTATTCTCATTTTGATAATTTTGAGAGTGATGCTGAAATAAGTGTTGAGATTGATCCAAGATTTTTTAGTAAAGAGCATATGGATGTTTTGAAAAAGTTTAGAGTAAATAGGGTAAGTTTTGGGGTTCAAGATTTTAATGAGGCAACTCAAAAAGCGGTAAATAGAATTCAATCTTTTGAAATTACGAAAAAAGCTGTGGATATTGCAAGGAATGGAGGGATTGAGAGCATTAACATTGATTTAATTTATGGACTTCCTTATCAAAGTTTAGAGACTTTTAAAAATACTTTAAATCTTGTAAAAGAGTTAGATCCAAACAGACTTGCGGTATTTAACTATGCTCATGTGCCTTGGCTTAAAAAAGGGATGAGAAAAATTGATGAGACCACTTTGCCAACACCTGAGGAGAAGCTAAAAATCTTTAAATATGTAATTGATTTCTTTGAGAAGAATGGATATAAAATGGTTGGAATGGACCATTTTGCAAAGCCAGATGATGAATTGTTTAAAGCTATTGAAAAAGGGGAGCTTCACAGAAACTTCCAAGGCTATACCACAAAAGGCGGGGCTGATTTGATAGGGTTTGGTTTAACTTCTATTAGTGAGACAAAAAGTGCTTATTTTCAAAACTATAAAGATTTAAAATCTTATGAAAGAGCCATTGATGAGGGGAGGCTTCCAGTATTTAGAGGGGTTAGGTTGAGTGATGAGGATTTAATTAGAAAGTATGTAATAATGGAGATGATGGCAAATTTTAGTTTTGATATTGAGAGGTTTGAAAAAACTTTTGGGATTGATTTTAAGAAAAAGTTTGAAAAAGAGTTAAAAGAGCTTGAAGAGTTTGTAAAAGAGGGACTTTTAGAAATTACTCCAAAAAAAATACTCATAAATAAAACCGGTTCTCTTTTGATAAGAAATATAGTTTTGCCGTTTGATGAGTATTTTAAGAAAATGACAAATCAAAAAGTCTTCTCAAAAAGTATATAAAGGGTAGAAATGGTAATTTCAATTGGAAATTTGCCTCTAAAAGAGATAAAGGCTGATATTTTTATGCATCCAATAAGAGTTGAAGGTAAAGAGTGTATTGCTTATGAGCCAATGGCAGAAGAAGCGGTTATTGCGCTTATTGCAAAGCATTTTACTTATGATAAAGTTCCAGAAGTTATAAAAGAATATTTTGATGAGATGGATGATGGGTATTTGTTTAGCGAGAGTAATTTTGATGAGTTTGATTTAGAAAAACTTAATAAGGGTAAAATTTTAATTGGAAGAGATGTTTTACTTCATCCAAAAGTTGAGAATATCAAAAAGTTTTTGGTATTGTTAAGAGAATTTGGAGGATTTGAGATTGAGGGAATAGATTTGCCCAATTTTTTTACTCCTTCTGATCCGATTTTGGAAGAGATTTTAGAAGTTGAGAGAGAGTTTAAATTGGATGAGATTGATGAGCTTGATAGTTTTGATGGAAGCGTTGTTTATGCGTGTGTTGATCCAAATATTGTAAAAAGCAAAGAGCTTTTGTGCTCACATCAATTTGTAATAGCCAATAAAATAAAATCCCTAAAAGTAAAAGTTGATGGAGAAATTAAAGAAGTTAAAAAGCTTCCTTTGCTTAAAGGAACTTTTGGGGTAATTTTAAAAAAAGCTGATGAGTATTCGTTTTTGAGGGTAAAAATAGAAAATGTAAGTTGAAAAAATAAATAAAATTTAGTATAATAGACTAAAAAAGGAGGGCGAAATGGCAAGAGTATGTGTTCCGCTTGCAAACGGGTTTGAAGAGATTGAAGCTATGAGCTTAATTGATGTTATGAGAAGAGGTGGGCTTGATGTTGTTGTAGCTGGTGTTGGAGGAGATGTAATTTTTGGAGCTCATAATATAAGAGTAATTCCAGATACTAAGATTGAGCTTGTAAATGCTGATGAGCTTGATTTGGTTGTGCTTCCTGGTGGGCTTCCTGGGGCAATTAACTTGGCAAAAGATGAAAATGTAAAAAGACTTCTTCAAGAGATGGATAAAAAAGGTAAATATGTAGGTGCAATTTGTGCGGCTCCTTACGCCCTAAAAGAGGCAGGAGTTTTAAAAGAAAAATATACAGCTTATCCTGGTTGGGAAGAGAATATCAAAAAAGATGGATATGTAGCTGATGCAAAGGTTGTAGAGGATAAGAATGTTTTGACTTCAAAAGGTCCTGGAACTGCAATTTGTTTTGGGCTTGAAATTGTAAGAAAATTTGCAGGGGAAGAAGCTTATAAACAGCTAAAAGAAGGGCTTTTGGCGGATTACTGCTAATTTGGAGGAGATTATGAGAAGAGGAGTTGAGGCACTTGAATATTTCTTAGAAGTTTGGCACTCTAAGATAAAAGAGTTTGATGAGGTTGAAGAGTTTGAGGCAGTTGTTGAATATGCTCTTGGGAGTGATAGAAGGGTTGTGAATACAAAAGTTATTGTAGAGAAGTTTTTTGATAAAAGAATAAGATTTGATGATTTGATCTTTGAGGATTTAAAAACGTGCTTTTTACCAGAAGATGTTGAGTTTGACCCAGAGAGTGGAAACTTGTATATAAATAGAAACTTATATAGGGTTAAAATTGCTCCAAAAATATGCTGATGAGGTTACTCCTCATCAGTTTCAAGTTCTAAACTCATAAGATACATATCTTCTCCATCAATTATCTTTATATCTCCGCTTTTACATTTAGGGCAAAGATATTCATTTTTATTTAAAGTGCTTTTAGTTTTGCAATTATTACACTCAATTACAACTGGCTGGATATGCATAATAAACTTAGCATCTTCACAAATTGTACCTTCTTTAAATGTCTCAAAAGCAGTCTTTAAAAGTTCAGGTTCCACTCCGCTTAAAACTCCAATTTTTACTTCTACTTTTGTTACTTTTTTTGCGTTGTTTTCAATTGCATGACGAGTTGCAAGTTCTAATAAAGAATCAACTATTGAATATTCGTGCATTTATAACCTTTTTTTGAAATTATATTATATTATAATAATGGCTAAAAAAGAGGTAAGAGGTGAGAGAGAAGAAAAAGTTAGAAATTATGCATACAGCCTTAAAACTTTTTGCAAAAAAAGGATTTTTTAATACAACAATTGCTGATATTGCAAAAGAGATGGGGATGAGTGTTGGGAATATGTATAACTCTTTTCTTTCCAAGTAAAGAGTCTTTGGCAAAAGAGCTATTGTTATATACTGCGAGAATTTTTGGAGATGAGATTAGAAAAATTAACGAAATGGATATTTCTACAAAAGAGAAGATAAAAAAAATAGTTGAGCTTTATTTTAAAAAAGCAAAAGAAGAGCCTGAGCTTGTAGATTATTTTATGAGGGAGGGTATATTTATCAAACAAAGAGATTTTTTCAAATGGATGTGAGGGAATGCTTTGTGTTAGCCCTTTTGTAACGGAGATTATGATATTTTTTGAAGAGGGAGTGAGGAGAAAGGAGCTTAAAAACCAGGATTTTTTTTCAGCCTTTGGGCTTTTTATGTGGTATATTGGAGGGATTGGTTTTTTATTTAGAGAAAAGATACTTCCAAAAGAGATTGATGAATATATTATTCCAGTAAGTGAGAATATTTATAATGCCCTCAAAGCCTAAGATTATTTGGATTGATGGAGTTGGATGTAATGGGTGTAGTCACTCTTTTTTTAACGCCTCTTTTTTGGATGAGTTTGAGTTTTTGTATCATCCATTGCTTGATAGTGATGAATTTAGGATTCAAAAGTGTGACGTTTTAGTTATTGAAGGGGCTATTAGGAGTAATTTTTTAAGGCTTGGGTATGATTTAAAGGAGTTAATCTCTAAGCTTATAAGGAGTTCAAAAAGAGTTATTGCCGTTGGAAATTGTGCGGTTTGGGGTGGAGTTTTTGGAGAGGGGATTTTGTTTAATAAGACTTCAAAAGGTAGATTTTATAAATGTAAAGATAAAGTTATAAATATTCCAGGTTGCCCGCCCCATTATGATTGGATTATGTATGCTTTAAAGATGTGGGATAAAGAGATATTACTTGATGAGTTTAATAGACCAAGGGAGATTTTTAGCTTTACTTCCCATATGGGATGTAGTAGGAATGAGTATTTTGAGTGGAAGATTGATGCAAGAGAGCTGGGGGAGAGGGAGGGGTGGAGGGGTGTTTGTTTTATGATTTTGGATGTCAAGGTCCTTTTATTCATAGTAGTTGCAATAAAATTCTTTGGAATGAGGTAAATTCAAAAACTCGTGCAGGAACTCCTTGTTTTGGATGTACTGGGCCAACTTTTCCAAAAAAAAAATCTCTTTAAAACTGAAACTTTTATGGGAATTCCAGCAAATATTCCTCTTGGGGTTAACAAAAGGGCATATCTTACATTAGCAGGAGTTGCTAAAAGTTTGAAAAATGAAAGACTCTCAAAAAAACTGATAGAGTGCAAAGATGAAGATAACAAAGAAAATAATTAATGAAAATAATTAATGAAAATAATTAATGAAAATAATTAATGAAAATAATTAATAAAATAGAAGGTGAAGCTAAATTAAAAATTTATGGAGAAGAGATTGTTGAGTGGGTAGAGATTGAGTTTTGGCAGTATAGAAGTATTGAAAAGATTTTACAAAATAGACACTTTATGGATGCTTTGGTTATTAATCCAAGGGTTTGTGGGATTTGCGGGCATTCTCATTTGCTTGCAACTGCTAGGGCAATAGAGGATGCATTTGGAATTGAGGTTAGTAAAAAAGCTAAAATCCTAAGAGAAGTTACAACAGCTCTTGAAATAATTCAAAATCATATTAAGTGGTTTTATATAACCTTGTATCCTACTCTTATTCAAGATAAATCTTTAATATTAAAAGCTTTAAGTATAACTTCTTTTATTGCAAAGATTATTGCTGTAATTGCCGGACAGTTTCCTCACAACTCTTATATGATTCCAGGGGGCGTTACCTATGATTTAACTAATTTAGATGTTTTAAGGGTAAAAGAGGATTTAAAAAAACTACAAGAAAAGATAGACAAAATAATAGATAAAAACGGAGATTCAAACGATTTAAAAAGGCTGTTTGAAAAAGTGGATAAGTACATAGGAAAAGGTTTAAATAGATT
>JBDONU010000090.1:0-7016 GCA_039831175.1 Nautiliaceae bacterium
AGAAGAGATTGCCGCTGAGATTGGATCTTTAATAAAAATGAAACCTCCAAAGACTTTAAGTGAGAAACTAAAAGCGTTTGGTAAGCTTTTTGCTATTAAAAATACTATTCCAAAAAGAGTAAAAGATGCTGAGTGTCAGTATCATGTTTATGAAGGTGAAGCGGCAACTCTTGATAGGCTGCCGATTTTAAAAACGTGGGAGAAAGATGGCGGTAAGTTTATTACAATGGGGCAAGTTTATACAAAAAGCCTTGATGGAAGTATTAGAAATGTTGGGATGTATAGATTGCAAGTTTATGATAATAAGCGCCTTGGACTTCATTGGCAAATTCACAAAGACTCAGCACATCTATTTTGGGAGTATAAAAAAGCAGGTCGTAAGATGCCAGTAGCAGTTGCAATTGGTGGTGATCCTTTATGGACTTGGTGTGCAACAGCCCCTATGCCTCCCGGAATTTTTGAAGTTATGCTTTATGGGTTTATAAGAAGAAAAAATCCTCGCCTTGTTAAGTGTGTAAGCAACGACTTAGAAGTCCCAGCAGATGCTGATATTGTAATTGAAGGGTGGTGTGACCCAGAAGAGATGGAAATTGAAGGGATGTTTGGGGACCATACTGGATACTATACTCTTAAAAAACCTTTTCCTGTTATGCACGTTGAGACAATTACTACAAAAAAAGACCCGGTATATTACGCAACGGTTGTTGGAAAACCTCCACTGGAAGATAAATATATGGGGTATGCAACTGAGAGGATATTTTTGCCTCTTTTAAAAACGACAGCCCCAGATTTAATTGATTATGCAATGCCAGAGAATGGAGTTTTTCATAATTTAATTCTTTGTAAAATAGCTCCAAGATACCCAGGACACAGCCTTCAAATTATGCATAGTTTGTGGGGAGTTGGGCAGATGAGCTTTGTAAAGCACGCTGTTTTTGTAGATGAGAATGCGCCTTTTCTTAGAGACTATGAAAAAATAACAGAATATATCCTAAACCATTTTGACCCTGAAAATATCCTTATTAGTAAAGGGATAGTAGATGAACTTGACCATTCAAGTATTAAAGAGCTTGTAGGTGGAAAACTTGGAATTGATGCTACAAAAGAGGCAAAAGAAATTGATATTGAGATTTTAGATGATAAAGAGCTTTTTGGTAAAATTAAAGAGCTTGATGAGAGTGTGGAAGAAGTGAAGCAGTATATGACTCATACTAAAAATCCAATTTGTGTTATAAAATACCAAAAAATAAAAAGAGCTCGCGAAATTTTTGATAAATTAAAAGCACTAAAAAGACATCTTAGAATTGTAGTATTTATCAATACCCCTGAGACTTTTAACCCTTATATGTTAATTTGGAGAGTAACAAATAATATTGATGCGTTGCGTGATGTTTGGATTGAAGAGATTATTGGGATTGATGGGACAAATAAAGATAAAAATATTGATGATTTTGATAGAGAGTGGCCTCCTGATGTTGATACTACAAAAGAAGTGATTGAGAAATTAAAAAGTCTTGGATTGATTGAAGGGATAAGCGAAGAGGAGCTTAGGAGGTATCAAGTTATATAAGAATTGACTTGATATACTCTTCAAATTTTATAAGCTCCTCTTTATCTTCGCTTTGATAGATAAGTTCTATGTTATAATTCCCTTGTAAATAGACATTAAAAATGCATTCTGGATTTAGAGGATTGTTACTTATTACTGGGTTTAGTGTGTAAAAAAGAATTGTGCTTTTTTTGAGTTTTATCTCTTTAATCTCAACTTTGTTGAGTTTAACGATTGAGTTGATTTTACCGGTTTGATAGGTTTTAAAAAACAAAGCATCAACTGAGAGGTCAATGTCAACGATTTCGTTGTAAATTTCAGCCATTTCTTCATACATTGCTAAGTCCTTTTTTAAAATTATATAAAGGAGTTGAAAATTATTCAAGAGATAATTAACGAAATTGAAAAAGTTGTAAAAGGAAAAAGAGAAAAGATAAAAATTATTCTTGCCACTTTTTTTGCAAACGGACATACCTTAATTGAAGATATCCCAGGAGTTGGAAAGACAACCATTGCAAAAACGATTGCCAAGGTTTTAGGACTTCAATTTAAAAGGATTCAATTTACAGCCGATATGCTTCCAAGCGATATAATAGGGGTTAACTATTTTGATGTAAAGAGTAAAGAGTTCGTTTTTAAAAAAGGGCCGATTTTTACTGAGATTTTACTTGCAGATGAGATAAACAGAGCCTCTCCAAAAGCCCAGAGTGCTTTGCTTGAAGCTATGGAAGAGAGGCAGGTTAGTGTTGATGGAGTAACTTATAAATTACCTGAGCATTTTTTTGTAATTGCCACTCAAAACCCGATAGAACACGGCATTTATCCTTTGCCTCTCTCTCAAATTGATAGGTTTGCAACCTCTTTATCAATAGGGTATCCAAGTAGAGAGTCTGAGAAACTTATTTTAAAAAGAGAAGAAGTTAAGCTTAGTTCATTTAAAGAGGCGGTGGTTGGATATAAAAAGAAGCAAAAAAGCATTTTTGTTGATGATAAGATTTATGAGATGCTTTTAGATATTGCTGAGGTTAGTAGAAGTGGGTTGTTTGAGGTTGGTTTATCAACTAGGGGGGTGATTTCGCTTTTGGAAATATCTAAATCGTGGGCTATGATGAATGAGAGGGAATTTGTAATTGATGAAGATGTAGTGGAAGTTTTAGGATATGTTGTAAATCATAGGTTAAAAGATAATGAAGCTGCTAAAAAGATTCTTAACGCCATCTATTAAGGTAAAAAATACCAAAAAGTTTTGGATAGGTATTTTTATTATTGTTTTGCTTTTTATAGCCGGATATGTGCATAATAATAATATTGCTTATATTGGGATGTTTTTTGTTTTTTCTCTTATGTCTTTTTCGCTATTGTTTGGGAGAATTAATATCTCAAAAGCTGAGGTTAGATTTGAAAAGAGAAGATTTTTTGCAAATGAAGAGTATAAGCTACCTTTAATTGTAAAGGGAGAAGCGATAGAGCTTGATAATAGGATAAAATTTGATAAAAGAGGGTATAACAGTTTGGAAATTGAAATTTTTAGTCTATATCCAATAGGAATTGCTAAATTTTCAAAAACTATTAAAATAAAAGATATTTTGGTCTATCCTAGATTAAAAGGTGAGTCTTTAAAGAGTGCCTTTTTAAGAGGAGAGGAGATGGATTTTGATAGTTTAAAAGAGTATGAAGGAGAGAGTTTAAAATATATCTACTGGGCAAGTCTTGCAAAAGGAGATATTAAAGCAAAAAAATTTGGGGGAGAGAGTAGGGCTGATAGACTTTTGTTTAATTACTCTTTGTTAAGGGGGGATAAGGAAGAGAGGATTTCCCAGCTTGCAAAATGGGCAAAAGAGGCGTTTGATATTGGAATAGAGTTTGAGATAATTTTGCCGGATAAAAAAATAAGTTCAAAAGAGGGGTTTGATGAGGTTTTTAAAAAACTTGCACTCTATTGATATTTTGCTTTTTGTTACATTTTTACCGCTTTTTTTTATACTGCCTGTTTTTATGAAAATTTATGCAATAGTTGGGCTTTATTTTGTTTATAAGAAAAGATTATTTCCTATTGCTTTGCTTGGTGGAATTAGTATTTTAATTAGTTTTTATGATTTAGCTGAGATTAAGAATTTTGAGGTTTATTTGCAGTTTTTGGCTTCTTTATTGTTGTGGGCTGTTTATATGCAAAGGGTTAAGGGTGAGAATTTTTACTTAAAACTCTCTCCTTATCTTTTTTTTGGAATGGGAATTGTTGCTTTTCAAAATATTTATATGCTTTTTTACGCACTTTTTGAAATTTTTATATTTTTGTATCTGAATGTTAAGCAGTATTCAAACTTTCCTTTAAAAGTTGCTACTTTAATTTTTCTCTCTTCAATTCCAATGGTTGTTGTTTTGTTTTTGTTTTTTCCAAGAACTTCTCAACAACACTTTATTTTTGGTTTTAGTTCAAAGAGTGTAAAGAGCGGATTTAGTAAAGTAGTAAATAGCAATTCTAAGGACTTAAAGCCAACATCTTATCCAGTAGTTGAATTTAAGCTAAATAAAGATTATGGCAAACTCTATTTAAGAGGAGGAGTTTTTTATAATAATATAAATGGAGTTTGGGTTAGAGGGTATGGAAGGGATGAGCTTGTTAGTTTTTCTCAGATGATTAAGTATTATTTAAAAGAGTATCCTACAAATTCAAAGGTTATTTTTGGAGTTGATTTGCCTTTGAAGAGTGATTATGGGATTAATGTTGATTTTATTTTGCTCTCTTTAAAATCTATTAAAAAACCTCTTTTTGTAAAAGTAACTTCTGCTCTTAAATATAAGTTAAAACCTTATAGGCTAAGAGAAGATATGTTTTTGTATGATAAAAGATTTAATAAAAAAGCTCAAATTATTGCTAAGGAGCTAAGGAAAATAAAGGATGAGAGAAAGAGACTTCAAAAATTAATAGAAATTTTTAAATCCCAAAAGATTGTTTATTCTTTAAAAGTTGGAGATGTGGATGGAAAAAATATAGTTGATTGGATTTTTGAGCATAAAAAAGGGTATTGTACTCATTTAGCTTCTGCTTTTGCTCTTTTTGCAAGGATGGCTGGGCTTGGAAGTAGGCTTGTTGGTGGATATTTAGTTAGTGGAAAGAATGGATTTTATAAAGCATATACAAAAGATGCTCATGTTTGGGATGAAATTTTAGTAAATGGATTTTGGGTTAGGGTTGATCCTGTGGAGTTTGTTTATAAAGTGGATAGAAAAACAAAAGAGGTACTAACTACCCCAACTCTTAGCACTTATCTCTCAATGGTAAGATTTATGATTGAGACTTGGATTTTAAGATATAATAAAAAGACCCAGAAAAGATTTTTGGAATCTTTAAAAAATAATCTAATTTCATATTTAGTTGGGTTTTTGGGGTTTGTTTTGATTATTTATATTGCGGTAAAAAGAATTTATAAAAAAAGAGATATTTTAGAACCTCTTTATAAAAAACTTGGAAAAAGACCAAATAAAGAGAGTGTTTATCGGTTTTTGAAGAGTTTTAATGATAAGAAACTTGATGAGATAAATGAACTTTATTATAAAATAACTTATTATAAATCTTCAAAAGAAGATATTAAAAGGTTAAAAAGACTTATAAAAGAGTATAAATGAGAGATATTTTTTTGTTTGAGAGTTTGAGTGAAGAGGAGTTAGAAGAGATTAAGAGTCTTTCTAAGAGGATTTATCTAAAAAAGGGAAATATTATCTTTTATGAGAAAGAATTTCCTTTATTTTTGCATATAATATTAAAAGGAGAAGCAGTTGTTTATAAAGTAGATTCAAAAGGAAATGAATTAATTGTCCATAAATTTAATGCACCATCTTTAATTGCTGAGCTTGCAAATTTAGAAAATATTCCATATCCTGCAAATTGTAAAGTTGTAAGTGATGAGGCGATTATTTTGAAGGTAGATTTTAAGAAGTTTTCTAAATTTTTGCATAATCCAAAAATTTGTGTTAAAGTAATGAATTCTCTTTTAAAGAAGATGAGATTTCTTGATAATATGATATTAAATACTTTGGTTTTGGATGTTGAGAGTAGGATTGCAAAGTTTATTTATGAGAATGAAGAGGCTTTTTTGACTTTAAAACAACACAATATCGCAAAACTTTTAAATATTACTCCTGAAACTCTTAGCAGAAAACTTAAAAAGTTCAAAAAGCTTGGAATTATAGAAAATAAAGAAGGAAAATTAGTTATTAAAGATAAAGAAGCAATAAAAAATTACTTCTCTTGGTAAAGCTCTTCATCTTTTATTGCTTCTTTTAAATAATCAGCCGTTATTTTGTCGAATGTTTGAATGTGGTTTTCTATAAGAGGGATTAAGCGATTTTTTATAAAATTTAAAAGTTCATCTGGGGATTTGTCTAACATGCTCTCAATTTCGGCAATTATTTTGATATGTTCTTGATTATGACTTGGGGTCAGAGGATAATTGTACTTTTTCATTAATTCTATTTCTTGAAAGAAATGAACGTTTAAGTGTTTTAAGAATTTTTCAATCTCTTCATTATATTTTAAGTGATTTTTAATTTTTGCGATAGCTCTTGCTAAGATTTCAAACTCTTCTTCATGCATTGTATCAAAATCTTCAAACCCTATTTTTTTCATTTTGTACCTTTTTTTTACTTTAATTTTACAAAAAAGAGACAAAAAAGCAAGGTTAGCTTGCTAAATCCTTGCCAAAATCTTTTTGAATGTCACCTGAGATAACACCTAAATTAAATTTTTCTACTAAGAAATTAATTATATCTTCATTTGCAAATTGAGGAGCGTTTGGTCCAATATAGATATCTTTAATTCCAAGACTAAGTAATGCTAATAGAATAATAATAGCTTTTTGTTCCATCCACATTAATGCAATTGAAACTGGAAGGTCATTAATATCTTCAATTCCAAGAGCTTGTGCTACTGCCATTGCAATATGAACTGCCCCATTACTATCGTTACATTGACCAAGGTCGATATATCTTGGAATATCTGTTCCTGGTACTGTTCCAAAATCTACATCGTTAAATCTAAATTTACCACAGCTTGATGTTATGATAATATGGTCTTTTGGAACTGCAAGTGCTAACTCTCTAAAATAATTTCTTTTTTTACCAGGTGCGTCACATCCAGCAATTACCCATACTCTTTTTAGTTTACCTTCCTTAATTGCATCAAGAACTTTTGCTCCATATGCTTCAAGAACAGTTTTATAATGATGTCCTGTAACGATTTTTTCATCGCTATCAAATCCAGTAATATCTGGCAGTTCAAGAGTATAATCAATTAGTGGATCGAAGTTATCGTTTTCAATTTTTTTAGCTCCCTCAACACCTACTATTTTGTAAGTATATAATCTATCAATATAGTTTTTAACTTTTGGCGATTTTTCTGGTGGTACGATACAGTTTGTGTTTACTACACAAGTACCATTCCATTTTGCAAATACATCAGTTTGGTCAT
>JBDONU010000038.1:0-7008 GCA_039831175.1 Nautiliaceae bacterium
TCCTCTAACATTATATCAACAATCTCCTTAAAAGTAGGTGCAGCCGAGTGAGAAGCAAAATAATATGGATTTGGCATTGCAAGTTTGTAAAAAACAACCCCTATTGTATATTTATGATGCTTATCATTTGCAAATCCAAAAAATGATGAATTATAAACATTTATATACTTTTTCTCTTTTGAAGAGAAAATATGAGCCGTCCCTGTTTTACCAGCTGTAAAAATCCCATCAACATATGCACTCTTTCCAGTCCCTTTTAGCACTACATCTCTTAACATATTCAAAATAATCTCAGAAGTCTTTGGAGAGATAACTTTTACTTTTTGATTACTTTTAAAAGCTATCCGAGGAGTTATTAAAAATCCATTATTATTAAAAACATCAAAAGCCTTTAAAAGCTGCACAAAAGTTACGCTTATCCCATATCCAAACCCAATACTTATCTTATTTCCAGGATATCTAAGCTCAGTGGCACTTCTTATTGGCTTAACCTCTTCAAAAGGCAAATCAATTCCACTTTTTTTACCAAATCCAAACTTCAAAAGCCCATCTCTTATCTCTTTTCCGCTTAATCTAAATGTCAGCTTTGCGATTCCAATATTACTTGAATAAATAATAATATCATTTAAAGTAAGCTTTTTAAATGGAATATCATCTTTTATTGCTTTTTTTCTCCATCTTGGTTTCCAATACCCATTAAGCCCATTAATAACCTCATTTAGCTTTACTTTCTTATTTTCAAGCAAAATTGCCATCAAAAAAGGTTTCATAACAGACCCAGGTTCAAACAAATCCTTAACGGCTGAGATTTTCATATTTTTAATGTCTTTTGGAGTGATATTATTTGGATTGTATCTATTAGAAGATGCTATTGCAATTATTCTTCCACTCTCACTATCCATAACCGCTGCTACAATGTTAGAAACATTATACTCTTTTGCTTTTTTATCAAGAAGCTTTTCTATCCTTCTTTGTAAAATTAAATTGATATTAAGCTTTATATCCTCTCCGTTAATAGCTGGGGAAATTTTTACATTTTTATTAAAAACAATATTTCCAAAAACATCCCTATTACCTCTTATAAATCCATCTTTTTTCTCTTTTAATCTTTTATCGTAATAATACTCAATTCCATTTTCACCCCTTTTTATATCACTCCGATACCTCCCAAGATAAGGCTCAAAAGTATCTCCATATGGATACTCCCTCACAAAATCCAAATTCTCAATATAATATCCTATCCTATATCCGCTCTTCTCATCAATCCTAAATACTCTAAACTTATCAAGAATATGTCTTAAATAAATTAAATCTTGCTTTGTTTTTAAATCAACAATTCCAAGCAAAACATTTTTATTTGGATTTGATTTTAACTTTTCTCTAAGCTCTTTTGAAGAAATGCCAGAGTAGATAGAAAAAAGCTTAATAAACATCTCTTTTTTAGTTGGATCAATGTAACGGGGCAAAATATAAACTCCATAAACTTGCTTACTTTTTGCTAAAACAAATCTATCACTCTTTATCTTTCCTCTTAGCGCAATCTTTTTTTTGGTAATCTCAGGAGAAATAAAATATTTTGGTTTAGACAAAACTCTATACAAAAAAACTATAAAAATCAACAAAGCAACAAGCACAAACATCCAAAAAAAAAGAGAAATTCTATTTTTTCTTTTTGCTTTTTCCATTTAAAATAACCTCTTTATGATAAAATACTTTGGGGCTAAATTATACTAAAAAGGAATAAGTTGAATATTAATTCTCTAAGCAAATATCAAAAAAGGATAATGTTAATCGTCTTTTCTTTAATGGCAATTGGCGGTATTTTCTCTTACTCTCTTCCACTCTTTTTAGAAATTCAAAAAGAGCTTCCAACAAACTACTTTTTTATACGATATTTAATATTTGCAAGTTTATCTTTTTTTATAATTTTAATGTTATCAAAAATCAATCCAAAATTCTTTAATTTTATTGGATTTTCAATTTTTATAATGTCAGGACTATTAATTTTACTCATACCCTTCTTACCTTCCCAATTTGCTCCTATAATAAAAGGAGCAAAAAGATGGATAAAACTTGGACCAATCTACATCGCACCGGTTGAATTCTTTAAAATTGGACTTATATTTTTTATTTCTTGGTCCTTTACTCGCAAAATCCAAAAATTACACTCTCTAAAAGAAAATCTCAAAATGCTTTTACCATATTTAATAGTCTTTGGAATGATTTGGGGAGTTATTCTTTTTGGATTATCAGACTTTGGACAGGTTTTAGTTATGTTTTTAATATTCTTATTTACTCTCCCAGTAGCCGGTGCTACAAGAAAAACAATTCTTATCTCATTAGCAGTAGTATTTTTACTCTTAATCCCAGCAATCTTGCTAAAACCTTATAGGATGCAAAGAATAATTGACTGGATAAACAACATTCTCCCAAATAACCACTTACAAAAACCTCTCTCAAACACAATCCAAATCCACGAATCACTAAATGCAATATACCATGGAAAAATAAGCGGAGTTGGAATGGGAGATGGAATTTTTAAACTTGGATTTTTAAGTGATGTGCACACCGATTTTGTGCTTGCCGGAATTTCAGAAGAGATTGGAATAGTTGGAATTGGAATTATTATTTTTTTAATTCTTGCATTAATTTACAATATATTTTTAATTTCTTTAAAAACAACCAAAAAAGAGTATCATCTATTTGGATTTGGAATTGGAACTCTTTTAATGATTCATTTTGTTTTAAATAGCCTTGGCATCACTTCCATAATCCCTCTAAAAGGATTAACTATTCCTTATATAAGCTATGGAGGAAGCTCAATGATTGCTATGTCAATTGGAATTGGGATGGTATTAATGATTAGCAAGGATAAAAAATGATAGCAATTACAGGAGGTGGCACAGGGGGACATCTAAAAATTGCAAAAGTTATAAAAGATGAGCTAAACAAAAGAGGAATAAAACCCATATTCATAGGCTCAACAAAAGGAGCTGATAGAGAGTGGTTTTTAGAAGATAGAGGATTTAGCGAAAAATATTTTTTAAACTCAAGTGGGATTGTAAACAAAAAAGGCTTAAAAAAGATAACTTCCCTAAAAAATATTATCTCTCTCTCTTTTAAAGCCCAAAAAATCCTAAAACGCCACAACATAAAAGCAGTTTTTAGCGTAGGGGGCTTTTCAGCCGCCCCGGCTTCTTTGGGAGCTCTTTTTTCAAATATCCCACTTTTTATCCACGAACAAAACGCCCACACAGGCACTCTAAATAGACTCTTAAAGCCTTTTAGCAAACGTTTTTTTAATACTTTCCTCTACAACGACCCCTATCCAGTTGAAGAGATATTTTTTGAAAGTGCAAGAGTTAGAAAAGAGATTAAAACCGTAATTTTCCTTGGAGGAAGCCAAGGAGCTCTTGGGATAAACAACTTTGCACTAAAAATTGCCCCTATCCTAAATAAAAAAGGAATAAAAATAATTCACCAAAGCGGAAAAAAAGACTTTAATAGGGTAAAAGAGTTTTACAAAAAAGAAAAAATTCAAGCCGATGTCTTTGATTTTGACAAAAACTTAGCTAAAAAGATAGCAAGTGCAGACTTTGCAATAAGCAGAGCCGGAGCCTCAACCCTTTTTGAGCTTGCATCAAATCAAATCCCAACTCTTTTTATCCCTTATCCTTATGCAGCCAAAGACCACCAGTATAAAAACGCTTCATACATAATAAAAAAAGCCGGTGGACTTTTAAGAAGGGAAAATGAGCTTAGTTTAGATATAATTGAAGAAATTTTTTCACTGAATTTAAAAGATATTTCACAAAAACTAGCCACTATCAATAAAAAAGATGGGGCAAAAATTATAATAGATGAGGTGATGGATGTATTATCTATTTAGATTTTTTTATTTTCTGGCAAGTTTAAAACTTCTTAGCAAATTTTGGTGGTTTTTTTACTTAATCGATTTTAAAAGAAAACCGATAGTAAAAAAAAATATCTCAATTGCATTTCCTGAAAAATCACAAAAAGAAAAAATCCAAATAGCAAAAAAAACTTATAAAAATTTTTTAAGCTTTTTTGAAGACATTATCTATTTTTATAAAAATCCAAAAAAACTTGAAAGTATTGAAGTAACAGGGGAGAAGTATCTTTTAGAGGCAATAAACTCAAAAAAACCGGTAATACTTATGACAGCCCATTTTGGAAACTGGGAAATAGCCTCAAAAGTTATTTATAGAAAATATAACTTTAAAATGGCGGCAATTATGAGAGAGTTTGAAAACCCCAAAATCAACAGCTTTTTCAAAAAAGTAAGGGGAAATGAAAATATAAAACTTATAAACAAAAAACACTCTTCAAGGGAGATCATAAAAGCCCTAATTAGAGAAAAAAGAATTTTAGCTGTGTTAATAGACCAACGCACCTCCAACAAACAAGCACCAATAGTTGACTTTTTTGTCCCTACAAAATTCAACCCCGCTGTATCTAAACTTGCAAAAGCCACAAAAGCTGTGGTAATTCCTGTGTTTAGTTATAAAAAAGAAGGAAAGTACATATTGGAGTTTAAAAAACCAAGGGAGTTTAAAAACACAACAATTGAAGAATTTACCCAATGGCAAGCTGATGTAATAAAAGAGATGATTATCAACTACCCCGACCAGTATTACTGGTTTCACGATAGGTGGAGAGTAAAATAAAACTCATAAAAATAAAAAAGAGATAAGTTTTTGGACGATATAAAATAACATCCCCGATAAAACTAAATGCTAAAATTGAAATAAAAGCAGCAGTAATTGGCAAAGGAGAATATTTGTAAAGATAGAAAAAGTAAACAATAACTAATAAAAATGTAACAATTCCTCCATCACACCAAAGTTGAAAATATTGATTATGAAGATGAAGATAATTTTTAAGATATTTAATTTCCAAAGGAGCAACTTTTTTTCCTTCTTTAAAAAAAATCTCTTTCGCGTCCCCAGCTCCACATCCTAAAATAAACTTCTTAGGAGAGTTTAAAATAATCTTTAAAAAAACAATATCAGCTCCAATCCTTTGCCCCCAAGAGTTATGAAAATCTTTATGATTAAATACAATTTTTAAATCTCTTAAAGAATAATTAATTCTATCTTTAAAATTAACAGAGAAATTGTAAGCTAGAAAAAATATAATAGTTAAAATAAAAAAAGCTCCTATAAAAGCTTTATAATTTTTATACTTAATCAATGCATAAACCAAAACTCCAAAAATTAAAGCAATTTGACCAAGTCTTCCACCATTTATAAAAAGATTTATCGTTGCACTTACTAAAAAGAAAACAGAAATCAACTTTAAAAAACCTTTAAAATATTTTAATTTATCAAAAATAATCAAAATTGAAACTGCCAAAAAAATAGAATAAAAACTATGATGCATAAAAGGGCTTGGATCAAATGGAGAAGCACCTTTTATTAAAAGATGTAAAGATTTTAACTTTTGCCAATTAATTAAATCAAAAAATATCAAATAGCTAACAACTTCACTAAAAAGCATTCCAAACAAAAACGCACTAAGTACTTTTTTATAATCAATATTGGAAGTAATTAAAATTAAAAACAGCGTATTTAGCCATAAAAAATGTTTTATCAAAAACTGATATTCATTTCTTATTCCACTATTCATAAAAAAACCATTTGTAATAGAATTAGAAAAAAAAGTAGAAATTGCCAAAAATAGAGGAATTAAATAAACTATTAAAACAAGTTTATTATTTTTTATTTTTTTGAACTTTTCCTTCCAATTACCTTCTATTATCCAACACAAAAAAGCAAATCCAACAAAAATATTAGCTACTGCTAAGGATATTGGAAAAATAAAAGAAAATAGTATTAAAAAAAACTCCTTTACCTTAGGGCAAAAATTCAAGATATTTTTTTCCAACATTTTCAAATTTGTATTTTTCAAGATACTCCTTTTTTATTTTAGGATAGCTATTTAAAGCCTCTTTTATCTTATCTGCTAAAAATAAATCCTTATTTAATGGAACCAAAAAATTACTAAGCTTATCTATTAAAATCTCTCTTGGTCCACATTTTACATCAGTTGCAATAACTGGGGTATTTAAAATTAAAGCTTCTACCAAAACATTTCCAAAACTTTCAAATTTAGAAGGATGCACTAAAAGAGAAGCATTTTTAATGTAAGGATAAGGATTATCTTGCCATCCAAGAAATTTTACTTTATCCTTTAAATTAAGTTTTTCTACCAATTTTTTTAAATTTATTCTCTCTTCTCCATCTCCCAAAAGCCACAACTCTTTTGAAAAATTGCCCTTAGCATATGCTTTGATTAAATAATCAAAATTTTTATCTTTTGTAAGCCTTCCAACTCCTAAAATATAATCTCCCTTAACATCAAATTCACAAGCTCTTTTTTTGATTTCTTTAAAATCAAAAGGATTTGGAATAATTTTATAAGTTACTGGAATCTTAAACTTTTTTAAAAACTCATCTTTAAAACAATTATTTAAAAAAACAACCCTTTTATTTTCATAAATCCTTTTAAATTTTAACTTTTGCTTTAAAATATTTAAAAAATCACTTTTTTGCAAAACTCTACCCTGATGAATTATATACAAATCATTTTTTAGCTTTAAAGAAGCTAAAATAGCACTTGTCCTTAGATTATTTGCAATAACTAAATCAAAATCAAATTTACTTAATTTAGCCTTTAACTCATTAAATTGCGTAGACTTTTTATTAGAGTTTATTGGATGAATAAACTCACTCTCTTTAATTTTAGTCCTACCAACTGGAAAAAGATGAACTTCTATTCCTTTTTCTTCAAAAAACTTTTTTAAGTGGTTTATTGCAACATTAACTCCCCCATAAGATTCCAAATTTGGTCCAAGAAATGCAATTTTTTTCATTTACTCTCTTTTTTTATATAATTTCACAAAAAGGCTTTTATGGATATTTTATTTTTTGCTCACAATACTCATCAAGAAAAATATTTTAATTTGTTAAAAGAAAACTTACCATT
>JBDONU010000106.1:0-7005 GCA_039831175.1 Nautiliaceae bacterium
TTTTTGCTTATTCATTTAGCAAGCTTTTCGTTCATTTTTATGTATTCTGGTTTTGTTTCAATACACTGCATTGCTGGGCTTGTTTTTGGATCATCTCTAAAAATTACAACGCAATGCATTCTTGGATATCCTTGGGTGTCAAATTCGTATACCCTTGGATTTATTCCACTTGTTTCAATTGTGTAGCTAATTGTGTTGATTGTTTTTTTAAAAACTCCAATAAAGCTATTCCAGTTAAAAGCAAAAGCAAGTGAAGCTATTGAGATTAAGATTAACTTTTTCATAAGCCATCCTTTTTGGTATAATTAAAAGTAAAATTTTACCACAAAAAAGGGAAAGATGGATATTAATAAATTATTAAATTCAAATAAACTGCTAACTCAAATCTACTTTGATATTCAAAAGTATTATGACTCTTTATATCCAAATGCAGTTGTTTTAATGGAAGTTGGAAGTTTTTTTGAAGTTTATGAAGCTGAGGGGATTGGAAGAGCAAGAGAGATAGCAAATGTTTTAAATATCCAGCTTACTAAAAAAAATAAAACAATTCCAGAAGTTAACATTAAAAATCCTTTAATGGCAGGCTTTCCATCAGCAGCACTTGATAGATATTTGGAAAGACTTATTGATGGGGAGAGATATACTATCATTCTTATCCGTCAAAAAGGGACTCCTCCAAATGTAAAAAGGTATTTAGCCGAGATTATCTCTCCTGGGGTTAATCTTGATTCAAAATCGTATGAAAATTATGTAACCAGTATTATTGTTGAAAAGTATTCAGCCTATCATGTAGGGTTTGCAAATATTGATGTAAATACTGGTAAAAGTTATGTGTTTGAGGGGTATTCTACAAAGGATGACCCAACTTTTGCTTTGGATGAGCTTTTTAGATTGCTTCAAACATATAAGAGTGGTGAGATTATTTTGACCTTAAAAAATGTTGATTGCGATGAAATCGTAAATTATTTAGAACTTGATGGAAAAAATATAATTATTAATAAAGCAAGAATGAAAATTGAATATCAAAATGAGCTTTTTAGGAGGATTTATAATATTAATTCTTTATTAACTCCAATTGAGATAATGAATCTTGAAAAGTTTCCTTTAATTACAGAAGCTCTTGGGATTTTGCTTGAATTTGTAGTAGCTCATAATAAAGAGCTTCTTAATAAAGTTAAACTTCCAGTTTTAGTTGAGAGTGATAAGTTTGTTTATCTTGGAAATAATCCAATAAAACAACTTGAAATTGATAAAGTTTTAAAGTTGATTGACAGAACAAAAACTCCAATGGGAAAAAGACTTATAAAAGAGAGGCTTTTTAATCCAATTTATGATAAAGAAGAGTTAAGAAAAAGGTATGAAGCAGTTGAATTTATGCTAAAAAAGCATAAAGAGTTTGATGAGATTAAAGAGATTTATGATATTGAGAGGTTAAATAGGAAAATAAAAATAAAAAAACTTCATCCTTTTGAATTAAATTTTTTACTCTCTTCTTTGAAGGCTTCAAGCTCCATTTATACAAAACTGAAAAAGAAATCTACGAAGATAGACAATTTTATTGAATATTTAGAGAATGTTTTTGATTTGCAAAAGGCAGTTTTTAAGATTGATGAGATTAAAGAGAGTTTTTTTAAAAAAGGAGTTGATAAGGAGCTTGATGAACTTATAAAAGAGAGAGCATATTATGTTAACGAGATTTATAAAATTAAAAAAAAGATAGAATCATTAGGGGATGTAAAAGTTGATATTGGAGTTTTAGAAAAGGAAGGGTATTATTTATCTCTTACAAAAAGCAGGTTTAAGTTAATTAAAGATAAATTTTTAGATACTTTTTTGGAAGTTGATGGGAGAGAGGTCTTTTTTAAAGATTTTAATATAAAACATTTAACAAATAGCGTAAAAATAAGAGGAGGTGTGATTGAGGAGTTGAGTGAGAAGATTTTGGCGCTTGATTTAAAAATTGCATCTTTGACAAAAGAGATTTATCTTAAAAAACTTGAAGAGATGAGCAGGTTTGATTTTTTAGATGAGGTTGGAGGTGAGATTGCAAAAGTTGATGTAGCAATTTCAAGCGCAAAAGTTGCAAAAGAGAGAAACTATTTTAGGCCAGTTTTAAGCGATAATAAAGCAAAATTTTTTGAGCTTAGGCATCCTTTAATTGAGGCAAACGAAGCAAATGGAGTTTATGTTCCAAATGATATAGATTTTAGCGAGTATGATGGGATGCTTTTGTATGGAATAAATAGCTCGGGGAAAAGTTCTTTGATGAAAAGTGTTGGAATTGCGCTTTTTTTAGCTCAGGGTGGATTTTTTGTACCAGCGAAGATGAATTTTAATCCTTATAGGGCAATTTTTACCAGAATTGAGGCAAAGGATAATTTGGCTAAGGGGCTTTCTACTTTTGCGGTTGAGATGTTAGAACTTAAAAATATCTTCAACAGAGCCGATAAAAATTCACTTGTTTTAGGAGATGAGATAGCTCATGGTACAGAGACTCTCTCAGCTCTTAGTATAGTTGCAAGTGCGGTTATAAAACTTGCAAAAAAAGGGGTGAATTTTGTGTTTGCTACTCATTTGCATCAACTTATGGACCTTGAAGAGATTAAAAATCTTCCTAATGTAGTTGCAAAGCATTTAGAAGTTTGGTTTGATGGAGAAAAACTTATTTATGATAGAAAACTTAAAGATGGGAGTGGGAGTAGTGTTTATGGGCTTGAATTTGCAAAGTCAATTTATATGGATAGAGAGTTTTTAGAGATGGCAGATGAGATAAGGAAAAAGCTTGCAAAAGAGTATGATGCATTAGAGCTTTTAATAAAGAAGAAAAAATCTCGTTATAATAAAAATTTGTATCTTACAACTTGTGCAATTTGTGGGAGAGTGGTTGAGGATGTTCATCATATAAAAGAGAAGACAAAAGCAAAAAATGGATTTATTGGGCATATGAATGTTAATCATAAATTTAATTTGATTCCACTTTGTAAAGAGCATCATAAAAAAGTGCACGAAGGAAAAATAAGAATTCTTGGATTTGTTACGACAAGTAAAGGAATTGAACTTCATTGGGAAGAAGTTGACAAATAATTTTTTTACTGGTAAACTTACTTATTGGTAAGTAAGGAGAAAAGATGGATACAAAATCAAAGATTTTAAAAGAGGCATTAGAACTTTTTGCAAAAAGAGGGTATGAGAATGCTTCTCTTGATGAAATTGCAAAAAGGGTCGGTATCTCAAAGCCAGCTATTTATTATTATTTTAAGAGCAAAAAAAGACTTTATAATGAAGTTTTTAGAAGTTTTTTTGAAGGATTTGAGATTGAGCTTAGTGGTGATATTGACAAAGACTTAGAAGATTATATAAAACGAGTTTTTTTGCTTTTTAAAAACAAAAATTTAGCAAAGCTTTTTTTAAGAGAGCTTAGTAATGGAATGGAAAATTTAGAGGATGAGACTTTAAAAAGAGTCTCTTTTTTGCTTAGAACTTTATCGTTGATATTAAAAGATTTGGCAAATCCATTTTTTATTCAAACTCTTATAATCTCTTCAATCTTAACTTATATTAATACGATGGAATTAAGAGAAAAGGTTGGAGGAATGGTAAATGTTGAGAGTAATTTTGACTTACAAAAGGAGCTAAAAGAGATTATTTTAAAGTATGTTAGGGAACATAAATGAAAAAGGGACTTTTAATTTTAATTGCGGTTTTTAGTTACGGGGGAGTTTTTGATTATCTTGATGCTTTAAAAAAGATGCCAGAATTCAAGATTGATAATTTAGAAGTTAAAGAGGCAAAAGTTAATAAAAAGAGTGTAATAAGTGAGCTTTATCCAAAAGTTAATTTATATTCAAATGCTACTCACTACTCTTTGCCTTTGTCTTTAAGACCGATAATTCCAGGAGAGAGTGAAGTTGCTTTTTCTCAAAATATAGAGAAGATAGGAGTTAATTTTTCTTTGCCTCTTTTTGTAAAAGAGATTTAATAAGAAAAAAGTTGAAGCTTTGTTGAAGGCTTCAAAATATAAGGCAAAGCTAAACTTTTTACAAAGAGAAGCTATATTAATAGGGGAGATAAGCAATTTTGATTATCTTTTAGAATTTAAAAATTCACTGAAAATTAAAAAAGAATCAATTAAAAAAACAATTGATGCAATTAAAGAAGGAGTTAGAGTTGGTAGAGTGACTGAATTTAAACTTATAAGGCTTAAAGATGAGCTTTTAAATATTGATATGGAGATTAAAAAAGTTGATAGCTTAATTGCTACATCAAAAGCTAATATTTATAAACTCACAAAGCTAAAACCCACAACCAAAATCCCAATACATTCAAACATTCCCAAAAGTGGTGAATTTTTTGAGCTTAAACCAATAAAAAGCGAAATAGAAGCTATGAAATATGAAATTAAAGCTGCAAAAGATAAATTTTTACCAAAGGTTTTTTTTAAAGCAGATGGTTATAGAGCATTTGGAGAAGGAGATGCTGATAGTTTTGGGAGTGTTGGAGTTTATCTTACTTGGGAGATTTTTAATAAAAAGAATTTAGCTTCTGTTCAAAAAGCCAAAATTAAATATCTAAAAAGTGAACTCTCTTTTGATAAGAATTTAAAGGATTTAATTGCTAAGAAAGATGAAATTTTAAAAAGAATAGATAATTTAAATGCTTCAATTAAGATGGCTAAGAAATCTTTGAGAATAAAAAGGGAGCTTTTAAAAAGTGCAAAGGTTGCGTTTGAATTAGATGAAATGAGTGTAGATGAGTATTTAGGATATGAAAATGAGCTTGCAAAAGCTAGGGCTACTTTGGCTTCTTTAATAGCAAAGAAAAATATGTTAATAGCTCAGCTTGCTTTTATGTATGGAGAGAATTTTAAAAAGGTGTTTAAATGAAAAAGATAATTGGAGTTTTAATAGTTGGAGTGCTTTTATTTTTGGGATTTAGGATTTTAAAAGAGAGACAAATAGAAGATTTAATGGCAAAAAAACCAAAAGTGTACCCTCTAAGAGTTAAAGCCATCTCTTTAAAAGAGCAAAATATTACTATAACGCTCCCTTTTTTAGCAGAGGTTAGAAGTGGAAGCAATGTTTTTTTAGCTTCTAAATTTAGTGGAAGAGTATTAAAGATTGCACCTTTGAGTAAGAAAGTTAAAAAGGGAGAAATTTTAGTAAGGATAGATGATAGCGATTTAAGGGCAAAATTAAGTGAAGTTAATTCAAATATTGCTTCTACGAAAGCATTGCTTGGTGCAAATAGAGCTAATTTGGAGAATTTGTATGAGATTCACAAAAGAAGTGCAAAACTTTTAAAAGTTAAGATGGTTTCAATTGAGCATTATAAAAATGAAGAAATTCAAATTAATTCTTTAAGAGCGAAAATTGCTTCTGAGAGAGAGAATTTAAAATCTCTTATTGCCTTAAAGAAGTCTATTTTAAATGATTTAAGCTATGCAACTCTTAAAGCTCCTTTTGATGGGATTGTTAGTGAGAAGTTTTTAAATAAAGATGACTTGACAATGCCTGGTAAAAGGATCTTAAAAGTTTCAAGTAATAAAAGAAACTATCTTTTTTTAAGTATTGATAAAAGGATAAAAGGAGTGATTTTTAAAGATAGATTTTTTAAGGCAAAAGAGTTAGGAAGTGCTTTTAACTCTCTTATGGGATATAGAGTTGATGTTGATAATAATTTAATTGTCGGAGAAAAAGTTAAAGTATTGGTAGTTTTGTTTAGAGGAAATGGAGTGCTTTTGCCATTTGATGCAGTTTTATCGTTAAATGGTAAAAACTATGTATTAGCACTAAAAGATAATAGAGTGGTTGTAAAAGAAGTGCATATTATCGCAAGTGGAAGTGAGGGAATTGTTATTAAAGAGAAAATTAAAAGAGTAATAAGGGCAAATCCGGATATTTTGTTAAAAATCAAGGCTGGATATCCTATAAAGGTTGAAGATGTTTGATTTTTTTATAAAAGAGTCTATTTTTTGTTTGCGATAATTGGTTTTATGTTTGTTTTTGGGATAATTGGGCTTATTAAAATGCCAAAAAATCTTTTTCCTGATGCTAATAGACCAGAAGTGGTTATTTTTACTTCTTCTCCTGGGGCAAGTGCAAGAGTAGTTGCTTCTTCTATCTCAAAGCCAATAGAAGAGGAGATGGCAACTCTTAGTGATGTTTATGAGATTACTTCTACTAATGTTCCAAACTTTTCTATTGTGCATGTTGTGTTTGATTATACAAAGTCACTTCAAGATGGGGCGGTTGATGTTAGTAATGCCTTAAAAAGGGTTATTTTGCCAAAAAATAGCGTAAGTGCGATTTATTTAGTTGGAGATTTTACCGCGCCTGTTGATGTTTTTGCACTCTCTCCTAAAAATAATTCAACGACTCTTGATGAAATAAGAAAACTTGCAAAAGCTTTTATAAAGCCAAAACTACTTGCAAATAAAGAGATAGGGAATGTTGATATTTTTGGAGGGTATGAAAGTGCTATTATGATAAAAATTGACCCCTTTTTACTTAAAAAATATAACATTTCTTTAAAAGAGCTTTTGGATGTTTTAAAATCAAACCAAGATATGCCAGTTGGATTTTTAAAAAGTGAGAAAAATTTTTTTACTTTGAGCTTTTATGGAGAGAAAAAAGAGATTGAAAAACTTAAAAATATTTTTATTGCAAAAAATGTAAGATTAAAAGATATAGCGGATGTTAAGTGGAGTTATCAGACAAATAACTCAGCTTATATTGGAAATAATAAAGATGCACTTGCAATTGTTATTCAAAGACCTATAAATGGAAGCGTGCTTGGAGCGAGTAATGCCGCAAGGAAAATTATGGATGAGGTTAAAAAAGAGTATCCAAATATTAAAATTTCAATCTCCGATACTCAAAGGAATTTAATAGAGACTTCAAATGATAATATGCTTGAAGCTTTAAAAGATGCGATTATTTATACTCTTTTTGTTTTATTAATTTTTTTAGCCAATTTTAGAGCTTTAATTGCGGCGGCTATCTCTAT
>JBDONU010000014.1:0-6974 GCA_039831175.1 Nautiliaceae bacterium
AATGAAAGATGTTGGAGTTAGAATCTATGTTAGACGCGGTGGTCCAAACTATGAAAAAGGGCTAAAAGATATTAAAGAAGCAGCAGAAAGACTTGGGCTTCCAATTAAAGTATACGGACCAGAAACTCATATTACTGATATTGTTAGAATTGCACTTGAAGATGATAAAAAAGGAGCGAAATAATGAGTAATGCACTATTTACAAGAGATACACAAGCGATTTTTTGGAATAATAATAAATCAGCAATTCAGAGAATGCTTGATTATGATTATGTGATTAGAAGGGAAAAACCATCAGTAGCGGCTATTGTTGCTCCAACAAGCTCAGCTAAGTTTGAGAAGTTTTTCTTTGGTACTGATGAAGTTATGATTCCAATTTATAAAAGTACAGCCGAGGCGGTAAAAAATCATCCAAATGCTGATGTTTTACTTAATTTTGCTTCATTTAGGACAGCTTATGATGTAACAAATGAAGCTTTAGATATGGACCAATTTAGAGTGATTATGATTACTGCTGAGGGTATTCCAGAGAGACTTGCAAGACTTATGAATAAAAAAGCTAGAAAAAAAGGCGTTACAATTATTGGTCCTGCAACTGTTGGTGCTATTACTCCTGGCGCGTTTAAAGTTGCAAATATTGGTGGGACAATTGAAAATATTGTAAAATCAAAACTTCATAGACCTGGAAGTGCTGGACTTGTAACAAGAAGTGGAGGACTTTTCAATGAGCTTAGCAACATTATTGCACTAAATGCTGATGGAATTGCTGAGGGAGTTGCGATTGGTGGTGATAGATTTGTAGGATCAACTTTTATTGACCATATGCTTAGAATGGAGAAAAATCCACAAGTTAAATATATGATACTTCTTGGAGAAGTTGGTGGTAGAGAAGAGTATAAAGTAATTGAAGCAATTAAAGAAGGAAAAATTACAAAACCAGTAATTGGATGGTGTATTGGTACGATTGCTAAACATTTTGATAGTGGAGTGCAATTTGGACACGCGGGAGCAAGTGCAAATGCACAAGAAGAGACAGCAGAAGCTAAAAACAAAGCTATGAAAGAAGCTGGAATTCATGTACCAGATAACTTTAACGATTTACCACATGTTATCAAAGGTGTATATGAGCAATTAAAAGGCGAAGGAATTATTAAAGATATTGAAGAACCAGAAGTTCCGCCAATTCCAGAAGATTATTCAAAAGCGCTTGCAGCTGGAAAAATTAGAAAACCAAGAAATTTTGTATGTACAATTTCTGATGATAGAGGAGAAGAAGCCGTATATGCTGGAATTCCAATTAGTCAAGTTGCAACTCCTGATACTGGTTATAGTATTGGTGATGTTATTACACTTCTTTGGTTTAAGAAAAGATATCCAAAATGGGCAACTGATTTTATTGAAACTGTTATTAAAACAGTTGCAGATCACGGACCAGCAGTTAGTGGAGCTCACAACGCAAAAGTTACAGCAAGAGCTGGAAAAAGTGTGGTTGAGAGTTTGGTAACCGGACTTCTTACAATCGGACCAAGATTTGGTGGAGCAATTGATGGTGCGGCTAAATACTTTAAGTATGCTTATGATAAAGGAATGAGTCCAACTGAATTTGTAAACTATATGAAAAAACAAGGTATTCCAATTCCTGGAATTGGGCACAGAATCAAATCGGTTAGAAATCCTGATAAAAGGGTTGAGGGACTTAAAAAATATGCAAGAGAATTTTTCCCAGCAACTCCACTTCTTGATTATGCGCTTGAAGTAGAAAAAGTTACAACTTCAAAAAAAGAGAATCTTATCTTAAATGTTGATGGTACTATTGGTATTTTAATGGTAGATATGTGGAGAGCACTTGGGTACACAGAAAAAGAGATTGAAGAGTTTATTGAATCTGGAACTTTAAATGCATTCTTTATCCTTGGAAGAAGTATTGGATTTATCGGTCATATCTTAGATGAAAAAAGACTTGGAATGCCAATGTATAGACATCCGTGGGATGATATTTTATATCAAGTTGAAAAGGCTGAGGAGTTATAAAATGAAAATAAACAGAAGGCTTTTTAAGCCTTCTTTTACAATGATTGAGCTTATAATTGTTATTATTATCATTGGAATACTTGCTGCTTCTTTAAACTTTCAGTTTTTTAACAATAATTTGCAACTTGCAGCTGATAAAATAGCAAATGATTTAAGATATACAGAGTCGCTTGCTTTTAAAGATGATAAGTATCAACCTTTCCCAAATCATAGTTGCGATGGGAGTGATGATGGGAAAATAGAGTGTAATAGAAGTAAATATTGGTTTAAGCAGTGGTGGCAATTTAGAATTGCTAAAACAACGAGCGGGGATTACTGGTATGAGATTTTTAGTGATTCTCCAACAGCAAGTTCTTCTACTAATTTTAATAAAGCTGGTGGACCTGTAAGCGAATTTGCAAAAAGCCCATTAAATCATAGGTATATGACTGGAAATTATGGAGCTAATACGGATGAAGATTTAAACTTATCTAAATATAACGTTGCGCTTATTACTTATAAAATTGGAGATGTAGAAAAGACTATTTCTTCAAGTTCGTCTCTTAGAATTTTGTTTGATAATTATGGGAATGTCTTTTTAGATGAAGGAGATAAAGGAGATAGTGGAGATATTAATCCTCTTGATTATCAAAAGCGCCCTCTTTTAAAAGATACATTAGAGATAAAATTGTGTCAAGATAGTGCGTGTAAAGAGTGTATAGGGGTTTTTATTACTCCTGGGGCGTATGTTTATGAAGATAAGTGCAAATAATGTTATTTTAATGTATGGGAGTTATAATTTTAATGCAAAAGCTTTTTCATTTTTTCTCCTTTTTTCTTTGTTAAAGGTTTCTTATGAGATATAGATTCATTTTTAATGGTATTGTTCAAGGGGTTGGATTTAGACCTACTATTTATAAAATTGCTACTTCTCTTAATTTACGAGGATTTGTTTTAAATAGTTCAAATGGAGTGGTTGTTGAGATAGAAGGGGAAGAAAAAGATAATTTTTTAGATTTACTTTATAAAAATTTGCCTCCCCTATCAAAGATTGATTCTATCAAAAAAGAGACTTTACCCATAGTAGGTTATAAAGAGTTTAAAATCCTTTCTTCAAAAGAGACTAAAAAAACTACTTTTATCTCCCCTGATAAATCAATTTGCAAAGAATGTATAGAGGAGATGTTTGATAAGAATAATCGACGTTATTTATATCCTTTTATAAATTGTACAAATTGCGGTCCAAGATATACAATTATTGAGAATATCCCTTATGATAGAAAAAATACTTCAATGAAAAAGTTTAAGATGTGTTATAGATGTTATCAAGAGTATACAAATCCTCTTGATAGAAGGTATCATGCTGAGCCTATTAGTTGTTTTGAGTGTGGTCCAAAGCTTAGAGTTTTTGGAGGTGAGTTTATAGAATTTGATAGTGAGATTGAAAAGATTAAGTTTATTGCAAATAAGTTAAAAGAGGGTAAAATTGTTGCAATAAAAGGGCTTGGGGGATTTCATTTGATGTGTGATGGGACAAATGAAGAGGTTGTAAGAGAGCTTAGGGTAAGAAAAAGAAGAGCAAAGCCTTTTGCTTTGATGTTTAAAAATTTAGAGAGTATAAAAAAATATTGTTTTTTAACCAAAAAAGAAGAGGAGCTTATAACTTCTTATGAAAAACCAATCGTTTTAGTAAAGCAAAAAAAGACTTTAAAATTTATAGCCGATGGGATTGATAGATATGGAGTTTTTTTACCTTACACTCCTTTGCATTTGCTTTTGTTTGAATTTATTGATTTTCCGTTAGTAGCTACAAGTGCAAATGTCTCTGGTGAGCCTATTATTAAAGATGTAAAAGAGCTTTTTGAAAAGTTAAGTGGAGTATTTGATTTTGTTTTGGATAATAATAGAGATATCGTTAATAGTTGCGATGATAGTGTAGTTGAAGTTGCTTTGGATAAGTTAGTTATGATAAGAAGTGCAAGGGGATATGCTCCATTTAGTATCAAGACTTCTTCAAAGAAAAATATTTTAGGAGTTGGAGCAAATCAAAAAAGCACAATTTCTATTGGGTTTGAAGGAGGAGTAATTTTATCGCCTCATATTGGGGATTTAGAGACAATTGATAGTGTGGAGTATTTTAAAAATACAATTAAAACCTTTAAAAGGTTGTATGAATTTGAAGAGGATGTAATTATCTGTGATAAGCATCCTTTTTATGAATCTACAAAGTGGGCTTTATCTCAAAATAAAGAGGTTATAAAAATCCAGCATCACTTTGCTCATGCTCTTAGTGTGATGTTTGAGCATAATTTAAAAGGGGAGTTTTTGGCTTTTATTTTTGATGGGACAGGATATGGGGATGATGGAAGTATTTGGGGAGGGGAGGTTTTTTTAGTAAATAGAAGTTCTTATAAAAGACTTCATTACATAAAACCTTTTAAACTTATAGGTGGAGAGAAAGGAATTAAAAATCCGGCAAATTTAGCTGTTGGATTGATTGATGAGAGTTTGGCAAAAAACTATCCAAATTATAAACTTGCAAAAAGTTTAAAGAATGTTCCTTTTCCTTTGACTTCATCAATGGGGAGGATTTTTGATGTAGTTGCTTTTTTAGGAGGAATGATTGAAAGAAACGAGTATGAGGGGTATAGCGGGCTTAGGATTGAGAAATTTTATAATGAAAAGATAAAAGATTTTATAGATTTAAAGGTAGATAAAGAGATTGATTTTAGTGAAGTTTTTAATTTTGCTGCAAAATATAAAGGCGAATTTGAGTTAGTTAGCTCAGTTTTTATAAATACAATAGAAAATATGATGATAAAAATTTCAAAAATGTATAATTTACCCGTAATTGTTGGCGGGGGTGTTTTTCAAAACAAAACTCTTTTAAGCAAAGTTATTAAATCCCTAAATCCATACTTTAATCAAAAAATTCCTTTAAATGATGGGGGAATTAGTGTTGGGCAGGTTGCTTATGGGGTGTGGAATTTATGATATAATTTGTAAAAAAGGTTTAAGATGAGGTTTTTAGTGATTATATTTTTAGTGGTTTTTTCATTTGCTAAAAAAGATTTAACAATAGCAAGTGGGGGCAAAGGCGGGAATTATTATCAGGTAGCTGAGGATATTGTCAATTTTTGTGGAAGAGAGATTAAAGATAAGTTTGGATATAATCTTATAAATGTGCCAACGAGCGGGTCGGTTGAGAACTTAAACGGACTTCTTAGGAAAAAATACTCAATCGGGTTTGTCCAGCAGGATGTTTATGCCTTTTTTAAAAAAAGGGACCAGCTAAATGAGATTGAAAATAAAACCCAAAAACTTTTTTACCTCTATCCAGAGTATCTTCATATCTTAATTCCGGTTGGCTGGAAGCCAAAATCAAACGGATTTTTATCTTTGTTTGAAAATATTTTTAATAAAAATAAAACAATCTCAATATACTCTCTTAAAAATCAAGTAGTATATGCAAAAGGGGGAGCTATTATTTCAGCTCAGGCACTTTCTTATTTTCTTGGACTTAATTTAAAAGTTGTGGATGCAAGCAAAGCAAAGGTAGATGGACCTTTTATTTTTGTAACAGGGAGCGGGGATAGCAGAATTCAGACAATGTTAAACAGTGGCAAATGGATGCTTTTATCATTTAACGGGGCTGAGCTTGCAAATAAGGCGATGTTTTATAAACCGGCAAAAGTTACTTATATTGTAAATGGAAAAGCGGTTAGTGCAAATACTGTGAGTATTATGAGTGTGGCTTATTCAAGAAAATACAGAAGTAAAAAGAGAAAAGAGGCTTTAAAAGCTTTAAAAGAGTGTATTAAGTCAAATATTGATGATTTAATTGATGATGGGGTGAGTGATAAGTGGACTATTATTCAAAAAGTAAACGGTTGGGGGGATGAGGATGAGTAAGTCTACAAAGATAATGATAGCGATTTTAGTAGTTGTAGGGCTTATTACAATAGGGGTAATTGTCCTTTCTTTGATTGAATCAAGTTCAAATTCAGTTCCAGCTGAGGTAAACTCAGCCTCGGCTCCGTTTTAAAGGAGATATTATGCAAGATGTGGTAGTGCCAGAAATTATAAAAAACGTAAAAGAGAATTCTCTTAGTAAAATTGAAAAAGAGTATCAGGAAAAGATTGAAGAGCTTAAAAAACCTTCAACAACTAAGAGGTATTTTGTTTTTATAGGGCTTGTTATTGGCCTTTTGTTTTTGGCTTCTTTGGTGGCAAATCAGATAATTACTGGCTCAATTGCATTAATTGTTGGATTTGTGGCGGTTGTTTTAACGATTTATGGTATAAAGGTGCTTAAAAATTTAGATCCGGTGATTGAGAGAAAACTCAAAAACCAGCAGATGAAGATGTTGATTGAAGAGGCACAAAAAAGGACAATTGAGACAATTTCAAATTATGTTTTAGCATTAGAAGAGTATAACAATTATGTAAAAAAGCTTAGGAATAAAGTGGATGCTTTGATTGCAAAGTATGAAGATAAGCTAAGAAATACAAAAGATGACTATTTAAAAAAAGAGTATGAAAAGCTTTTAAATAAACTAATAAAAGCAAAAGAGGCAATTGAAGTTATTGAGAGGAATTCTGCAAAGAAGAAAGAGGAGTTTGAAAAGAGGCTTAAAATTGCAAGGGAGAAGTATGAATTTACAAAAGAGACAAAAGATATTGTAAATTTTCTTGAAAAGTATGCCGACTCTTCCCTTGATAAAATGCTTGTAGATACCTCTCTTTCTACTCTTGATAAAGAATTTAATGAAATTACTGCTTCAATTGAAAATCTTGCAAGGGATTTAGGAGATGTTGATTAATCTTTTAAGAGGGAGTTTGAAGTTATTAAATCTAAATTCGGCTTCTTTTAAGTAGTAAAAAAACTCCTCGTCCTTTACCCCTTTAAACTTTTTGATAAACTCTTCAAAGTAGTCCCAGAATTGATAAATTAAAGCTTGGTT
>JBDONU010000015.1:0-1959 GCA_039831175.1 Nautiliaceae bacterium
TATTCATAAAAGTTACAATTTTGTTTTAGAAGGCGGGAGTGTTGATTCAAACGGCAAAACCATTCTTACCACTTCAAAGTGTCTTTTAGAGCCAAATAGAAATTATCCTATGAGTAAGGAGGAGATTGATGAATTTTTAAAAAGAGAACTTTTTGTTGATGATATTATCTGGTTAAATTACGGCTTTTTAGAAGGAGATGATACTGACTCTCACATTGATACTCTTGCAAGGTTTGTAAATGAAGATACGATAGTTTATTGCAGATGTGAAGATAAAAACGATATCCATTATAATGAGCTTAAAAAAATGGAAGAAGAGCTTAAAAAGACACCTTTTAATCTTATCCCTCTTCCTCTTCCAAGCCCAAAATTTTGGGATAACAATCGCCTACCAGCCACTTATGCAAACTTTTTGATAATTAACGGGGCGGTTTTGCTGCCTGTTTACGAAGATAAGAAGGATAGGTATGCTTATGATATGTTTTGCGAGATTTTTCCTAATAGAGAGATTATTCCGATAAACGCAAATACTTTAATAAAACAACACGGCTCAATCCATTGCGTTACAAAGGAGTATTTTGATGAAAATCTTATTAGCTCCAAGTGAGAGAAAAAGCCTTGGGGGAGAGAAGGGGTTTTGTATAAGTTCTTTTTGGGAGCTTAACAGAGAAGAGGCTATAAGAAAGTATGATGAATTTATAAAAACAACTAGTGATTTTAAAAATTTTGGAGATAATAAAACTCCTATAAAAAGCCGTCCTTGCAAAGAAGCGATAAGAAGGTACAAAGGGGTCGCTTTTGAGTATTTGGATTATGAGAGTTTGGATGAGGTTTCAAAGAGATATTTAAATGAAAATTTAATTATTTTCTCAAATCTTTTTGGGATAGTTAAGCCCCTTGATTTAATTCCCCACTATACTTTAAAACAAGGAAGCAAGCCAGGTTTTGATATTTATAAATTTTATAAAGAGGGGGTTACTAAGGTATTGAATGAGATGGATGAAGAGTTTGTGGATTTGAGGGCAAAGTTTTATGAGAGAGTTTATAAGCCAAAAAGGGCTATTACTTTTAAATTTTTAAAAGATAACAAAGTTGTAAGTCACTTTGCAAAGGCTTATCGTGGTATGCTTGCAAGATATATTGCAATAAACAAAGCTAAAAGCATTGATGAAGTGTTAAAGATAGAATTTGAGGATATTGAGATAGTTGAGGTTATTGAGAAAAAGGGTATTAGGGAAATTGTATGTAAGATAAAGGCACATCTATAAGCCGGGTTCTGTTTTGGAAGTCATTTATCTTGGCACACACCTTGCGGTGCTGCTCTTGCGGAGGGTAGAGTTGCAAGGCTTTACCATCCCTCCTTGCTGCGGGGTGGGTTTACCAGCTGGGTATATCGCTATACCCACTGGTGGGCTCTTACCCCACCGTTTCACCCTTGCCTGTGAGCTTTTGCTCCATCGGCGGTTTAGTTTCTGTGGCACTTTCCCTCGCCTTACGGCGGCAGCCTGTTAGGCTGACCCCTGCCTTGCTGCAGCCCGGACTTTCCTCTGGTTTTACCAGCGACTTCCCGATGTGCCTTTATATTATTATATCAAAATTTTTAATATTTTGAGCCACAAATATACTCACAATCTTCTAAAACATAAGCTTCGTGGATTTGACCGGCTGGGACTTTTAAGATGTCACCTTGTTTTAAATGGTAGCTTTTATCTTTTGTGTTGATTACCATTTCGCCTTTTAACATCACTCTTATCTCTTCATATGGGTGCTTGTGCCAGTTGTAATAAGTCCCTTTTTTATCTTTCCAAACAAATATATCTTTGTAGCCCTCTTTTTTGAGCTTATCAAAGGTGATTTTTTTCATATTCCAGCATCTCTTTTCTTAGAGTTACTTTGAGTTTTGCGAGATTGTCTAAATGTCTTCTAAGTCTTCTTGCCCCAGCTTTTGTATATTTTACT
>JBDONU010000074.1:0-6970 GCA_039831175.1 Nautiliaceae bacterium
ACTTGGTGGGCTTGAAGACTTACTCAAAGAAGAACCTAAACAACAAAAAAACGAACTTGGTGGGCTTGAAGACTTACTCAAAGAAGAACCTAAACAACAAAAAAACGAACCAGAACTTGGCGGGCTTGAAGAGTTATCACTTGATGAATTATTAAGCTCAGATGAAATCCAGATTCCAGAAGGAATGGAAATTAGCTTATCATTTGAAGATGAGTTTAGCGATATTGAGAGATTTTTGCAATTAAGTAAAGAAGAAGCCGAAAAAGAGCTCGAAGAAGAAATGAAAACCGCCGCAGAAGAACTTTCAATGGATATTGATGAAATTAAAGAGTTAAAAGATGAATTATTTGAAATGATTAAAAGCGAAAAACCAGCATTTGAAAAAGCCATAAAAGATAAGGATTATGAAAAGCTCCACAGAGTAGCTCACAAACTAAAAGGAGCGGCATTAAATTTAAGATTAAGTACTCTTGCAGGAGTTTTAAAACTTATTGACGAAAAATCAAAAGCTCACGAAGAGATTGACAAGATTGAATACTTGGTAAATAAATTTTATGATTTATTGGATAAGCTATCAAATAATAAAACTCAAACTAACAATCAAGAAGAGACAAAAGACCTTCCAAAACCAATAAGAGATTTGATTGAAAACACAATAAATCACTATGAAAAAACAAAAAACGAAAGAAAACTTCAAAAAGATCTAAAATACATAGGAAAATTTTTAAACATTCAATTAAATTCGCTTAACGATTTAAAAAGATTAATTGGCAAGGAATAAAGATGAAAAAGGGTATTTTTTTATTAGCGGTTGGAATTTTGGCATTTGGACTTGATTTAACTTTTACCAAAGCATTTAACGACTATAAAAAAGGATTAAAGCTGTTAAAATCAGACCCTCCAAAAGCTCAGGTTTATTTTGAAGAGTCATTGAAACTATTTGAAAAATTGGTAAAAGAAAATAAAGCTTCTTCTCAAACTTATTTTTTTTTAGGTAAAATGTATTCCAATGGAGAAGGAACAAAAGTTGATTATAAAAAAGCTGAAAAATACTTTCTAAAAGCCCTCTCACTTGGAAACCAAAGAGCAAATTGCTGCTTAGCAAGACTTTATATAAAAACAAGAGAGCTTAATAAAGCAAAAAAATATTTAGCAATAGCTCTATCTAACCCAGGAGTTAGAATATATTGCACAGACATAGACGCACAAAAAATGAAAATTATCACTCATTAATTCAAAGGAGACATTATGAAAGTTAAAGGTTCACTAACAAAATTAATTGCTGCGGCAATATTCGTCCCAACACTGATTTTGATGACAATTAGCGGTATTAGCTTATACAAAAATGCTAAAACCTACATTGAAGTTCAAAAAAGCGTTAAATATTTAGAACTTGCAAAGCGACTTGAAGAAATACTTGTTGCTCTTGGACAAGAGAGGGGTATTACATCAGTTTATGCCGTATCAAAAGGGCAATATCCAAATTCAAGAAAAATTTTAAAAGAAAAACGCAAAAAGATGGATAAAGCAATCACTGATTTTAAAGCCTTTCTTACAAAAAACCCAGAGTTTTATCCACAAGTTAAAGAGATTATTAAAATAATCAATACTCTACCAGCTATTAGAAAAGAGATTGATAGCTTTAAAAAACCATTTATTAAAACCACATTTTTTAGTTTTTATACAAAACTTGAAGCACTACTATTAAAAACAGAAGCTCAATTATTTAAACACTTCCCAGTTACACTTAAAAAACAATACGAATCAAAATTCTTATTTGAAAAAATGATGGCATTTTCTGGAATTGTTAGAGGTATTGGAGCTTATTACATTACAGCAGATATACCAATGGATGAAGATACATTTAAAAAAGTATACCTTAAATACTACCACGATATTAACTTACTTCCAATTGAGTTAATTGATGAGAAGGCAAGAAAAATTTTAGAAGATGAAAAATTCAAAACTCTTGAAAGTAACTTAAAAGATATTTTGTTTTATATGGCACAAGCAAATATTGAATATTATCTAAACGATGAGTTTAACGGATATCCAGTTGATGCAACTGACTATTTCCACATCTTTACAAATAGAATTAGTTATTTTGATAAAGTTATTAAATTAATCAACCAACAAATTAACCAAAAACTACACGAAACAACCCAAGAAGCAACAATTGCGCTTTTAGTTAACATTATTGTGCAAATTATCTCAATTATTATGCTTATTATTGGTTATTACATTGAAAGACAAATTACAAACCACATCAAAGAACTCTCAAAACTTATTACACAACTTACACCTCTTACAGGTCATAAAGTTAACATCAACATCGGAACAGCTGAGGGTATGCACAAAGCAGTTGAGATTGTTGCCGAAGCAATTGAAAAAACTCAACAAGCGGCTAAAAAAGCAGAAGAAGCAACAAAAGCAAAATCTCTATTCCTTGCAAATATGTCACACGAAATCAGAACACCTCTAAATGGTATTTTAGGGTTCTTAGAGTTATTAAAAACAACAGAATTAACACCAGACCAAGAAGATTATATTAATACAATTGAACAGAGTGCAAAAAACCTTCTTCAAATTGTTAATAACATTCTTGATGTATCAAAAATTGAATCTCAAAAAATTACTCTTGAAATTATTGACTTTAAAGCGCTTGATGAGTTTGAAAATACTCTTGAAATTTTTGCAACACCAGCAGCAAATAAACAAATTCAATTTGTTGCAAACTTATCTCCAAATATGCCAACAACCCTAAAAGGGGACATTTTAAAATTAAAAGAAATTCTTACAAACTTAATCAACAATGCTATTAAATTTACACCAGAAAAAGGAACAATTAGCGTAAAAATCCAATACCTTGAAAAAACTCCGGATAACAAAGCAAAAATCTACTTTGAGGTTAAAGATACTGGTATTGGGATGAGTGAAGAGCAAAAAAATAAAATCTTTGAAGCTTTTGCACAAGCTGATGAATCAGTTACAAGAAAATATGGAGGTACTGGACTTGGACTCACAATTGTAAAATCCTACATTGAAATGATGGGTGGACATATTGAAGTTGAGAGTGAATTAAACAAAGGAAGTAAATTTTTCTTTACATTAGAGCTTCCAATTGTAGATGAGACTCCAAGATATAAATCAAATGTATTCAAACACATCACTTTTGCTATTCTAAACACTGAAAAAGATACAGAAAGAAAAGCAATTGCGCTTGATTACTTAAATTACTTTGGAGTTGGAAAAATTGGTATCAATTCAGCAGAAGAGCTGCTTAAAATTAAAAAACAAGAAAAAATTGAAGGTATCGTAATCTTCTATGAAGAAAGTAACAAACTTGAAATTGCTAACTTACAAAAACTAAACATTCCAACAATCTTCTTATCATCATACGCATATAAAGAAGAAGTGGATAAATATGACCCAGATATTACAATTTGGGATCCAAATGTTCCATCTAAAACATTTAACTCAGTAAAAACAGCAACAGAAGAGAGAAAAGTTCTTCATACCACAAGAAAAGTAAAAGTTAAAGAAAAACCAATTTACGAGTTAAAAGCATTAATTGCAGAAGATAACCCAATTAATATGAAACTATTAAAAACAACCCTTAAAAATTTAGGAATTGAAGCTGATACTGCAACAAACGGACTTGAAGCGTTCAACAAATACTCAATGAACCCAGAAAAATATGACGTAATCTTTATGGACGTTCAAATGCCAGTAATGGATGGACTTGAAGCAACTCACGAGATTTTAGAGTTTGAAAAAGAGGAAGGATTACCTCATACCCCAATTATTGCCGTTACAGCAAACGTATTAAAAGGGGATAGAGAGAGATTCCTTGGAGCTGGAATGGATGACTATATCTCAAAACCTATTGAAAAACAAAAACTGCTTGAAGTAATTGATAAAGTAATTAGACACAAATATGTATCAGCTGATGAACAAGAGAGACTTGCAGAGGAACTTGAAGAAGAAAAAGCACCAGAAACAAAACAAGAGAGTACAGAAACTAAACAAGAGAGTGAAAAAGTAACACAAACTCAAAAAGATGAAACAAATGTTAAAAATCAAGCACAAGAAGAGACTCAAACTACTAAAAAAAGTGCTACAATTTCAGTAGATAAAAACACGGCTGTAATTTTAGCAGCTGAGAGTAGCATGTTAGTTCAAGAGTTTGAGAGCATATTGTCAAATGGTATAGTAGCTCATTCAGTAAAAGAACTTGATGCAGCACTAAAAGCAAATAAAGGTAAAAAAATCTTGCTTTTAGTAGAAAAAGATTTTGCAAATGTTAATACAAACAAATTGGCAATTTTAATTAAAAAAGCCTTCCCAAATTCAAAAGTAGTAATTATTGGAGAAGGTAACATTCAAGGTGCAGATTTAGTTATAACAAAAATAGATGAAGAAACATTAGAAAAATCAATATCTCTATTAAAAGGCTGATAAATGAGTAAAAAAATTTTAATTGTGGATGATGACCAAATTAATAGAAAATTATTAGCAACAATGCTATCAAAACAAAAAGGGTATGTAGTAGAGGAAGCTCAAAATGGAGTTGAAGCTTTAAGTAAGCTCACTCCTGATACCGCTTTGGTGCTTTTAGATTTAATTATGCCAGTAATGGATGGACTTACATTTTTACAAAGATATAGAATTGAAAAACCAGAATGTGCAAATGTGCCAATTTTAGTATTAACTACTGATGACTCTAAAAAAAATGAAGCTAAAAGCTTAGGTGCAAAAGAGGTAATTATTAAACCAATTAATCCAGTTGAAATTATGGAAAAAATCGCAACTTATTTAGAAGATTAACCGCCAAAATGGCGGTTTTTAAAACCTTTGAAGTATATTATAAAGACTATCTCTTCTTATAGGATTAAATCCAGCATTCTTTATTTGAAAAATCAATTCATCCAAATTAAGCCCATTTTTAGAGTTAGCACCAGCTGATGATTGGATTGACTCTTTTTGAATTGTCCCATCAATATCATCAGCTCCATATTCTCCTGCTACTAAGGCTAAATTCAAAGTAAAAGTTGGCCAATAAGCCTTAATATGAGGAATATTATCCAAAATAATTCTACTTATTGCAACCGTTTTTAAAATTTCATTTCCAGTTAAAAAGTTTTTTACTTTTAAATAATTATTTTTTCTTTGATACACAAGAGGAATAAAAGCATTAAACCCACCCATTTTATCTTGAAGTCTTTTAAGCCTTAGCATATGCTCAATTCTATGAAGAGGAGATTCTATATGTCCAAAAAGCATTGTAGCATTACTTTTTTTACCACGTTTGTGCCAAAGCTCGTGAATTTTTAACCAATTATTGCTACTAACTTTTCCTTTACAAATTTTAGCTCTTATCTTCTCATCAAAAATCTCAGCTCCACCTCCTGGCATAGAATCAACCCCAGCCTCAATCATATCATCCAAAACCTCTTCATATCTTTTTCCACTAAGCTTACTTAAAAAATTAACCTCAGCCGCAGTAAAAGCCTTAATATGAATTAAAGGTAAAGCTTTTCTTATCTCTTTTATAATATTCATATAATAATCATACCCAACATCTGGATTATGAGCTGATACTATATGCACCTCATCTGCTCCCTTATTGTAAGCATCTTTTGCCACATCCACACACTCTTGAATACTCATAATATATGGATTTGGATTTTTCCTATGAGCTGAGAAGGCACAAAATTTACAAACATCTTTGCAAATGTTTGTAGGATTGATATGGCGATTTATATTAAAAAACATATCTCTCCCATACAACTTTTCTCTTATCTCATAAGCCCTCTCTCCCAGCTCAAATAATGAATTCTCAAACAGATTCTCCATACTCCCTCCTAACTTTTTTTGATAAAATAACACAAAAAGAGGGAAAATGCAACTACAAGAGTTAATTTATAAAAGCAATAATAATTTAGAAATTACCAAAGCTTTTAAAGAAGAAATTAAATTTAAAGAAGAAATTAAAAAATATTTAAATAATATAACAATAACTGATGAGAAAGACTTTTTTGTTAAACACACAAAACAAATGGATTATTTTATAACTCTTATTTACAAATATTTACTTAAAAAAAACTTCAAAGAATTCTTACCTCCAATAAATAATATCCCAATTGCAATAATAGCTCTTGGAAACTATGGAAGAGAACAACTCTCAATCTATTCAGACATTGATATAATGATAGTTTATAAAAATATAGAAGGGTTCAATTTAAAAGAGTTAATCGAAAATTTTATAACAATGCTTTGGGATTTAGGACTCAAAATTGGTCACAGAGTTCACGAAATAAGCGACTTATTGAAAGCAAGTAATAAAGATATTACAATAAAAACCGCAATGTTAGAGAGTAGATTTGTAATAGGAAGCAAATTTTTATGGTATGAAACTCAAAACGAGTTAAACAAAATAAGAAACTACAACAAAAAAGAATATATACTAGCTAAATATGAAGAGATGAAAAACTGCCACAAAAAATACCCAATCTCAATGGAAGCAAATATTAAAGATGGATTTGGAGGAATTAGAAACTCTAACACTCTACTTTGGATTACAAAAATAATCTTTAACTACCCAAACAACTCACACCTTATCCCAAAATATGTAAGTGAAGAAGAGTTTAGAGAATATAGAAGTGCCCTTGAATTTTTATTTAAAACAAGAGTTTATCTTCACTTAGTTGCTAAAAAAAAGGTAGATACGGTTTATTTAGAATATCAAAGAGATATAGCTTTAAAAATGAAATATGAAGACTCTCTAAGACTAAGAGCTGAGAGAAAATTTATAAGGGATTTATTAAAGTCTCTTTGGAAGGTTAATACTTTTTGCGAAATTACAATAAAAAAACTTATAAAAAAATATCTCTACTCAATGAATTTAAAAGAAGCAAAATCAAAAAAAGTAAAAAAAGAACTTTATATTTGTAATGAAACTCTATTTACT
>JBDONU010000056.1:0-1925 GCA_039831175.1 Nautiliaceae bacterium
CGATAAGCGTTATAAACCTTGGGGGTTGAGCATTCAATTGGCGGAGTTAGTATCTCAACATCAAAAGCTTCTTCATCCCTTGGGATTACAATATCTCCCCTTCCGTAAACATCCGCAACCTCAGCATTAGTAATAAAAAACGCAACATCGCTTCCAACTTTTTTGCCAATTTCAATAAGTTTATCAGTGGATAAGTTTAGTCCGCTTTTTTTATTCACAAGCCTCAAAAAAGCCCCAGCGTCGCTGCTGCCTCCTCCAAGTCCGGCCATTTCTGGGATATTTTTGTGAATTCTTATCTCTTTTCCGATAAACCATTCTTTAACCTCAGGGTAAGCTTTTGTGAGTTCCACATATGCTTTAAATACCGAATTATCCCTTAATACGCAATTTATATCCCCTACAATATTAAATTTCTTAGCCTCAACTATCTCAATCTCATCATACAAATCTTTAACTTTCATAAACCTTGATTTTATCTGATGATACATTCCATCATATCCTATAATTTTTAAAAACAGATTCACTTTTGCATATGCTTTAATTTTCATACTCTTCCTTTAAGGAGATTTTGTTGAGTATGTAGCTGACTTTTTTATCTTTTATCTTTATTATGCAAAAAAAATCGTCATACACTACAAAATATTCTCCATCCTCTTTTATTTTAAATTCGTTTATATCAAGTTTTTGTCCTAAACGCAACTTTTTATTATCTCCTAAGAAGTAGTTTTGAGGGATGTTTAAAAAATTTATCGGATTTAGTTTCTTTTCGCACTCATATTCAAACTCTCCTTCTTTTACCCTTTTAAGATATGTGAGAGTTCCTGTGGTGTTTAATTTTTTGGCTATATCATATCCAAGGGTCCTTATAAAAGTCCCCTCACTGACTATTGTTTCAAATGTAACAAAAGGATGAGAGTAATTAATTAGCTTTATATCATAAATTTCAACCTCAATCTCTTTTAATTTAACCTCTTTATTCTCTCTTGCAAGTTCATAAGCTCTTTTTCCATCTATTTTTTTTGCGCTATATTTTGGAGGGATTTGAGTCTGTTTGCCAATAAAGCTTTTTAAGACCTTTTCAATCTCCTTTTTATCAAAAGGTTTTATCTCTTTTATTGAAGTTATGTTTTCTATATCAAGAGTAGGGGAGCTTGCTCCAAGAAAAAGGGTGCTTAGGTAAACTTTTGGGCTCTTTTTTAAGAATCTAAAAAGCTTCGTATACTGTCCAGATGCAATTACCAAAACCCCACACGCAAATGGGTCAAGGGTGCCTGAGAATCCCATCTTTTTTTCTTTGTATTTTTTTTTGAGTTGCGAGAGGAATTTGTTTGAGCTTATAAACATTGGTTTATTGGCTACAAATAGAAGATTTTTCATTATACTATCTCCACAAAATCGCTCAAAATCTCTTTAATATTTCCACCTCCAAAGTCAATTTTGAGTTTTGTTTTTTTACCGGCTTTATTTACCCCAATAACCCTTCCTTTGCCAAAGAGTTTGTGGCTTACTAATGTGCCTCTTTTAAATTCGCTGCTTTGTTTTATATGGATTTTATCTTTTATAAGTCCAGCCTCGCTTAAAAATCTACTTCTTTGAAGGTGGCTTCTTTTTCCTCTTATAAAACGGCTTTTTGCAAAAGATAGTGTTAATTCTTTTTTTGCTCTTGTAATTGCCACATATGCAAGGCGCCTTTCTTCTTCTATGTTTGCGTCTGATAGTGGGAAAAATCCTTCTTCCATCCCAATTACAAAGAGATGTTCAAATTCAAGCCCTTTGCTTGCGTGGATTGTCATCACATTAATTAAACTGTCGGCAATATAGTCTTGGTCATTTTCAAGTGAAAGTTCATTTAAAAATTCTTTTAAAGAGAGTTCTTTTTTGTCTCTAAGGAGCCCATAGAATTCTTCAATATTTCTTTTTTTATC
>JBDONU010000066.1:0-6818 GCA_039831175.1 Nautiliaceae bacterium
GAGCAAAAAAAGCTATAAAACCTCACTTTAAGGTATTAGCTATTTTTGATAATTCAGTTTTTATAAATGGTAAATGGTATAAGGTAGGAGATGTAGTTTATGGTTTTAGGATAGTAAAAATTTATGATAATAGAATTGTTGTAAAAAAAGATGGAAAGTTTTATGTAGTTAGATTGAAGGTAGAGTAATGAAAAAATTTTTTTTGATTATTTTTTTGTCTATTTCTGTTTTTGCATCATGTAATAAATTTACTCTACATATTAACTCCCCTTTGCTTTTGAAAGTGGTTTTGGCAAGACTTTTTTCAAAGTGCAACTTGACTTTGATTCCAGTGGATAAAGAGTCAAAAAAGGTTATCTCTTCTTACAAAGTAGATTTAATTAATCTAAAAAATGCTACCTTAAATCAACTATTGGATACTATTTTTAATACGACACCTCTTTTTTATAAAAGAGAAGGTAATAAAGTTTTTGTTAGTTTTTATAAAAGTGCAATTTTCAAAATTGATTTTATTCCGAATGTATTTAGCGGCTATGTGAATATGGACTCTTTTGATAATAGTATGAAGTCAGCTTATAAGAGGGATTTTGGGGCTGAGTTAAAAGAGAACTTAATTCAGATTTTAAAAAATGAAGGAGATAAATATAAAGAACCAGTTATTGATAAAAGTTCATCGCTTGTTAGTGTAACTGGTAATAAAAATCAACTGCTTGCTGTGAAGGGGTATATTGATAATTTGTTAAAAAGATTAAAAAGAGAAGTTTTAATTGATGTTAGGATTTATAGTGTAGAGCTTTCTAAATCTCATCAAAGTGGGATTGATTGGTCAAAACTCTCTTTATCTTTACCAGATAGTTCAGTTCCTCTTAGAGGCAGATATATTGGGGGGAGTGAGGCTATTTTTAATTCTGCCACTTTTAATGCATCGGCGTTTTTGAATTTTTTGGCTCAAAATGGAAATGTCAATTCAATTTCAAATCCAAAAATAGTAACTTTAAATAATCAAAAATCAATTATAAGTATTGGGGAGACGATTTATTATAAATATGCTTCAAAAGTTGTAACTGATAATAATGGTAATCCTTCTACTGAATATACAATTGGCTCAAAATTTGTTGGGGTTTTACTTGATATTACTCCCCAAATAAGTGATAATGATAAAGTTATTTTAAGTATAAATCCAAAGATTAGTGCATTTAAAGATCAAACTCAAATAAATTCTCAAAGAGATATGCCCCCAGATACTAAGGAGAATACTTTAATAACAACTATAAGATTAAAAAACAATGAGACATTGGTAATTGGAGGATTAATAGCAGATGATAAAACCCTAAAAGTAAATGGAGTGCCAATTTTAAAAGAGATTCCAATTATTAAATACCTTTTTTCATCTCAGGAAGAAGTTAGCTCAAAAAGAGAGCTTGTTTTTGTGATTACGCCTCATATTATTGATTTAGATAAAAAGACATCTTTGAAAAAATTTTTGGATAAAAGGTAATTGATGTTAAAAGAGCTTATAGAGTCGTTTGAGGATACTATAAAGTTTAACGATTTTTTTGAATATTTAGGCTTTGTGGATGCTAAAAATGAGATATTATCATCTCCTGGTAGGATTATATTTTTGTTGGGTGAGCCTGGCAGTGGGAAGAGTTATCTTTTATCTTATTTAAAGTATGAAAATCCGGATAAATATCTTTTAATAGAGAGTCCTTTTTCAAGGGTGGATTTAAAAAACTTGGATAGAAATAAGACGATTTTAGTTGATGAAGCTCAACTTCTTAGTCTTAAAACTCTTGAATATTTAAGGATACTTAGCGATAAAGGACATAAGTTAGTTTTAGGAATGCACACTCAAATTGGTAATAAAGTTGCAAGTCTTCCACATTTTAGCTCCCGTTATATTGATAAAGTTTATATAAGAGGACTTACATTTAGTGAGTTTCAAAAATATGTTATGAATAAGTTTATTCAGTATCAAAAGCAATATTTAATTAGCCAAAAAATTTTAAGAAAGATTTATAAATATAGCAAGGGTAATTTTAGAATGGCAAAAAAGATAATTTATATAGGACTTAATCTGTTGGATTACTCTATCTCTCATAATCTATCTTATAGGACTTTTGATGATTGTATTTTGGATATGAGTTTACTTGCAATAGGAGTATTAAAATGAGATTTTTTGAGCTTGAAAGGGAGTGTAAGAAAAGAAGGTTTAAGCTTGCTATTTTATACACAATAATTATTCTCTCTTGGTTTTTTAGTTTCCTTTTTTTAAAAGAACTTTTAGATTTATCTTATGAAAAAGAGGTAAAAGCTAAGTATTTAAAAGAGATCAATAAAGAATTGAGTATCAAACAATGAATTTGCCCTTAGATGTTATTAAAAGATATAAAGTTTTGCCTTTCAAAGAGGATGAAAAATATGTTTATCTTTTATGTGTAAAAGAAAATGAGGGAATTGGCTTTTTTAGAAAGTTTTTTAATAAAGAGGTAAAGGTTATTTGTGCTTCAAAAGAAAGAGTTTTAAGAGAAATTATAAAGTTAGAAGTTAAACTCTCTTTAAAAGAGATTATAAAAAAGATAAAAGAAGAACTAAGAGGGGATACAAAAGAGGTTGCAAGTGTTGGAAGGCTTTTGGATTTAGTAATTTATTATGCAATTTATCATAGGGCAAGTGATATTCATTTTGAGAGGGGAATTGTTAGAATAAGGGTAGATGGGGTTTTAAGGAAGGTTTTTGAGTTTGATGAGGAGGTTTATTTAGCGCTTATTTCAAAAATTAAAATTCTTGCAAAACTTGATATTGCTTCTAAACTTATTCAAGAAGGAAGATTTTCAAAAAGAGTTGATGATAGAGAGTTTGATTTTAGAGTCTCTTGCGTTAATAGTTTGTTTGGAGAGTGTGTGGTTCTTAGAGTGTTAGAGAGTGGGAGGATTATTGAGTTAGAGAAACTTGGGATGAGTGAAGGGAATTTAGCTAAATTAAAAAGGCTTATAAAAAGTCCATATGGAATGATATTAATTACCGGTCCAACTGGAAGTGGTAAAACAACTACTCTTTATTCTATTATTAATCGCTTAAAAAGCATTGAAAAAAAGATTATTACAATTGAAGATCCAGTTGAGTATCATATTGATTTGGTAGAGCAAAGCAAATTCAAGTAAAAGAGTTTGCGGATGTGATAAAAGCAATTTTAAGACAAGATCCAGATATTATAATGATTGGTGAGATAAGGGATGAGGATGTATTAAATGCTTCTTTGCAAGCGGCTATGACTGGGCATTTAGTGTTATCAACTCTTCATACAAATGATGCAGTAAGTGCTATTAATAGACTCTATCAAATGGGAGCTAAGGAGTACTTGGTTAGTGATATTTTGCGTGGGATAGTTGCTCAGAGGTTAGTTAGGAAAATTTGTCCTTATTGCAAAGAAAGGTATGAAGCAAGTGAAGAAGAGATAAAGATTTTAAAGAAGTTTAAAAAAGATACAAAAACTCTTTTTAAAGGTAGAGGATGTGAGCAGTGTGATTTTAGTGGTTATTTAGGAAGGGAGATGATAAGTGAAGTTTTTGTTATTAATAAAGAGATTGCTCATCTTATCTCTTTGAAAAAAGATAAGTTTGAACTTTTAAGAGTTGGAAGAAGTTTTGGATTTGTTAGTATGATAGAAGATGGGATAGAGAAAGTAATAAGAGGGGTTACAACTTTGGATGAAATTTTAAGGGTGGTTAATATTGAGGATTGAAGAGCTTATATTTGTATTTGATGAACTTTATATTTTGCTTGATGGAGGAGTTGGGATTGATTTTGCTTTGCAAGAAGTGATAGCTTCTATAAAAGATAAAACTTTAAAACGAGTATTTGAGGAAATTTATAAAGATGTAAATGCTGGGAATAGTCTGTTTAATAGTTTTTTGAATCATAAAGAGTATTTTGGAGATTTAATAATTACTATGGTAAGGGTAGGAGAAGAGAGTGGGGATTTGGCGGGGAGTTTTAGGGAGCTAAGTGATATTTTAAGAGAGATTTTAGATAACAAATTAAGATTTAAAAGAGCTATTAGGTATCCTTTATTTTTGATTTTTGTAATGATTGTAGCGTTTTTGATTGTAATTTTTTTTGTAATTCCTCCTTTTAAGAGACTCTTTTTAGAATTAAATGTTTCTTTGCCACTTCCAACAAGGATTATCCTTTGGCTTTATGATTTTGTTTCATCTTATGGGATTTTTTTATTAGGAGGACTTTTTTTAATTAGTGGGGGTGGATTTGTTCTTTATAAGAATTTTGAATTTTTTAAAGAAAGAGTAGACGCTTTTGTTTTAAAAATTTATCTTTTAAAGGATATTATCTTATATTCAATGAAGGGTAGATTTATTTATCTTTTTTATAAGTTGATAAATGCTGGGATTAGTGTTGATTTGGCTCTTGAAATTGCAATTGATGGAGTTGAAAATTTGTATTTGAAAAAAAGGCTTTTAATTGTTAAATATTCAATTTTAAATGGGCTTAGTTTAGCTGATGGATTTAAAAGAAGCGGAGTTTTTGAGAGGATTGTAATTTATTAAGAGTGCAGAAGAGGGAGGTAAGATTGATTTTGCTCTAAAAAGGATTAGTGAGTTTTGTTTTAAAAAGTATACATATTTAGTTGATAATATTTTAATTTTTTTTAGAACCTGTTTTGATTTTTATTGTTGCAACTTTTGTATTATTGCTTGGATTTGGAATCTTCTTGCCTATATGGAATTTAGCAGAAATTATAAGATAGCTATTGACACTTCTTTTAGTCTAAAAGATCAAAATTTATGATATAATAAATTAAAGGAAGATGCTATGAAAAGAGCGTTTACATTAATTGAGCTTATTTTTGTAATTTTAATTATTGGACTATTAGCAGCAACTGCTATTCCAAAGTTCAAAAATTTAATTTTTAACTCCAAAAAAGCGGCTATTAAGTCGCTGCTTTTTTCTATCTAAGCTTCAATAGAGAATATTCAAGGCAAATGGGTTATTAATGATGATTATAATTGGAGTTGTGTAGATATTGGATTAAATTCAAATGGTTATCCAAAAGCTCTTGATAGGGGGGATGGGAAACTTTTTAGTTGTGTGTTAAAGTCTCCAATGATTGCGTGTAAGAGGGCTAATTGTTGGGATGAGAGTGAGACAAATTGTTATCAATACTATTTTTCCGATAATAAAGTTTTAAATGTAGAGTATAATGCAACTCTTGGGAAGATTTTATGCAAAAATGGGATTAATTTTTCTGAGGCTGAATGTAATGAAACTTTATTTAAATAAAGCCCTTAGAGGGCTTCTTTTGCCTTTTGAACGATTTTTGCGAATGTTTCTGGCTCGTTCATTGCCAAATCTGCTAAGATTTTCCTATCAAGGTCAATTTCAGCTTTTTTAAGTCCGTTAATAAATCTTGAATAGCTAATATCATTTAGTCTACAAGCTGCGTTAATTCTCATAATCCAAAGTTTTCTAAAATCTCTTTTTTTCTGTTTTCTATCTCTAAATGCGTAAACTAAGCTTCTTTCAACTTGTTCTTTTGCTTTTCTAAAATGCTTTCTTCTTCCAGAATAAAAGCCTTTTGCCATTTTTAAAATTTTTTTGTGTCTTCTTCTTCTAACTACACCAGTTTTAACTCTCATTTACTCTCCTTTTTTGGCGTGCATCTTTTGCAACTTAGCCTCTTAGGCGAAGGCTTTTGCCTTACTTTGCCGCTTCTTCACTTATATACAAAGAAGTAGTTTTACTTCTTTAATATTTGTTTTATCCACATATTTAGGGCTTCTTAAATGTCTTTTTCTCTTTTGAGATTTTTTTGTAAGGATATGGCTTCTATAAGCGCTTCCTCTTTTAACTTTTCCGCTTTTTTTAACTCTAAATCTCTTAGCCGCCCCTCTGTTTGTCTTCATTTTAGGCATTTTGGCTCCTTTTTGGATTTGAGAGGTAATTATATCATAAATTATGTTAAAATTATGCAAAAAGGCTTTGATATGCTGCTTAAATCGGTTATAAATCCTGTTAAGAAGATTTATCTAGAAAAGTGGGGAAATAGGTCTTTGAGCGAAATTATTAAGCTTTTTAAAAAAGTAAATTGTGCAAGACTTTATATTGTAAATGAAAATGAAGAACTTATTTATGTTTTGGAAGTTAATGAAGTTTTAGAGATTTGTCACTCTAACAAAGATATTACTTTAAAAGAGTATTTAAAAGATAAATTTCCACCTTTGTATGTTGAAGTTACTAACTCTTTAATTGATGTTTATAATTTTATGAGAGAAAATTTCTTAAAGTATGTTCCAGTGCTTGAAGATGGGAAATTAATTGGTGAGATTGAGTTTGATAAACTTCCCCTTAGAATTGGGCTTATTGTAATTCAAGATCCTCTAACTCAAGTTTTTAATGAAAAATATTTTAATTTTTTACTACAAGAGTATAAAGAAATTGGTGATGAGATTGGAATTATTTATATTGAAGTTAAAAATTTGAATATTATTGAAGCAATTTATGGAGAGAGTAAAAAGAATGAGATTTTAAAGTATGTAGCAAATAAAATTAAAAGTAACGTAAGAGAAATTGATTTTATATTTAGAAGTGGAAATATTTTTAAAATAGTGGTATTTGCTGAATTTTCAGTACTTGGGATTATTTCTAAGAGATTAAAAGATGTTTTGGATAATACAGAGTATGATGGAGTAATTATTCAAATAAAGCTTGCCTACACTCACATCCCCACGGATTCTCCAAATGTATTAATTGCTCTTGAAAAGTTAGAAGAGGAGTTAATTAGAGAAAGGGACTAACGCACT
>JBDONU010000062.1:0-23682 GCA_039831175.1 Nautiliaceae bacterium
TGTTTGAAATTCCACTAACAGCTTTATACAAAACATCATCAACTAAACTAAATGCTTCTCTTCTTCCAACCTTTCTATCAATAATTGAGAGAATTTTATCATTTGGGATTACAACAATTGAATTTGTTTCTTGTTTTAAGTTTTCAATTCCATTTAGTGCGAGTTTTTGTCTTCTTGGACCTTCAAATGTAAAAGGTTTAGTTACAACCCCAATTGTTAAAGCTCCAACTTCTTTTGCTGCTTTTGCAATAATTGGAGATGCTCCAGTTCCAGTTCCCCCTCCCATACCAGCTGAGATGAATACTAAATCTGCTCCGTTTAGTGCATCTTTTATCTCCTCATATGTCTCTTCTGCTGCCTTTTGTCCAATTTCTGGTCTCATTCCAGCTCCAAGCCCTTTTGTGAGAGATTTTCCAAGTTGGATTTTTTTATGAGCTTTGCTTGTTTTTAGAGCTTGAATATCAGTGTTTGCAGCAATTAATTCAACGTCTTTTATTCCTTTTTCTGCCATATAGTTAATCATATTATTACCACCACCGCCAACACCTATAACTTTAATTTTTGGACCATCAGTTACTTCGTTTATAGAAAAAAGTTTCTCTTCCATATCTCTTCCTTTCAAAATAGATTACTAACCCAGGTTTTAATTTTTTGAATAAGGGTTGGTTCTTCTTTATCTTCTGTAATCTCAAAAGTAACTTCCTCTTCCTCTTTTTTAGGAAGTTCTTCAAAAATGTCTTCTTCAATGTATTTTGATCTAAACTCTTTGTTTGAATCAATTTCATAAGTTAGATTCTCTTTTGTGCTATACATTATAAGTCCAACTACACATGCAAATTCCGGTTTTTTGATATTATCAAAAAGTCCTTCTATTTGTTTTGGAGTTCCGATTCTCACTGGAAGCCCCTCAAAAAACTCCTCAGCTAATACTTTAATGTTAAAAAAATTGGTAAGTCCACCAGTTAATACAATTCCAGCTCCAATCTTATTTCTTATCCCAGAAGTAGTTATTTTTTCATTAAGTAAGCTAAATGTCTCTTCAAGTCTTGCTGAAACTACATCAACAATCAATTTAACAGGCACTTTTTGTTTTTCTTCTTCATTGCCTATTATACCAACTTCTATCTCAGGCTTCCCAGAAAAGACAATCTCTTCAAAGTGAGTTTTAATATATTCAGCATCTGATAGGGGAGTGTGAAGGGCAATTGATAGGTCATTTGTAATATGATGACTTCCAACTCCTAAGAATGAATGGTATCTAAATGCTGAATTTACGAAAAATCCAATATCAGAAGTAGTAGCTCCCATATCAATTACGGCTACTCCAAGTTCTTTTTCATCTTCTTTTAAAACCGCAAGCCCGCTTGCATAAGCTGATGATACGATATTGTCAATTTTTACCCCTGCAAGTTTAAAAGTCTTTTTTAAATTCTCAATTCCACTTTTTAAAGCTATAATAATGTGTAAAGAAACTTCAAGTCTACTCCCACTCATTCCAGTTGGGTCTTCTACCTCATCAAGCTCATCTACTTTAAAAGTATAAGGGATTGCTTGTAAGACTTGATATTCACTTGGAATAGTTGCAGTTTGTAGAGCAATTTGAATGACTCTATTTATCTCTTTTATAGAAATTTCATTACTTGGAACATTAATAACTCCAAAGCTTGTTATGCTTTTTGTATAAGCAGAAGAGATAGAAACGGTAGCATTTGATATTTCAACCCCAGCTACTCTTTTTGCATCATTTAAAGCTTTTTTAATGGACTTTGAAGCTAGATCAATATTAGTAATAGCACCTTTTCTTACGCCTTTTGATGGAGCAATCCCAACTCCACTTATAGAAAGGTTTGAACTTATTTTATCATAATTTGCAATGAGTGCTTTTGTTTCAAAACTCCCTATATCAATTGCCAAAATATGTTTCAATTTTTATCCTTTTTGCAAGTAGATTTCAATTTTGTATTTTTCTCTTAAATGTTTTATTAAATCTTTAAGTAATTCTTCTTGCATTAAATTTTGTGTAAGTTTTTCTATAAATATTTTATTTTTTTCAAACTCTTTTTTATCTAAGATTTTTTGGTCGTTTATTTTATATACAAACGCCATCTTAGGATTTTTTAAAGGTAAAAGAAAATACCCTTCTTTATTATAAGAAGTAAAAAGATTAAGCAAAAATTCCTCAGCTATCCCTCCATTTTTTATAGGAATTTTACTAAAATCATACTTTGTAATCCATCCTATATTTTTACCATCAAAATTGTTAAGAGCTTTTTGAGCTTTTATTTTAAGCACCTTAATAATTTGAGCATCTAAATAATCTTTAATCACATAAGCTTTTGCCTCTTCAAAACTCATAACTCTTGGCTTAATTTCTTCTAAAAGTTTTGCGGTTATGTATTTACCTTTATAAACAAAAGGCTTAATAATTCCATTCTTAATTAATTCTTGCATTTTATCAAACGGAACTATTGAATTGTTAATAGCTACTTCTTTGATTTCATACTCTCCTTTTAAAGTTTTTAATTTTTTATAAGCCAGAATAGCCTCTTTTTTCAAATTCTTTGCAAGATAATCCTCTTTTACTCTATTTTTTGCTTGATTAAAACTTAAAATTTCTCCATTTTTGTTCTTATAGTTTAATTTATTTGCTTCGTAAAAATTTTTAAGCTCACTATTTGAAACGTTTCCTTCAAGGTTTATCGTAACAAGAGCAATTTTATATGTTGGAGGGGTTTTATATTTTTCTTTATTGGTTTTCCAAAAATTTTTAACTTTGTTTAAATTAATAGAAACATTTACCTCATCTGAATTGATAATTTTAAGAGATAAGTTATCTGCATTATAAAGAGCACTTCCAACTGCTAAAATTGCATTCTTTGGAGGAGTTAAATTTAGCATATTCAAAAGTTTTTCCACTAATAGCTGTTTTTTAAGTAAAGTTTCAAATTCTTTTGCCGTTTGATTAGTTCTTTTTAAATACTCTTTATAAGTTTTTTTATCATGAAAATATTCTAAGATCTTTTTTGCTACATCTTCATCGGTTACATAAAGCCCAAGACTTTTCGCATATTCTCTTAAAAGAGCATTGTCTATTACTTGATTTAGAGCAATTTGTTTTAAACCAAGCTTATTTGCAGTTGCTTCATCAAGTTTTCCACCCAATTTTTGGTTTAAGTCGTTAAATAAATTATTATAAGCGAACTGAAACTCTCTTATACTAACTTCTTCATCTCCAACCTTTGCTATTATGGATGCTTTTTTACCAAACTGAAACTGACCCCATCCAACAAACCCAGCTCCTATAAAAGCAATAGTAGCCACCCAAATAGTAATAACTAACCATTTTTTATGTTTTTGCATCCATTCAATCATAAAAGTAACCCTTATATATAGTTTTTTGATATTATAATAAAAAAAAACCTCTCAATAAAGGCATATTAAATGAAAAACCAAGAAATTATGCTAAAAGACTTAAAATATAACTGGCATCCTTGCACTCAAATGAAAGACCATGAATTCTTGCCACTTATTCCAATAGAAAAGGGCAAAGGAGTATATTTAGAGGATTTTGAAGGAAATCGATATATTGATGCGATAAGCAGCTGGTGGGTAAATCTTTTTGGTCATAGTAATCCTTATATAAATGAAAAGATAAAAATCCAACTTGAAACATTAGAGCATGTAATATTTGCTGGATTTACGCATGAAGGAGCTGTTAGACTTAGTGAGAGGATTTGTAAGTTAACCGGATTTGATAAAGTTTTTTACGCGGATAATGGCAGTAGTGCAGTTGAGGTTGCAATAAAGATGAGTTTTCATTATTGGAAAAACAAAGGTAAAATTAGATCACTTTTTTTTAGTCTCGAAAATTCATATCACGGAGAGACAATTGGTGCTTTGAGTGTTGGGGATGTTGGGCTTTATAAAGATACTTACAAAGAGATACTTATCAAAAATATAACTATCCCTATACCAAAAGATAAGAGTGAAGAAGAAAGCCATAAAGCGTTAAAAAAAGCACGGAAAATTTTTGAGAAATATCATAAAAATGTGAGTGCTTTGATTATTGAGCCTTTAATTCAGTGTGCTGGGTATATGAAAATGCACTCGCCTTCGTTTGTAAAGGGGCTTAGGGAGCTTTGTGATGAGTTTGACGTTCATCTGATTGCCGATGAAATAGCGGTTGGGTTTGGAAGAAGCGGGAGTATGTTTGCATGTGAGCAGGCAAAAATAAGACCAGACTTTATGACTTTAAGTAAAGGACTAACTGGGGGGTACTTACCTCTTAGTCTCGTGCTTACAACTGATAAGATTTATAGGGCTTTTTATTGTGATTATAAAGAATTAAAAGCATTTTTACATTCTCACTCATATACAGCAAATCCTCTTGGAATTGCTGCTGCAAACGCCACTTTGGATATTTTTAAAAGAGGGGAAGTGTTTTTTGAGAGTGGAGAGTTTAGGGTAGTGGATAAACCAAAAAGAAGCGTGCTTGAAAATAATAAACTTATAAGCTCATATATCTGGGAGAAGATGCAAAAGTTTAAAGACTTACCAAATGTAAAGGAGATAAGGCAAACAGGGATGATAAGTGCAGTTGAGATGATTGATTATCCTTGGGAGAAAAGAATGGGACTTAGGGTATATGAATGGGGGCTTGAAAACGGGGTTTTGTTAAGACCTCTTGGAAATGTAATCTATTTTATGCCCCCTTATGTTATTAATAAAGAAGAGATTGATAAAATGGTAGATGTTGCATTTAGTGGGATAAAGAAGTTAAATGAACTCAATTAAAAATTTACTAATAAGTCCAATAAAGCATTTTAAGCTAAGATATTTACCGCTTTTGATGATTTATTTTGCATATGGGGCAAGCGGGATAACAAATGTAGCTGAAACATTTTGGGTAAAGGAAGAATTAAAACTCTCAGCCGCAGCCCTTGTCTCTCTTGGAGTTTGGCTTAGTCTTCCTTGGACTATAAAGATGGTTTTTGGACAACTTGTGGATAGTGTTAGAATTTTTGGCTCTCAAAGAAGAGTGTATGTTTATATTGGTGCATTTTTAATAGCAAGTGGGACTATTTTATTAATAGGGCTTGCTGGGAATTATGAGTGGGTTAAATTTGCAAACAAAGAGAATGTTTATATCTTGGCTTCTTTACTTAGCGTAGTTGGATTTGTGCTTCAAGATGTAGTGGCTGATGCAATGAGTACGGAAGTTGTTGATAGAACTTTACCGCCTGATAAGCTTCAAGAGGAGCTTGCATATGTGCAAATTCTTGGAAGACTTGCAATTTCACTTGCAGCGGTTATGGTAGCTGGACTTAGTGGGTGGCTGGCTGAGGTTATGAGTTATGAGGATATTTTTAAGATATCTTTAATAATTCCTTTAATTTCTATAATTGGAGTTAGTGTTATTAAGCTTGAAAATATTAAAAAAAGTCCTATTAATTGTAAGATTTTGTGTGGAGGAATTGGGTTTGCAGTGTTTGTTGTTTTAATGGGTTATGGGCAATATCAGAAGTGGGATAATAAGATTTTAGCTTTTATCTTTGCTCACTCCCAAGAGATTGTGCTTTTTATTAGTTTAGGGGTAATTGTTTATATGCTTGGATTAGTCTTAAAAGATGTAGATAAAAAAGTTAAAAGTTTTATTATAAAAACTGCGATTGTGATTTTTGTATATAGAGCAATGCCAAGTGTTGGTCCAGCCTTGCAGTGGTGGGAGATTGATGTCTTGGGATTTGATAAGGCTTTTTTTGGGACTCTATCGCAAATAGGAGCTATTCTATCAATTCTTGGAATGTGGCTTTTTAGTGATTTTATTGCAAAAAAGCCAGCTTATCAGACTCTTTTGTGGCTTAGCGTAATTACTACGATTTTGTTTTTACCAATTATTGCACTTTATTATGGAATACCTCAACAATTTGGTATTTCTCCAAGAAGTGTGGCTTTAATTGACACAGCCCTTGAATCTCCTTTTGCTCAGCTTAGTATGATACCGCTTTTAACTCTTATAGCAATTTATGCACCTGATGGTAAAAGGGCAACTTGGTTTGCACTGATGGCAAGTCTTATGAATTTAGCTCTTAGTTTTGGAGGACTTTTTAGTAAGTATTTAAATGAGATTTTTGTAGTAAATAGAGCAGTAGTTGAGAATGGTAAAGTGGTTGTGCCAGCTGATTATTCTCAGCTTGGAGCTTTGATGATAGTTGTAACTATTCTTAATATAGTAGTGCCGGTTGTAACTATTTACTTCCTTATGATTAGGAAAAACTCACAAAAATTGATATAATAATACTAAAAAAGGAGAGAAAATGGCGATTTTGATGCTGATTTTAATGAATATTGCCGTAATGGCTTCAATTTACTTTTCAATTTTCTTAATTGAGCTTATTTTTGGGGTAAGAATTGACCCTCAAAGTGTAACAGGACTTGCGATTTTAGCGGTAATTGTGGGATTTAGTGGAAGTATTATCTCTTTACTTTTGTCTAAATGGATGGCAAAAATGTCAATGGGAGTTAGGGTAATTGAAACGCCTTCAAATGAAGCGGAAAAGTGGCTTTTAGAGACTACTTACAAACTTGCCGATAAAGCTGGGATTCCAAGACCAGAAGTTGGAGTGTTTGATGGGCCTCCAAATGCTTTTGCCACAGGACCAAGCAAAAGTAACTCATTAGTCGCTGTTTCAACAAGTCTTTTTGATTTAATGGATTTAAAAGAGATTGAAGGAGTTATTGCACATGAGATTAATCACATCAAAAGCGGAGATATGATTACTATGACCTTAGTGCAAGGGGTTTTAAATTCAATAGTGTTTTTTGTGTCAAGACTGATTGCCAATATTGTTGCTCCAAAAGATGAAGAGGGTAATCCAAATCCGTTTGCTTATATGGCAATAAGTTTTGCACTTGAAATAATTTTATCGATCTTTGCAACAATGATTGCAATGGCATTTAGCAGATATAGAGAATATAAAGCAGATGCTGGGGCTGTTAAGATTGATGGACCTTATGGGATTTATTATGCACTTGCAAAACTTGGGAACATTCCAAAAGAACAAGTTGCACTTCCACCAGAGATGAAAGCGTTTGGGATTGTTGGATTTATAAGTGAATTATTTAGCTCGCATCCACCAATTGAAAAAAGACTTAAAAATATTAAAAAAGTAGCAAGGGAGCTTGGATATGATTTATAATTTTGAGGAGGTTAAGGAGATTGTTTTAAGAGCTGGGGAGATATTTAAAGAGGGATTTTATGCTGCTAAAAAAGAAGTTGATTTTAAAGGTAAAAAAGAGTTAGTAACGGAATATGATGTTAAAATTGAAGACTTTTTAACTACCGAATTATCAAAGTTTGATGGCTTTAATATAGTAGCTGAGGAGAAACATTTTGATGAGGAGATAAAAAATTCATTTATTATTGATCCAATTGACGGGACTACTAACTTTTTACATCAAATTCCTTTTTGTGCGATAAGTGTTGGAATTTATCAAAATGGATTTGAGAGAGGAGGAATTGTTTATAATCCAATTACAAATGAGATGTATTGGGCAAAAAAAGGGGAGGGAGCTTACCTTAATAATAAAAAAATAAGCGTGTCTGATGTAGATGTTTTTCAAAGAGCATTAATTGGAACAGGATTCCCTTATAGCGCGGCTGATAATGAAGAAGATTTGAGGTGGGTTGTATCAAAGCTTCAAAAGCTTCTTCCAAAAGTACAAGATATAAGAAGATTTGGAAGTGCGGCTTTGGATTTATGTTATGTAGCAAATGGAAAACTTGACGGCTTTTATGAAATTAATTTAAAACCTTGGGATGTTGCAGCTGGTAAAATTATCGTAAGAGAAGCTGGTGGAATTGTTACTAACAATTATGGTGAAGATTATGAATTTTGGGATAAATGTATTGTAGCTACCAATGGAAGATTTCATCAAGAGTTTGTAGAAGTTTTAATGGGATAGATAAAATCTTATCTATCCTCTTTTGTTATAACAAATTTAGTTAACATAATGCACATTCTCTTGAATTTGATTTTTCTTATCGAGCTCTTGAAGTCTTTTTGCATCTTTAATTGCACTTCCATCAAGTGTATTATTAAAATAGAAAAATCCTTTTTTATATCTTAATGCAAAGTCTAAAAATTCATCCGGATCTACCTTTATAATTTTCTAATTACTGGCAATTGAAACAAAAAAGCCCCTATTCTATCGTGTAAGATGGAAAAAAATTTAATAAAGTTGTTTGCTTTTTTATAATCAAGTCCAAAGTGAGTTACAGAGTTATGTACTTTAATTGATATTTTTTTTCCTTTTGAAACTCTTCTCCACTTTTTTAAAACATTTTCCGCTGGCATTTTGTAAAATGTAGAGTTAATTTCCAAAGAGTTAAAGTGTTTAAAGTAAAATTCCATAAAGTCCTCTTTTTTTAAACTCTTTGGATAAAAAAGTCCTCTCCAATGTCCATATAAAAATCCGCAAGTGCCAATGTATCTCATCTTAACCTCCTATTATTAAATTTGGGAACAGCAAGATAATTATTAAGACAATGAGTTGAATTATGATAAATGGAATAACCCCTTTGTAAATATCACTGGTATTAATTAACTTTCCGGCAGCTCCTTTTAAATAAAAAAGACTAAATCCAAAAGGTGGAGTTAGAAAAGATGTTTGAAGGTTTATTGCAATTAAGATTGCAAACCATAAAGGGTCAATCCCAAATTCCTCAATAATTGGAAGTAAAATTGGAATAACTATAAAAGTAATCTCAATAAAATCTATAAAAAACCCAAGGACAAATATAAGTGCCATAGTAATTGCTATAAAAGTGTAACTGTTTGGAATATGAGTCGTAAAAAGCTCAGTAATAATATCCCCTGCTCCTGATTCATTAAATACCAAAGAAAAAGCAGTAGCTCCAATTAAAATCATAAAAATCATAGAAGTTATTTTTATAGTTTCAACACTTGCATATCTTATCAGTTCAAAACTAAAAGTTCTATAAAAAAGAGTTAATATAATAGAACCAACAACCCCCACAGCTGCTGATTCAGTAGGAGTCGCAAATCCTGCAAATATACTTCCAAGCACTACTCCAATTAATAAAAAAGGGGCTATAAGACTTTTTAGCGCATCTTTTAAGATTTTTGAATAAGGCTCATTGGTTTTTATAGGAGGAGCAATTTGGGGTTTTAAAAAAGCAATCAAAAGAATATAAAGGATATAAAGCCCAACTATCATCCCTCCTGGAATAAGTGCTGCTTTGAATAAATCCCCAACACTTATATTCATAACAGCTCCAAGAATAATTAATACAATACTTGGCGGGATAAGCTGTCCAAGAGTTCCGCTTGCTGCAATTACCCCGCTTGCAAGGCGTGGAGAATAGCCGTGTCTTAACATTACTGGAAGTGAGATAATTGTCATCATAACAACGCTTGCCCCAACTATTCCAGTAGAAGCAGCTAAAATTGCCCCAACTATCACAATAGCAATTGCAAGCCCTCCTCTTACTCTTCCAAAAAGTTTTCCTATTGATTCAAGCATATTTTCAGCAATTTTGCTTTTTTCTAAAATAAATCCCATAAAAATAAATAACGGTACAGCCATTAAGGTAAAGTTTTGCATAATTCCATAGACTCTATATGGCAAAAGCCCAAATATTTCAAGCCCTAAATTAGGATCTAGCATTGCCGCAAAAATTGCACTTCCTCCAAATGCAAAAGCAACTGGCACTCCAAGCATTAAGAGAATAAATGCAATTATAAAAAGGATAATACCTGTCATTTTTTAATCCTTAGATAGATTTTTCTAAGCTCAGCAATTGATTGAAGATATACAATTACAAAAGTTACAATCATAGAACTTTTTATAATCCACCTACAACAAAGTCCTCCTGGGTCACCTGATGCTTCGTGTTGAAGATAGCTCATTTGAACAAAAGGTAAAGCTTCTACTATAATCAAGATAGAAAGTGGAATTACAAATAAAACGATAGATAAAAAATTAATCAAAAGTCTAATTTTTTTGGGAAATTTATCATACAAAATATCAACTCTTACGTGTTTATCTTTACTTAGAGTAAAAGCTATACCAAACAAAAAGACAATATCAAAAAGATGCCATTCAAGTTCTTGAAGTGCAATACTCCCACCGGAAAAAAGCTTACGAGTAATTACATCATAAGTAACTAAGAAACTTAGCAAAATCAACGCAATAACGGAGATATACATAAAAAAGCGACTAAGCTTTTCTATTAAAATATCAATCTTTGGAATAAAGCTTAAAATAATTGCTACAATAACTCCTTCTAAAATAACCCACTCAATGTGTGAAGTTAGATAATCTATCATTTTTTCTCCTTATAAATACTCTGGTGCGTCATTGCTAAAAAGAATCAAGTCCCCCTCTTTTGTAACTTCTTTTAAAACCTTAGTTAGCTTTGATTTATTACTTAGACAAATTTTATCAATCGTTATGTTTTTGCAAAGTATCCCTTTGTTAACTTGAGAAGTAATAATGGCTAAATCAAAAGTCTCATTAATTGCTTTTGCAATTTTTTTATTCATCTCATCCGTTGCTTCTATAAGCCCTGGGGTTATGATGATTTTTTTACCATTGTAAGTTTTTATTAGCTTAAAACTCTTTAGCATTCCCTCAATATTACCATTAAAACTATCATCAATAATTATTTTTCCGTTAGCTTTAATTTTTTGAAGTCTGTGTTCAATTGGTTCTAACTTTTCTACTTTTTCCAAAACTTCATCTAAATTCATAAATTCAACCGCCTGATAAACAGCCAAAGAAATATTAATTGCGTTAAACTCTCCAAGTATATTTGGAGCTTTTAAGTGATAGATCTTATTGTTTATAATCAAATCCCATTCAATCCCATCAAGTGAAGATTTTATATTTTTAATTTTATCTTTTATAACCTCAACCTTATCTCCCCACCCTATTTGATAAGAAAAGCCTTTTTTAAGTTTTGGACTCTTAAAAATTTCAAGCTTTGTTTTTTTAATATTCTCCATTGTTTTAAAGTACTCAATATGTTGAGGTCCGATTTTGCCAAGAATTGAATACTCATTTTCTAAAAATTCTACTATCTCTTTAATATCCCCCCTCTCCCTTGCCCCAGCTTCTGTAATATAAATTTGGATATCTTCTGGCAAAGAAGTATTAATATCAAGGACTATACCTTTTAGAGTATTTACGCTTCTTGGGGTTTTATAAGTTTTGAAATTGTCCTTTAAAAGTTGATAAGTAAAATTTTTAATGGAGGTTTTTCCATAGCTACCCGTAATTGTAATAATAGTTGGGGATATTTTATTTAGTTTTGTTTTTGCTTTTTGTTTAAATTTCCTAAAAAAAAGAGACTCAATCAAATAAGAGATTATTATTGCAGTTGAAATTACACTAAGCAAGGATAAGCCTTGATTATTGTTAAATTTCTCCATAATAAATAAATTCCCAATTTCCAAAATAACAAGAATTACCAAAAACCTTTTTACTCTCTTTGTAAACTTTACTCCCTTGCTTTTTTTATACCAAGTAAAAAACAAAACTATATAAATTAAGAAAAAGTAGTTAAAATAGCTTGGGAAGAATGTATAAACAACAACTGGAAACAAAAAATAGAGAATATGCCAAGTGTAATTATGAAAGTGAAAAAGAACCCTGTCAATTTTATAGTTATACCATTGAAGAGTTGTTATTACATAAACTCCAATTAAAAAAGTCGTTACAAAATGAACAATATTCTCAATCATTCAAATCCTTTAATATTTCTAAAAGAAAAGTATAATTTGGAGGTAAAAGAAAAGTTAGCAAGATTGCGAAAATTAAGATCAAATTCAATAATTGATTTTCGCCTTTTAGTTTAAGAGCGCTTCCAAAAGATTTTTTAATTCTTCTTCCCATAAAATCAATACTATAAATTTCATCTAAGATAAGATGAGTAACATATCCCAAAAACAAAAAAAAACCAGCGAGTAAAGATAACTTTTGGTTGTTACTAACTTCAAAAATAACGAAGTTAAAAAGAAGCGCTAATAATACTCCAAAACTTATAGAATGAATAATTCCTCTGTGAGTTGTAAATTTTTTAAAAATATAAAACAACAAAAATGAACCAATATATCCAGTTATCATAAAGATAAGTAGCATTAAAGAATTCACTTTATCGTAAAAAAATAAAAAAACAAAAAAGACTACAAAAAGAGTAGAGATATTTTGAAGTATTCTAAGGGGAATTGAGTTATCATGGTCAATATCGGGTAAAATCCCTCCGATGCATCCACTTACAAACAGAAAAAGAGCATCTTTTACTCCCACTTTATCATATAACAACAAAGCTCCTCCTCCACTAACAACAGCAGCAACTCCAAGATGAGTTTTAAAATTAGCCATATACTATCTTAAAATCATCAAATTCAGCAAAAGGTATCTCTTCATATTTAATCTCTTCTACTTTACTCCAAGGAGATCCTTTTTTTAAAATAGCTAAAAATTCTTTTAATTTCTCTTCATTTTCAATATTTACAACCACTTCAACCCTTCCATCTGGAAGGTTTCTTACATACCCTCTAAATCCAGCCTCTTTTGCCATTTCTTGAATATGTTTTCTATAATAAACACCTTGAACCTTTCCACTTACTAAAAATTTATAAGTTTTCACTATTTCCCCTTAGCTTGATTGATTTTATTGATATATTGATACTCAATTTTAATCTTTTCCTCCGTTACTAAACTTTTAGCAAGTCTATCAACAACGCTTCTAAAATCATCAAATAGATAATTTGCCAAACTTCCAGGGATTGGATTTATTTCGTTTAAGTAAATTATACCATCTTTATAGAAAAAATCGCACCTAATTAAAGTATTTTTAAAAGTTTTATTATAAATTATTTTGAAAGTTTCTTCAAACTTTGGTTTTAATTTTTCATCCTCAACCAATTTAACTTCTTTTCTACTAAAATCCATATACTTCTTCTCAAAATCTAGATATTCTTTTTTATCCACCTTTTCAAGTTTTGAGAAAATCCACTCATTTGCATAACATCCGGCTAAATTATACTCCTCTATCCCCTCAATAAAAGGCTCAACAATTATCAAGTCATCAAACTCCCTTGCTACATCAAACGCATACTTTAACTCCTCTTTATTTTTAGCTATGCTAACTCCAATACTGCTTCCAAGGCGGGCTGGTTTTACAATCACTGGAAAATCAAATCTGGTTTGTGGTTTATTGATAACTTCATATTCAATTACGCTAACTCCAATTTCTTTTGCATACATTTTTGTAAAGAGTTTATTAAAACTAATTACGCAAGCTTCAACATTTGGGGTAATTGCTAAAATCTCGTGCCATTCAAGAAGTGCTGGTAGCTTTCCATCTTCTCCATCTTTTCCATGAATTAAATTAATAGCCACATCAAATTCAACTCTCTTTTTAAAAAGCCCCTGTGTAAAAAAGCCTCCTTTTTTTAAGATTAGTTTTTTAGCTTTTTTATATTCTCTTTTTGCGAAATAACTACTTTTCATATTCTCTTTATCAATCAGATAAAAATCCCTCTCTTCATCAACAAAAATAAAAGCACTTATATCAAGTTTCTCTTTTATAGTAATTGCACTAACTATACTTATCTCATGTTCAAAGCTTGCCCCTCCAAAAATAACTCCATACTTCATAAAACTCCTTTTGATAAATTTTTTAGCCCCTCTTTTATCATCTCTTCAACGCTTCCGTTAACTTTGCTTAGTGCCCTATTTACCTCATCTTTTTTAAATCCCAGTGCAAGAAGCGCTTTTTTTGCCTTTAACTTATCCACATCTTCACTCTCTTTTGCTTCAAATTCAACTAAAATTCTCTTAGCACTCTTTATTCCAATTCCGGGAACCTTTTTTAGCGTATCAATATCCCCTCTTTTTACAATCTCGCTAAACTCCTCAATGCTAAACGCTGAACAAATCGCAATTGCACTCTTTGGTCCAACCCCATTTATTCTCACAAGACTTTCAAAAAACTCTTTTTCTTTTTTCTCTAAAAAACCATAAAGAGTATATTCACTCTCTTTTATAACTTCACTTACATAATAAAGTCCATCTTTTGCGTTTGAGAGAGTGTTTAAAGAGACAACAAGCTCATAAATAACCCCATTTACATTAAGATAAATTTTATTTTCCTCTTTTTCAAAGACTTTTCCAATAAGAGCACCAATCAAACCTATCCTTTTGATAAAATTGCATTATGATAAAGCAAATTATAATAAATTTTTTAGGGATTTTCTCTTCAAGAATTCTTGGATTTATAAGGGATTTGTTAAGTGCGTCAATTCTTGGAGCTAATATCTACTCTGATATTTTCTTTACAGCCTTTAAGCTTCCAAACCTATTTAGGAGAATTTTTGCAGAAGGTGCCTTTACCCAAAGTTTCTTACCCTCTTTTGCAAAAGAGAAAAACAAACCAAGATTCGCTCTTAAAGTGTTTGTTTATTTTTTATCAATCATTCTTTTGCTTACTATTTTTATAAATATTTTCTCATACGAAGTTACTTCTTTAATAGCTCCTGGATTTAGCCAAGAAGCAAAAAAAATCGCTTCAAAGTTTGTTGCTATTAACTTTTGGTATTTAGATTTAATTTTTATAGTTACTTTTTTCTCAACTCTTCTTCAATACAAAAACCACTTCCTAACAACTGCTTTTTCAACTATTTTTCTAAATTTAAGTTTAATTTTAGCTCTTTTAATCTCAAAAGGTGAAGATAAAGAAACAATCGTTTTTTATCTTAGCATTGGAGTAATTGTGGGAGGGATTTTTCAAGTTATTGTCCATTTAATAGCTGCAAAGCAATATAAAATCTTAAAATTTTTATATATTGGTGCTATAAGTAAGAAAAAAACCTCTCTTAAAACTTTTAAAAAACATTTTCTTCCTTCTCTTTTTGGAAATTCAACTGCTCAGCTCTCATCATTTATTGATACTTTTTTAGCAAGTTTTTTAACCTCTGGAAGTATAAGCTATCTTTACTATGCAAATAGACTCTTCCAACTTCCTTTTGCCCTTTTTGTAATAGCAACCTCATCTGTTGTGTTTCCAAAAATCACCAAATATCTTCACTCAAACCAAGAAGAAAAAGCAATAAAAATTTTAAAAAAGAGTTTTTGGTTTTTGTTTTACGCGCTCATTTTTGCAACTATTATAGGAGCTGTTTTAAGTGAAGAGATTGTAAAACTTCTTTTTCAAAGAGGAGCTTTTGAAAAGAGTGATAGTAAAATTACGGCATATGTTTTTGTAATGTATCTTATTGGACTTATCCCTCTTGGACTTAATAAGCTTTTTTCAAGTTACCTTTATGCAACGCATCGCCACTTAAAAGCGGCTAAAATCTCTTTTTTTTCGGTTTTGGTAAATGTTATTTTTTCAATTATTCTTATCTTCCCCCTAAAAGTATTAGGGCTTGCCTTGGCAAGTAGTATTAGCGGGTGGATTTTGTTTTATTTTACGCTAAAAGAATTTGGATTTAGGGATTTTTTTGGATTTTTTAAAAAGAGGTATGTTTTGGGTATGATTTTGGCTATTTTAATTAGTATAATTATGGCAATTCTCTTTAAAGAGGTTTTAATATTTTTTAAAGGAGCGGTATGAAAATTTACGATTCGCATCTAAAAAGAAAAGTAGAGTTTAAGCCTATTAAAGATAATGAAGTTAGGATTTATGTGTGTGGTCCTACTGTTTATGATGATGCACATTTAGGTCACGCAAGAAGTTCAATTAGCTTTGATTTGTTAAGAAGAGTGCTTGAAGAGATTGGATATAAAGTAACTTTTGTAAAGAATTTTACTGATATTGATGATAAAATAATTAATAAAATGAATGAAACAAAAAAAAGCCTAAAAGAGATTACAGAATATTATATCAATTCATATCTAAGAGATATGGAAGCACTCAATGTAAAAAGAGCAGATATAGAGCCAAAAGCAACTGAGAGTCTTGATGCTATTTTTGATTTAATAAAGAGATTGCTTGAAAAGGGGTATGCTTATAAACTTCCAAATGGAGATATATATTTTGATGTTAGTAAGGATGAAGAGTATTGTTCTTTATCTCATAAATGTCAAGATGATGAGGTAGTTCATAGAGTTGATATTGAGGGTAAGAAAAATCCTGCTGATTTTGCTTTATGGAAAACTTGTAAGGGTGAAGGAGATGTATGTTTTGATTCTCCATTTGGTCGTGGGAGACCCGGATGGCATATAGAATGTTCTGCCATGATTAAAAAACATATTGCTTATGATGGAGAATATGAAATTGATATTCACGGAGGTGGAGCAGACCTTTTCTTTCCTCATCATGAAAATGAAGAAGCTCAAAGTCATTGTGCGTATGGGGGTCATCTTGCAAAATATTGGATGCATAACGGATTTGTACAAATTAACGGAGAAAAGATGAGTAAATCTCTTGGAAATAGCTTTTTTGTAAAAGATGCCTTAAAACATTATCCAGGAGAAGTATTAAGATTTTATCTTATGAGTACTCATTATAGAGCTCCTTTGAATTTTAGTGAAGAGGATTTAGTAGCAAGCAAAAAGAGACTTGATAAACTTTATCGCCTTAAAAAAAGGGTTTATGGAGTTAGTAAAAAACAAAGAGATAAAGAATTTGAAGATAGAGTTCTTGAAGCTATGAAAGATGATTTAAATGTTTCAAAAGCCTTGGCAGTTGTTGATGAGTTTATTAAAGAAGCAAATGAAGGACTTGATAAAAATCCAAAAGATAAAACTTTTAAACAAAAAATTATAAGTAATATTGAATTTATAGATAGAGTACTTGGAGTTGGTGGTAGTGATGCTTATGAATATTTTCAATCTGGAATTGATGAAGATACAAAAAGAAAAATAGAAGAACTTATTAAAAAAAGAAGTGAAGCTAAAAAAGAGAAAAATTTTGAACTTGCAGATAAAATAAGAGATGAGTTAAAAGAGATGGGCATTTTAATTCAAGATACTCTAAATGGAACTTTATGGGAAAAGGCATAAAATGAGCTTTTTTGAGACAATTAAGCCACTAATTTACAAAATCGACCCGGAGATGGCTCATAACTTGGTAGAGCTTGCTTTAAAAACCGCAAGACGCTGCCCTCTTTTTTTTAACCCTTTAATTGAGAAAAACTTTGTTGATGACCCTATTTTAACTCAAAAAATATGGAACCTTGAATTTAAAAATCCAATAGGAGTTGCTGCTGGGTTTGATAAAAATGCAACAATGGTATCCGCTTGGCCTGCTCTTGGATTTGGATGGGGAGAAGTTGGAGCTGTTACCCCAAAGCCACAAGAAGGAAATGAAAAACCAAGGGCTTGGAGACATATTGAGTATGAGGCTGTTCAAAATGCTTATGGGTTTAATAATGATGGTGTTGAGATAATTAAAAAAAGACTTAAAAAAATATATCCTTTTGTTTTGCCAATTGGTGCAAATATTGGGAAAAATAAGACTACACCAGAAGATAAGGCAATTGAGGATTATAAAATTTTAGTCAGAGGGTTAAAAGATATTGTTGATTTTTTTGTAATTAACATCTCTTCTCCAAATACGCCAGGGCTTAGGGATTTATTAAATGAAGAGTTTATATCCACTCTTTTTAAAGAATTAAAAAAATTAACTACTAAGCCTATTTTAATTAAATTTTCACCCGATATGGAAGATGAAATGATAATTAATCTTGCAAATTTGAGTGTAGAAAATAATGCAGATGGAATAATTGTAACAAATACAACTACAAATTATGATTTAGTAAATTCCCCTATTAAAAAAGGAGGAATTTCTGGAAAACCTCTTCAAAAAAGAAGTTTTGAAGTTCTAAGAATTGTAGCTAGTGAAGTATTTGGTAAAACCACGATTATAAGCGTTGGTGGGATTGATAGCAGCAAAGAGGCGTATAAGAGAATAAGAATGGGGGCAAGTCTTTTGCAGCTTTATACCGCAATAATTTACAAAGGTCCCGGAATTGTTAGAGAGATAAACAAAGGTCTTATTGAATTCTTAAAAAAAGATGGGTTTAGCCATATAAGTGAAGCGGTTGGAGTTGATGTGCCAAAGAAATTAACTAAAAAGGATGGTGATGCTTCATAAATTTTATAAAGAAACTCTAAAAAACAAGCTTGAAGTGGTGGCAATTCCTATGAATAAAGGAAGCAAGGTTATTACAACCAATGTCTTTTATAAAGTGGGAAGCAGAAATGAGATTTTGGGAAAAACCGGAATCGCCCATATGCTTGAACATATGAATTTTAAATCAACTAAAAATTTAAAGGAAGGAGAATTTGATAAAATCGTAAAGTCTCTTGGAGGCGTGGATAACGCTTCAACGGGGTTTGATTATACCCACTATTTTATAAAAACTTCAAATGAGTATCTTAATAAAACTTTTTGGCTTTTTAGCGAGACTATGGCAAATTTAAAGCTTGATAAAGAGGAGTTTGAGAGAGAGAGAAAAGTTGTTTATGAAGAGAGGCTTTGGAGGGTTGACAATAACCCTATGGGGTATTTGTATTTTAGATTATTTAACAATACATTTATCTATCATCCTTATCACTGGACTCCTATTGGATTTAAAGATGATATTTTAAATTGGAAAATAGAAGATATAAGGGAGTTTTATAATACTTACTATCAGCCTAAAAATGCTATTTTATTAGTTGCTGGGGATATTGAAGTTGAGGAAGTGTTTAGGGAAGCTTGGAGGTATTTTGAGGGAATTGAGAATAAAAAAGAGATTCCAAAACTCCATCAAAAAGAACCTAAGCTTGATGGAGATAAAAGAGTTTACATAAAAAAAGAGACAAATGTTGATATGATGGCACTTGCTTTTCATACCAAAGAGTTTAACGATTCCTCTTTGTTTGCTTTAAATGCTTATGCAGAAATTTTAAGCTCTGGTCAAAGTTCTTTGTTAAAAGAAAAGTTTGTAAATAAAAAGAGACTATTTAGCGAAATTTTTGCTTTTCATATGGATTTAAGGGATAAGGGAGTTTTTATTGTAGTTGGAATTTTAAATAAAGGAGTTAACAAAGAAAAGGCTATAAAAGAAGTTAGAAAAACTCTCTTAGATACGAAAATTACAAAAAAGATGCTCACAAAAGTCAAAAACCAAACAAAATTTGATTTTATCTCCTCACTTGAAAGTAGCAGCAGTGTTAGTAATTTGTATGGAGAATTTTTAGCAAAAGGAGATATTAAGCCTTTGCTTGAATATGAAGAGAAAATAAACTCTCTAACTCCACAAGATATAGAAGAAGCTAAAAAGTTTTTTATAAAAGGAGTTGAAGTTATTTTACATAGTTAATCGGGTCCTTTACCCCGGCTTTCTCAAATCCTTTTAGCCTTAACCTACAACTATCACAAACTCCGCATGCTTTTTCTTCATTTTGATAACAACTCCAAGTAAGATGTAAAGGTACATTATATTTAATCGCTTCTTTTACAATGTCTTCTTTTTTTAAGTGAATGAGCGGCGTTTTGATTTTAATTTTAGTTTCAGGCTTTGTGCCAGCATTAATAGCATCTTGCATATGTTTTATAAATTCTTGCGTGCAGTCTGGATATCCGCTGCTGTCTTCTTCAACAACCCCTATAAATATAGCTTCTGCTCCCTCTTTCTCAGCAATGGCTGTGGCAATTGATAAAAAAATTCCGTTTCTAAACGGCACATAAGTTATCGGGATTCCAGGCTTTATCCCATCAGTTGGCACTTTTAGATTTGTATCAACAAGTGCTGAGGCGCCTATTTGTTTAAAAAAAGGCAAATCAATTACATACCTTTTTTTAAGATTTAAAAAATCGCATATATCATTAAATGCCTTTAACTCTCTTTTTTCAGTCCTTTGATTATAGTTAAAATGAAGAGGGATTATCTCATACCCTTGATGCTTTGCAATAAATGCCGCCGTTGTACTATCCATACCTCCGCTTAAAATTACTACTGCTTTCATTTTGCTCCTTTTTGTAAATTGATATAATTTTATCAAAAAAGGAAATTTATGATAGATTTTGAGAATAGAAGTGAATTTGAGTTTGATGTTGAAGTATTAGAAGAGATTTACAACTATCTAACAGATAAGGACGTGGAACTTATTTTGACTGATAATAGAGAAATTCAAAGGCTTAATAAAACATATCGCCAAAAAGATATGCCAACTGATGTTTTAAGTTTTCCGATTAATGATAATTTCCATCTTGGAAGTATTGTAATTTCAATAGATAAAGCAAAAGAAATTTCTACTAAACTTGGACATTCGGTTGAAGATGAGATTAAGCTTTTGTTTATTCATGGGCTTTTGCATCTTCTTGGATATGATCACGAGGCTGATAACGGGGAGATGAGAGAAAAAGAAGCTGAGGTTATCAAAAAATTTGATTTGCCAGATAGTCTTATTATACGAAATTCTTAAAGAGTAAAATCTTCTCCTAAATAGCTTTTTTTAACCTCTTCATTTTTTACTATCTCCTCTGGGGTGCCATGAGTTAGTATGCTTCCATTTCTTAAAACATACGCTCTGTTACAAATTGAAAGAGTCTCTCTTACATTATGATCGGTAATCACAACTCCTATTCCCTCTTTTATCAAAAGCTTAACCAAATTTTTAATATCATTAACATTTACAGGGTCAACCCCGGCAAATGGTTCATCTAAAAACAGAAATTTTGGCTTTGGTACAAGGGCTCTTGCAATTTCAACTCTTCTTCTCTCCCCTCCACTTAAATCTTTTCCTTTTCTACTTCTTATAGTTTCAATATTGAATTTTTCAAGTAAATCCTCAACAATATCTCTTGGTTCTTTATAATACTCTTGGGCTACTATCATCAAATTATCTTCTACGCTTAAATCTCTAAAAATTGAATTTTCTTGTGGTAAGTATCCAATTCCTTTTCTTGCTCTTTTATGAATTGGCAAAAAAGTAATTCTTTCAGTATCAAGATACACATCTCCATCATCCGGTCTTAAAAGTCCGCAAATTAAGTAAAAAGTCGTTGTTTTTCCAGCCCCGTTTGGACCAAGAAGCCCTACAACTTCTCCAATATTTACATTTAAAGAGATTCCCTTAATAATAAGCTCTTTTCCAAAGTACTTTTTTAAATTAACAGCACTCAGTCTTGACATTCAAAAATCCTCTTTTTTCCATCAGTTGTTATCTTAATCTTTAAAAAATCAACCCCAAAACCTTTTAAAATCTCTTCAAGTTCCTCACCCCACTCTATAAAGTGATATCCATCTTTAAAAAGTTCTTCAAGCATTCCAAGGGCTAAAAACTCATTTACATTTTTATTGTATAAATCGTAATGATAGATTTTGTTAGCATAAACATTTTGAATAGCAAAAGTTGGAGATGTTACTTCATCACTTATTCCAAGATATTTTACAAACTCCTTAACAAGAGTAGTTTTCCCGCTTCCTAAACTTCCACTTAAAATGACTATTTTTTTATCACTCTTTAAAATCTTTTCAATTACTTTTTTTAAATCATCAATACTCTTAACTTCAATCACATATAATCCTTAATCAAAGCACTTCCAATCCTTATCATATTAGATCCCTCTTCAATAGCTATTTCAAAATCCCCACTCATTCCCATAGAACATATTTTTGCCCCATAAGGTTTTAAGGCTTCATAAATTTTATAGGTTTTTCTAAAAGATTCTCTTATAGCTTTTTCATCATCAGTATGAGCTCCTATTGTCATAACCCCTTTTAGGTCAACATTTTTTAAGTTTTCTTTAATTTTTAGGTAAGTATCTATCGCTTCTTCTGGTGGCATTCCGTGTTTTGTAGGTTCGTTTGAAGAATTTATCTCAATAAGACATTTTATCGGTTTTTTAGTTCTTTTGTTAATAGCTTCTGCAAGTTCGTATGAATTTATTGATTGAATCATAAATGGATTTAACTTTAAGAGTTTATTGATTTTGTTTTTTTGAAGATTCCCTATAAAATGCCATTCAATTGGTAAATTACTTAAAGTTATTACTTTTTTTTCCATATCTTGAACTCTATTCTCTCCAAAAGCTCTTTGCCCATCCTCAAAAAGTCTCTTTAACACCTCAACATCATCAGTATATTTAGTAACGGCTACAATCTGAACTATCAGATGCTCGCTTCTTTTAAGCCTTGCTTTCTCTACTCTTTGAATCAATTCATCAAGTTTCATTTTACCCTCCCAAAATTCTTTGCAAATCGTTATAAAATCCAATTATCATAAGTCCTATTAAAAAGACCCATCCAGCAATTGTCAGTTTTATCATCACCTCTTCGCTAAGTTCTTTTTTAACCATAGCTTCATACAGATTAAAAACAATATGCCCCCCATCAAGTGCTGGAATTGGCAAAAGATTTAAAATCCCAAGATTTACCGATAAAAGTGCCGTTAGCATCAAAAGTGGTACTATTCCATAATGAGCAACCTTTGCGGTAACATCAACTATTCCAACTGGACCGCTTAGAGTATTAAGTCCAACGGCTCCCGTAATTAAAGCTTTTAGTCCTTTGAGAATAAGCATTGAAGCATCTAAAAATTTTTCATATGCAAATTCAATTGCTTTTAAACCTGTATATTTTACTTTTATAACCTCTCCGCTTGGCATTATTCCAATTATTTTTCTTTTTACTTCTTCATTAAACATATTTTTAATACTTTCAATTTTTGGCTTAACTGTTAAAGTCAAAATTTTATTATCTCTTCTTACTTTTATTTTTAAAATATCTTTATTTTCTATAACCTTTGGAATTTCATCCCAAGTTTTAATCTTAACTCCATTAATCTCTAAGATTTTATCTCCTTTTTTAAAAACTCCATAAGCTGGGGTATTTGGTAAAACTTTGCCAACTACTGGGGCAAGTTTTTCAATTCCTACAAAAGCTACAAAAAGATAAATTAAAAAAGCAAGCAAGAAATTAAATCCAGGACCCCCAAGCAAAATTAAGATCCTCTGCCAAGGAGATTTTGAAGAGTAACTATCTGGGTCAGTGCTTTTTAAAGCGGGATTAGTATCATCTTGACCTTTCATCTGCACATATCCGCCAAGGGGAATAGCACTAATACACCACTTTGTGCCTTTACACTCTTTGCAAACAAGCTTTTTACCAAAGCCAATGCTAAATACTTCAACTCTAACCCCAACAAGCCTTGCCATTAAAAAATGTCCAAGTTCGTGAAAAAAAATTAAAAAAGAAAGAATTATTATCGCACTAATCATTATGAGCCTTAATGTAAGCTTTTATATAATCAATTCCACTATAAAGAGTGAAAATAACGGCAATCCATAAAAGACAGTTTCCACACACCCAATCCATTATCAAAAATCCAATGGCAATCATCTGAATAACCGTCTTAACTTTTCCAGCCATACTTGCTTTTACGCTAAGCCCTTCACTTGCCATAGCAACTCTAAGTCCTGTTATAAAAAACTCTCTTACCAAAATCAAATAAACAGCCCAGGGATTGGCTCTGTGAAGATATAAAAGTCCAAGAAAAGCTCCAAGTGTCAGCATTTTATCAGCCAACGGATCAAGGATTTCTCCAAGTTTGCTTGATGCTTCAAAGTTTCTTGCGATAAATCCATCAAAAAAATCGGTAATAGAAGCTATTACAAAAATAAGTGCCGCAAAATAATCAAGCCAAGAAGGATGAAAA
>JBDONU010000110.1:0-6684 GCA_039831175.1 Nautiliaceae bacterium
ACAAATTATTATGTTAAGTATTATAACAAATTATTATGTTAAGGAGAAATAATGAGAGTTTTGATAACTGGTGCAAGTAGAGGAATTGGTAGGGAGCTTGTAAGAAGATATGCGAAAAAGGCTAATAAGATTTATGCCATTGCAAGGGATAAAGAAAAATTAAAGGAACTTGAAAGGGAATTTAGTAATGTTAGGGGAGTTGCTTTGGATTTGGCTGATTTAGAAAAAGTTAGGGAGTTTGGAAAAGAGGTTGATATTGATTTAGTTATTTGTAATGCTGGGATATCTCTTCCTCACTCTCCAAATTTTACCCCTTTTGAAGATTTTAAAAAAACTTTTGATATTAATTTTTTAAGTATTCACGCTTTGTTAGAAGGGATTGTACCAAAGATGCAAAAGAGAAAAGATGGAAAAATTGTTTTAATCTCTTCTCTTGCGAGTTTAGTAGCTTCTCCTACTTCTTTGCCTTATAGTGCAAGCAAAAGAGCTTTAAATTCTTATGCCCAGTCTCTTAGAAACCTTCTTGCAAAGGATAATATAAAAGTAATAAACATTTTACCAGGGTTTATAAAAACAGATATGACTGCTAAAAATGATTTTTATATGCCATTTTTAATGGAGCTTAGTGATGGGGTTGATAGGATTGAGATGGCAATAGAAAAGGAGCTAAGAGAGTATGCTTTTCCAAAGAGATTTTATTACTTAATTAAACTTTTTACTTTTTTGCCACTTAAAATTCAAGATAATTTATTGCAAAAATTTGTAAAATAGGATATATTCTCTCAAAAAAGGGCTTTTATGATATCTGTTTGCACTTATTGTGGGGTAGGGTGTGAGATTGATGTTGAGGTAAAAGATAATAAAATTGTAAAGATAAAACCTTTAAAAAATGGAATTTCAAGTGGAGGGGAGCTTTGTATTAAAGGTAGATATGGATATGAGTTTTTAGAGCATAGATTAAAAGAGCATTTGATAAGTTATGATTTTGTAGATAGAGAAGCTAAAAATATGCCTTTTTCATTGCAAGTTAGACTTGCAAATTTAACTCCTTTTGATGAAAGATTCTACAAAGCTCCATTCTCTTTGGCTTTGGATATTGCGGCTTGGAAAATTAAGGATATTGTAAAAAAATATACTTCAAAATCAATTGGAGTAATTGGAGGAGCAAGGAGTAGTGTAGAGAGTGCTTGGATGTTGCAGCATTTTGCAAGAGAAGTTATAAAAACTCCACATATTGATAATTGTGCAAGAGTTTGTCACTCTCCAAGTTTAAGTGGGCTTAAAATGAGTATAGGAGAGGGAGCAAGCAGTGTTAATTTTGATGCTATACTTGATGCTGAGACGATTTTTGTTATAGGTTCAAATACAACAGAGGCCCACCCTATGGTAGCAAATAGAATAATAAAAGCCAAAAAAAGAGGTGCTAAGTTAATCGTTGTGGATGTAAGAGAAATTCCTTTGATGAAATTTGCCGATGTTGCGGTTGTTTTGCCGTTTGAAGCAAATTTACTTTTTTTAAATGCAATTGCAAAAGAGTTGATTCAACAAGATTTAATTAATAAAGAATTTGTAAAAAATAGGTGTGTAAAATTTGGTGAATATAAAGAACTTATTTTAAAAGATAAGTACGATAAAGAGTTTTTTAAAAAATTAAGAGGATTTGAAAAAATTAAGGAGCAAATTGAAGAGATTGCAAGACTTATTACAAAAAAGACTATTTTTGCTTGGGGGCTTGGGGTTACTGAGCATATTGATGGGACTGAGAGCGTAAATGCGATAAGTAATCTTGCAATGCTTACTGGAAATTTTAAAAAAGGTGCTGGGGTGTTGCCTCTTCGTGGGCAAAATAATGTCCAAGGTGCTTGTGATGTTGGATGTTTACCTTATTATCTTCCAGATTATGTTCGCCCAAGCGAAGTTGGACTTATGACTCCTGATATGATTGATGAGATGTTAAGAGGAGAAATAAAAGCAATTATTAATATGGGAGAAGATATTTTACACATTCATCCAAATCAAAATAAAATTCACAAAGCTTTTAAAGAACTTGAATTTTTGATGGTAATGGAAGTTATGGAAAATGAGATAGTAAAAAGAGCTGATATTGTATTTGCTACAAAAAGCGCTTATGAAAAAGAGGGAGTTTATATAAATGCAGAAAGACGCCTTCATTTAAGTAAGCCTCTTATAAAGAGTAGTTTACCCGATGATTGGGAAGTTTTAAGTGAAATTTCAAAAAGGCTTGGAGTAGATAAAAAATATAAGAGTAGTGAGGATGTATTTGAAGAGTGTAAAAGAGAGGTTAGCAGATTTAAAGGAGCTACTTATAAAAGACTTGAAAAAAAGCCTCTTCAATGGCCAATTAAAGAAGATGGGAGCGATTCGCCTATTTTACATCTTGATAAGTTTAGCACTTCTGATGGAAAAGGGCATTTTCACTATCATAAGTATCATTTAAGAGGAGAGGTTAAGGATTTGATTGAAGGGAAAAGAAAGTGGTATTTAAATACTGGAAGAGCACTTGCTCAATATAATAATGCAGCTCAGAGTGCAAAAAGTGAAAAACTTACAAAAAGATATGAAGATGATATTTTGTTAGTTAATGAAATTCACAAAGGTGAAATAGGAGAAGTGGTTAGGTTAAAATCAGCTTATGACACAAGCGCTCCTCTTAGAGTTAAATTTACAGATAAAGTAAGACCTTATACTTTTTTTACTACTTTTCATTTTGCAAAAAATAAAATTAATTACCTTTTTGGAGATGAATCTGACCATAAAGTAAAAACGGCAAGATTTAAAGCAGTAGAGGTTACCCCTTTTTGATAGGGGTAGTTTGAAAACAGTGTCAGAGAACTCATAAGTAAAATAATTTTTAACTTTTTTAAAGAAATCATCTAAAAAACCTTGACATAAAGCGGCTAAAATTATATAATTATAAAAAATTTAAGGAGGGAAAAATGGCAGAAGTTAAAACTGATGTAAGAATGGAAGAAAATAAAGAAGTTACTAACAAAGTAAATCAAGCACAAGAAAATTACATTGATGAGAGAGTAAAAAAAATTACACAAGAAGCAGTAGAAGCTATTAATTTAGTTACAAAAGTAATTGAATTACTTGATAACAAAGAAAAAGATAAAGCAATTGAAGAGATCGCAAATATTCTTGGAAAACTTGAAGTATTAATCGCAAGAGATCCAAATTTACAAGTTGTGCCTGTTGATGTTAAAGAGCAAGTTATTGATTTTCCAGGGACAATTGATGATGTAGAGTTTGCAAAAGCTGAGGTTGTAAGACTTATTAAAGAGGGTGAAGTTCAAATTGCAAGAGATATTATGCTTCAACTTGCAAGTGAGCTTGATATTTATGTAACAGCACTTCCAATTGGAACATATCCAGTTGTGTTAAAAGCAATTATTCCATTAATTGAGCAAGAAAAATTTGAAGAAGCAAAAGCACTTTTAATTGAAGTACTTGAAACATTGGTAATTCAAAAAATTGTAATTCCATTACCAATTCTAAGAGCAGAACAAGCAATCATTAGAGCAAATGAGCTTGCAAATGGTGAAAATCCAAATAAAGATGAATTAAAAGAGTTACTTGCGTATGCAAAAGAACAAATTGCACTTGCAGAAGCACTTGGATATAAAGTTGATTATAACGACCTTTATGAAGAAATTGAAAAACTTGAAAAAATTCTTGAAGGTGAAGAGTCAACAAAAGATATTTTTGAAACTCTTAAAGAAAAACTTTCATCTCTTATGGTTAAATTTAACCAACCAAAAGCTCCAACTCAAATGCCAAAAGCTGAAAATAAAGAAAACCAAGAATAAAATAAAGAGGAGTCTAAATAAGGCTCCTACTTTACTCCATAACTATGTAAAAACTCTTTTTTACTTATCAAATTCTCTAAAATTGCAAATAAAATCATAAAATTGATAAAACTTGTGCCTCCGTGTGAAATTAAAGGCAAAGGGACCCCAACAACTGGTGCTAAGTTCATTGTCATTGCCATATTTACAAATGCATAAATAAAAATCATAAGCCCAACTCCAATAAACATAACTTTTGCAAAGTAATCCTCTTTTAGTCTCTCAGCTTTTTTTAAAAGGTATGCAATTAAGGTAAAATAAAGCAAAATTACTAAACTAACTCCAATAAATCCAGCTCTTTCGGCTAAGTAAGCAAATATAAAATCACTACTTGCTATTGGGAGGAATTTTAATTGAGTTTGAGTGGCTTCTTTTTCACTTTTGCCAGTTAAGCCTCCGCTTCCGATAGCGATTAAAGATTGTTTGACATGGTAGCTTGGTTTATTTAAAAACTGTTCTATTCTTTTTCTTTGGTAATCTTTTAGAAGATATTTATACGCAATTGGAGTTAAGATAATAGCTCCTATAAAAAGAGTAATCCATATCTTTTTTTCAACTCCTATTACAAATAATACTCCAAATCCTACGATTAAAGTAATAAGAGCGGTTCCAAGGTCAGGTTCTTTTGCGATAAGCAAAAATGGCAACAGAATGTAAAAAGAGAGCCTTAAAAATTCTTTTAAATTGTAAAGTGGGCGAGGGGGATTGCGGTAGATTAAGTATCCAAGCATTAAAAGAAGAGTTGTTTTCATAAATTCTGATGGTTGGATTGTAATGTTAAGAAGTGGGATTTTTAGCCATCTTCTGGCTCCAAGGATTTTAATCCCAAATAAATCTACCATTATTAAAAGTAAAATGTTTGCCCAATATATTATAGGAATTATCCAAAGCAGTTTTCTAAGAGGAAGCATATATACAATTATAAATACAACTACTCCAATTCCAATGTAGGCTAACTCTTTTTTAAAAAGCATAGTTGAAATTTCTGAGACTAAAAAGAGGCTAATGCCAATAAATGGTAGGATTAATAAAATTAAAAAAAAGTCAAAATTTTTAAGATTTTTCAATTTTAATCCCATCAATTGAGTAAGATGCTACTTTTTCAATTTCGTCTAAACTCTTTGCAAGATAGATTATTTTTGTATCAAGTAAGTAATTTTCTGCTACTTCTTGAAGCTTTTTAGCAGTTGCTAAATCTTTGCAAAAGGCATATTTTGCGTTGAGATTTGAGATAAATATAAGCTCTTTTATATTTGATATTTCTACTGCATAGGGAATAGAGTTTATTTTGCAAAAGTTGTAAACTTCTAAACTTGAATCGCAATATTTAAAGATTAAAGTTTCATTTGGCTTTGTTTTTTTTATATCTTCAATTGAATTTACTCTTACAAATTCTTCGTTGCTAAATGGTTTTTCAAGAATTATCATAACACTCCTTACATATGTTTTTTCCATTAATTTTTAAAATTTCATTTTTTGTATAAAAGGTCTTGCACTTATCACACATTATTAAATCTTTTACTCGGGGTTCTTTATAGGTAGTTTTTTTATTTTTAGATTTAAAAATAAAGTAAATAGTACCAATTATTATTAAAAAGAGTATTAACTTTGCCATTTCATTCCTTTATGAAAATATAATTCCTTTTATCTTTTGAGATAATTTTTGCATTTACATTTGCTTCTTTTAACTCATCAAAGATATTTGAGCCTTTATAAAGAAGTAAAGTTGAATTTTCGTGCATAAAAGGTTTTGCTATTTTTAAAATATCTTTTACTCTCATAACTGCTCTACTTGTAATTAAATCTACTTTTTGAAGGTTTGAATTTTCAAGTCTTGTTGGGATTATTTTTACATTTTTTAAATTTAAAAGGGTTTTAATGTAGTTTAAAAAGCTATATCTTTTTTTTATTGGTTCTACCAGATACCAAGTTGTATTTGGCATATTCATAGCTAAAATAAGTCCTGGAAATCCAGCTCCTGTTCCAATATCAATTGCACTTTTTGCATCTTTTAAAGTAGATTCTATTTTTAAAGGATAAAGACTATCTTCTATTTGCTTTTTTATCTCTTCGTATGAGGAGTAATTTGTTAGTTTGTGGGTTTGGTTCCATTTTAGTAATTCTTTTATAAACTTCTCTTCCATATTTTACCTTTATAGTTTGTGTCCAAGTTTTTCTTTTTTAGTTTTTAAATAATTTTCATTAAAAGGGTTTGAAGGTATTTTAATTGGCACTCTTTTTACAACTTCAATCTCTTTAAATGCAAATTCTTTTTTAGGATTGTTTGTGAGAAGATATATTTTTTTTATGTTAAACTCTTTTAAAATCTCTTCTACTACACTAAAATCTCTAAGGTCTGCTTCAAATCCAAGTTGATGATTTGCTTCTACTGTATCAAGTCCTTTATCTTGGAGGGCATATGCGTTTACTTTATTAAAAAGTCCAATGCCTCTGCCTTCTTGTCTAAGATAAATTACCATTCCGCCCTTTTTGGCTATTTTTTTTAGTGCATATTCAAGTTGCTCTCCACAATCGCACTTTAAACTCCCAAGTGCGTCTCCTGTTAAACATTCACTATGAATTCTAATAAGAGGAATTTTAGGGAGATTTTCTGTAAAAATAACTAAGTGTTCTTTGTCTTTTTCTTTAAAAGACTGGATTTTAAATATTCCAAACTTTGTAGGAAGGGTTGCTATTTGTGATTTTTCCAAAAAAGCTCCTTTTTTGATAAAATTATAACCTAATAAATAATAAAGGATGGAAATTGAGACATTTTTTATGGCTGATAGATTATAGCAAAAAAGAGATAAAAGAG
>JBDONU010000072.1:0-6634 GCA_039831175.1 Nautiliaceae bacterium
TCTTTTTTTAAACTCTCATCAAAACCTTCAAGCTCACTTTTTAATTCATCAGCAAGCTTATTGGCCTCCCTTCTTGCTCCTTCTTCTCCCAAAAGAGTTACAAAAGTGTTTTTGTGAGCATCAATTCCAGTAGTTTTGCCAGTTTTTGCTTCATCCTCTAAATCCAGCAAATCATCCTGAATTTGAAATAAAAGCCCAAGTTTTAGCCCAAACTCATAAAGCCTATTTCCCAAATCCTTTTTATTTACAATAATCGCCCCCATTTTAAGAGATGCGGCAATCATTTTTGCGGTTTTATTGATATGAAGTTCTTTTAACTCCTCTAAACTTAACCTTTTATCTTCAAAATAACAATCAATCGCCTGCCCTAAAACCATTCCACAAGGTCCAGCGTTTTCGGATAAAGTTTTAATAAGCTCAATCTTTACATCACTATGCATAGGAGCTTTACTTAGCACTTCAAAAGCATAGGTATTTAATGCATCGCCAACTAAAATGGCAGTAGCTTCATCGTAAGTTGTATGAAGAGTTGGATGCCCACGTCTAAGAGCTGCGTTATCCATTGCGGGTAAATCATCGTGAATAAGAGAGTAGGTGTGAATAAGTTCAATGCCAAAAGCTGCATATTTTGCATTTTCCACCAAAAGCGGATTATAAGCTTTTACCACAGCTAAGAGGAGATTTGGCCTAAACCTTTTCCCCCCAGCCTCTAACATCTCATTTAAAGCTTTTTCATAAAAAGGGTGAAAGGTATTAACTTTTATTTTCTCATCCATATATCACCTTAAAATTTTTGTGCTATTTTACCGAATTTAGCCCCCCAAACATATTAAGCGCTTCCCTTTTTTTATCTTCAAGCGCCATTTTTATAGCATCGTTTATAGCACTCATAAGAAGTATTTGCAAAGACTCTTTATCTTCAAGTAAGCTATCATCAATTTTTAAATCAATAACTTCCATTTTTCCATTTACACTAGCTTCAACAAGCCCCCCACCACTCTTTGCAGTATAGATTTTATTATCAGCTTCTTGGAGTTGCTCTTGGAGCTTTTTCATCATTTCATTTAAATCAAACATCACTCCTCCTGTAAGTAAGTTGTTTTTTCAATTATGTTATTGTTATCATCTACAATTAAAACAGCTGGCTTAAAGCTTTTTGCTTCTTCTATGCTCATTTGAGCATAAGCGATAATTATTATCTTATCTCCTGGATGTACTTTTCTTGCAGCCGCCCCGTTTAGACAAATATCTCTTTTACCTCTTTCCCCTTTAATTACATACGTAGAAAATCTCTCTCCGTTGTTAATGTTTACAATATCAACCTTTTGCCCTACAAATAAATTTGCCTCTTCCATTAACTCTTCATCAATGGTAATGGAGCCTACATAGTTTAAGTTTGCATCGGTTACGGTTGCCCTGTGAATTTTGCTATAAAGCATCTCTATTGTCATTTTTTTTCCTTACACCCAAAATTCCTTAGGGATTAAATACTCTTCAACCGGCTTTCCACCGATTATATGCTCTTTTAAAATCCTATCAATCTTCTCTTTTGTTAAATCTACATACATATAACTACCAGGCTCAACAAGCATTACCGGTCCAAAGTTACATCTGTTAAGACATCCGGTTGGCACAATCCAATTTGTCATAGGGTCAATCCCCATCTCCATCATTTTTTGCTGAATATATGGAAATAAATCTTCTTTCCCCTCTCTAACACAGCTTGGCTTTGGAAAATTTGGAGGTCTTTTAACCTGGCACATAAAAATTATATTTTTTGGTTTTGGCATTTGCATATATGCTCCTTTTTTATATCAATTTTATCAAATTTTCTTTACTAAAACCACTTTTGCTTTTATTTTTTCAAAATATTTTCTCATAATATTCTCAACTATTTTCTTATCAAGCCCACCTACCCCAGTCCCAAGCAAAGGGGTAATTACCACTGCATCCTTATCTTTTAAAAAAGAAGCAATATTTTTACAAATCCTCTCAATCCTATCATAATCTGGATTAATCTTTTTTGCAAAAGGTCTATAATCCATAACAGCAGCGTGAATTACAAATTTATACTCATCACAAGGATAAATAGTAATTGCAATATCTCCTGGATTTAAAAACCCATTTTCCCTAACCCACTCATCCATAACTTCTTGAAGCTTTGGACACATCATCCTCAAAACCCCACTAACCCCACTGCCAAGCTTTAAAATAGTATTACTTGGATTTACTATAAAATCTCCTCTAAAATCTCTTATATCACCTTTTATGGTTTTAATCATCTTTAAAACTTTTAATGAATTCAATAAAGAATATTAAAAATATCGATAAAATAAAAGAAGTAACAAATGCAACTACTATAATTAATTTTTTCTTTGGTTTTACAGGATTATCATCTTTTTCTATTTTTCCTATAATTTGCGTATTATGGATTGATAAAGGAGAAATTTGTTCTTTTAAAGAAGCTATTTTTAATTTAATAGAAAGTAACTTATCTTGATAACTTAATAACGTATCTACAATAGATGGATTATTATTTAAACTAAGTTGTCTACTTAATAAGTTTATCTGTTTTTGTAAATATTTTTTTTGATTTTCCAATATACTTATTTTGGATAAAATAGCTTTTTTATAAAAATTTATTTTTTTATTTTCCATACTTTTTATATCATTTAAAATAGTATTTAAATCATTTAAAGCCTTTTTATTTGAAAAATCTTCAATACTCAATTGAATTATATTAGAAGCTTTTTTCACTTTGGAAGCTGTTACTTTTGGATAACTATCTTTGGCATTATAAGTAGAATTGATATATAAAATAGCTGTTTCTGTTTGAATAAAAGGAATATTTATAACTCCTCTTTTTTCAGTAATAGTTTGAAAATAACCAAGTTCTAAATTTGCTTTTATTTGATAAATTGGCTTTTTTAAAAAAGCATAAATAGCTGCTAATATAGTTATACTAAAAGTAAAAGCAAAAATAAACTTTTTATATTTCAACATAGTTTTTATAAGCTCTTTTAAATCAATTTCATCTTCTTCACAAGGATAATAATAAGGAGTAGGTAATATTACTTTTTCTTCTTTATTCATTTTCAACCTTTAACAAACTTTTTATAACTTCTTTATCGCTAAATTCTTCTTTTTTATTACAAAACTCTATATATTTCTCATCTCCCTTTCCTAAAACAAAAAGAGAAAAATTTTTATCCTTTGCCATTTTGATTCCTTTTTTAATAGCCTCTTTTCTATCCAAAATTATATCATAAGGCTTATTTACTCCACTTGCAATCTCTTTTGCAATTTCAATTGGCTCTTCACATCTTGGATTGTCATTTGTAATAATTATAAAATCTGCATACTTACTTGCAACTTCTCCCATCTTTTTTCTTTTATCCTTATCTCTATTTCCACCTGCTCCAAAAACGACTATCTTTTCTCCATTAACCGAGCTTAAAACTTTTTCTATTCCATCAGGAGTATGAGCAAAATCGACTATAATAAAAGGATTTTTACTAACTATTTCCATCCTACCACTAACTCCTTCAAACTCTTTTGCAAAATTTATAATACCTTCTAAATTATTATTACTAATAAGTTCAGCAAGTTTAATTGCAATAGAAAAATTAAATCTATTAAACTCCCCAGCCATATTTATATTTTCAATTAAAGGTTTTTCAATCACATACAAATTTTTTGGATTAAAACTAAAATCAACTCCTCCAATTTCTACATACCCTCCTTTTCTTTTACCAGCTACTACTTTTATACTCTCATCTTGTAAAAATGATTCTTTAACTTTTCTATACTCATCAAGACTCTTATGAAAATCAAGATGGTCTTGGGAAAATGAAGTAAAAGCTTTGGCAAAAAAATCAATTCCCTCAATTCTGTTTTGTGCAATTGCGTGGGAGCTAACTTCCATTACAAAAAAATCTGGCTTAAATTTATAAGCTCTTTTTATAGTAGTAAAAATTGGAGGAGTTGTTATAGTTTTGTCTTCTTTTTTTTCTCCATTTACAAAAAAACCCTCTGTACCTTGGGTAGCTACACTAAATCCAAGTCTATTTAACAAAAAAGATAAAACAAAAGCGGTTGTAGTTTTGCCGTTTGTACCTGTAATACCAATAAATTTTGTTTTAAGATTTAATTTATTTAAAAGTTCTTTTGGAGTTATATAATTTTTTACCCCTTTTGCATATTTTGAATTTTGAGCGGTTTTTAGAAAAATTTTAGAAGAAGTTAAATCTTTTGTATTATCAGTTATTAAGTTATTTTTTAAATAGTTGATTAAATCCATCTATTAACTCAGCATCATCAATTTGTAACACTAAATCTTCTAAATAATTAAGTGCTTCATCTCTTAAATCAAACTTTAAAAGCATCTCAAAAAATTTAATAATCTCTTCCCTGCTCTCAAACAAAATATTAGAAGAAATCATCAAATTTTCAAGTTCCTCCTTTGAGGTTATAGCATCTTCTACCTCTTTAAAAAACACTTCAACTCTTTCCATAAATCCTCACTTAAAAAGGAGAAGAAATCTCCTTAAAAAGAGTATTTTGCAAGCTCATCAAGCTTATCTTCATACCCATGTGGTACATTCATAACCACAAGCTCTGGGTGAATTTTCTCTTTTAAGGCTTTTTCTATCCCGTATTTCAAAGTAGCCCCAGCACTTGCACATCCAACACATCCGCCTTGAAGTTGAACAAATACAATTGGCTTTTTAACATCAATCAATTTTACATCGCCCCCATCCATTTGAAGCATTGGGCGAATCTCTTCAATTACATTTGATACCGCTTCTTTTAGCTCCTCATTTGAAAAAGGAATACTCATATTATTCCCCTACAAATTCAATAATACACATCTCAGCCGCGTCACCTCTTCTAAATCTTGTTTTAATAATTCTCGTATATCCACCATTTCTATTTTGATATTTTGGTGCAATAATCTCAATTACTTTTTTAGTAGCTGCTTTTGCTCTTTTGTTTGAACCAAGTTTGCTATAAACATATCTATGAGTATTTAAATCATCACCCTCTTTTGCTCTTGTAACGATTTTTTCAATGTATCTTCTTAATTCTTTTGCTTTTGGAACTGTTGTCTCAATTCTCTCATTTTCAATTAAATCGCAAGCAAGGTTTCTAAGAAGTGCTCTTCTGTGCTCACTATCTCTCCCAAGCTTTCTATATCCGTGTTTATGTCTCATTACTCTTCTCCTTTAAGTTGTGCTAACTTCTCTTCAATAGCTTTTTTAATATCAAGTTTTAAAGGCTTACTTAAAGAAAATCCTTTCTCTTCAAGTTTTTCAAAAATCTCTTCAAGAGACTTTGTTCCAAGATTTTTAATGTTTGAAATTTTCTCTTTACCCATTAAAACAAGCTCACCAATATATTTAATTCCAGCTCTATCAAGCGCATTAAAACTTCTACTTCTTAAATTAAGTTTTTCAATTGGCTCAAATAAAATATTATACTCCTCTGGCAATTCAAAACTCTCATTTTTTGCAGTTTCTAAATTAAACTCTTTTGAAAACACTGCAAATTGATTTAAGTAGTTATTTACTGCATTTTTAAAAGCCTCAATTGGTTCAATTTGACCATCAGTTTCAATCTCAAAAATAACTTTTTCAAAATTTGGATCATCCTCAACAAGCATATTTTCTATATTATAAACTACTTTTTTAATTGGAGAAAAATATGCATCAAGTCCAATATACCCTTCTGGGATTTCATCTCTAAAATTTTCAACTGGTACAAATCCCATTCCTTTTTTAATAATCAAAGATAATTTAAGTTCTGCTTCTTCATTTAAAGTTGCAATATATTCATTAGGAGTAACCACATCAACTTCATCACTAATTAAATCTTCACCTTTTATCTCTTTTGGTCCAGCAAAAGTATAATCAACTTTTACTTCATTTTTTTGAGGGTCTTTGATTTTAAATCTTATATTTTTAAGATTAATAATAAAGCTTGCTACATCTTCAAGCATACCTTTTAAACTATCAAATTCGTGCTTTACCCCTTCAATTTTAAGTGCTACTGGAGCATATCCAAGAGTAGAAGAGATGATAGTTCTTCTTATTGGATGAGCTACACTAACTCCAAATCCAGCTTCAAAAGGAGAAACTTCAATTCTTGCGAAGTTTCCCTCCTGATTGTAAGAAAAATCAGTTGGAACCAATAAAGTAGTTTTAATTTTATTCATTTTTTACCCTTATTTAGAGTATAACTCAACTACAAGTCTCTCATCTACTGGAATATTTACTTCACTTCTTTCTGGAATTCTTTGAAAAACTCCCACCATTTTCTCTTTATCAACATCAATCCAAGGAACTAAACCAGTTTGAGCTCTAAGTTCAAGTGCTCTTTGAATTTGAGGATTATTTTTTGATTTTTCTCTAATCTCTATTCTATCGCCCTCTTTTACAAGGTAAGATGGAATATTTACTTTTTTACCATTTACTAAAATATGTCCATGAGTTACAAGTTGTCTTGCTTCTCTTCTTGTAGTAGCAAATCCCATTCTATAAACTACATTATCAAGTCTTCTTTCAAGAAGTCTAATTAAATTTTCCCCTGTTGAGCCTTCTTGTCTATTTGCTTCTTTAAAGAATCTTCTAAATTG
>JBDONU010000055.1:0-1840 GCA_039831175.1 Nautiliaceae bacterium
TATTAGCCTTTTTCGCATATCTTCTTACAAGCTCCCTACCAATTCCTCTACTTGCACCAGTTATCAAAACTCTCATTATTTCTCCTTAACATAATAATTTGTTATAATACTTAACATAATAATTTGTTATAATAATTGATAAAAAGGAGAATTATGACCTACAAGGCGTATAATATCAAAAGTTTAAGAAAACTACCCCAAATAACTCAAAACTTACCAGAAGAAGAGATTAAAAACATAGAAATTGCTGCAAAAGTTTTTCCTTTTAAAGTTAGTAACTATGTATTAGATTTGATTGATTGGAAAAATTATAAAGACGATGCTATTTTTAGGCTGGTATTTCCTCAAAAAGAGATGTTAAAAGAAGAAGATTTTAACAGACTAAAAAATGCTTCACCAGATGAAATTGACAAAATAGTTTATGATATCAGAATGAGTCTAAATCCTCACCCAGCAGGACAAAAAGAGAATATTCCAGAAATTAACGGAATTAAACTTGCAGGAAGTCAGCACAAATACAAAGAGACAATCCTCTTTTTCCCAAGACAAGGACAAACTTGCCACGCATATTGTAGTTTCTGTTTTAGATGGCCACAATTTACTGGAATAAATGAGCTAAAATTTGCAATGAAAGAAGTAGAGACTCTAATTGATTATATAAAAGCAAATCCAACAATTACTGATATTTTATTTACCGGTGGAGACCCAATGGTAATGAGTGCAAAACTCTTTAAAATGTATATTGATGCAATAATTGAGGCAAAAATTCCTCATCTACAAAACATTAGAATAGGCTCAAAAGCACTTGCATTTTGGCCATATAGATTCATAAGTGATAGTGACTCACAAGAACTTCTTGATACATTCAAAAAAATAGTAGATAATGGATACCACCTTGCATTTATGGCTCACTTTAACCACTACAAAGAGTTAGAGACTGACGCTGTAAGAGAAGCTATTAAAAATATTCAAAAAACAGGTGCAATAATTAGAACCCAAGCTCCTATTCTAAACCATATAAACGCAAGCAGCGAAGTTTGGGAGAAGATGTGGAAAGAACAGGTAAAACTTGGTCTTATTCCTTATTATATGTTTATAGCAAGAGATACAGGAGCAAAAGAGTATTTTGATGTTCCACTTGCAAAAGCATATGAAATTTACAAAAACGCAATTAGTAAAGTTTCAGGTCTTGCAAGAACTGTTAGAGGTCCAAGTATGAGTGCGGCTCCTGGAAAAATAGCAATAACAGGAGTTAGTGAAATAAATGGTAAAAAAGTATTTGTTTTAAATATGCTTCAAGCTAAAAATCCTTCTCTTGTAAATATTCCATTTTTTGCAGAATATGACGAAAAAGCAAGCTGGATTGATGACTTAAAACCTGCTTTTGCCAATAAATTTATATTTGAATGACTTATAACCATTCCACAACTCTTAAACGCTCTTTTGCCTCCTGGCATTTTTATAATAATTTTATTTTTAGCAAGAGTACTTGCAAAAAGATTTAAGTAGCTCTTTTTTCTTAGTGCAATTGCAATTATGTTATGGAAAATTTCTATAAAATTTGTAAGCAATTTTTTACACTTGAAAAATTTTCTCATAAAGATAACATAACTCCAAAGGCAATAGTCGTTTTAGGTTAAGAAGAAAATCCAAAAGATGTTTTAAAATCAGGTCCAGATGCTTTTAAAAGAGAAGTTTATGGAATATTACTTGCAAAAAAATTAACTTACCTTTAATTTTTACAAGAAATGAAGCAAATTTTACAAAAAAACATATAACTCATAAATTCAACTTGCAATTGCAACATAAAAAGCTACTTTGAAGATAAGTCTCTTATAAC
>JBDONU010000109.1:0-22768 GCA_039831175.1 Nautiliaceae bacterium
GAATAAGCATTGGTACAAATGACTTAACCCAGCTAACACTTGGAGTTGATAGGGATAGTGAAATTGTCGCTTTTGATTATGATGAAAGAGATGAAGCGGTTAAAGAGATGGTAAGAATGGCAGTTGAAGGAGCAAAAAGAAATAAAAAATACAACGGACTTTGTGGACAAGCCCCAAGTGATTATCCAGAATTTGCTGAATTTTTGGTAAAAATTGGAATTGAAAGTATGAGTTTAAATCCAGATAGCGTGTTAAAAATTATTCAAGACATTGCAAAAATGGAGCAAAAATGAGATCTTATGAAATAAGTTATGGAGCTGCTAAAATCGTAACCGGATCTGCTCACCTTTTAATAACAAAAAAAAGCAAAATATTAATAGATTGTGGTATGTTTCAAGGAGAAAACGAATATCTAAACTATAAGCCTCTTGGCTTTGATCCAAAAGAAATTAATGCCCTTTTAATAACTCACGGACATCTTGATCATGTTGGAAGAATTCCTCTTCTTTATAAAAATGGATTTAGGGGAAAAGTTTTTGCTCATCCTGCAACCTTTGATATTGCAAAAGTAGTCTTACTTGATAGTGCAAAATTACAAGTTGAGGATTATCAAACTCGCTTAAAAAAAGCCAAAAGATTAGGAAAAGAGCACTTAGTAACACCTCCTCTATACACTCCAAAAGATATAAAAGAGATTTTATCCATAATGGATAAGCACATTGTTGAATATAATGTTAAAACAAAAATTACAAAAGATATAAAAGCAACTTTCAAAGATGCCGGACATATTTTAGGAAGCAGCTTTATTGAAATTGAGATTGATGGCAAAAAACAAGTAACTTTTAGTGGAGATTTAGGAAACAAATTTAACGACCTTCTCCCACCTCCTCAAAAACCATCTCCTACAAATTCACTTTTTATAGAAACAACTTATGGAGATAGAAATCACAAAGATTTTAAAGAGAGTAAAAGAGAATTTAAGTTAGCTATAATTGATACTCTTCTTAGCGGCGGAAATGTAATTATTCCATCTTTTGCCATTGAGAGAGCTCAACAAATTCTATGTATCCTAAAAGAGATGAGCGAAGAAGGAAGTCTTCCAAAAGATTCAAAAGTATTCTTAGATTCTCCAATGGCTACAAAAGTCACTGCAATTTACAGAAAATGGAACAAATTTTTAGATAAAAAATGCCAAAAGTATAAAAAACATCCATTTGAATTTCCTCAACTACACTTAATAAAAACAACCGATGACTCCAAAAAAATTAACAAAATTGAAAAAGGAGCAGTTATTATTGCAGGAAGTGGAATGTGCACGGGAGGAAGGATACTTCACCATTTAAAACACAGAATTTGGAGTCAAAAAAACGCAATAATATTTGTGGGCTATCAAGCAAAAGGAACCCTTGGTAGAGAAATCATAGAAGGAACAAAATTTATAAAAATTTTCCATGAAGAGATTATTGTAAGAGCGAAAATTTACACAATAAATGGCTTCTCAGCTCACGCTGACCAAAGAGAATTGATTGAATGGATAAAAAAATTTAAAAAACTTAACAAAATCTTCTTAATACACGGAGAATACGATAAACAAGTAACTTTTAAATCAGTACTCCACAACCTCCTTGGATATAACGCACACATAGTAAAAATGGGGGAAAAGGTTTATGTTTAACCTCCCCATCTACTAACAAGAGCTAAATTAATTTTAAAATATCTTGGAATAGTATTTCCATCAAAAGTCGCAGTTTTAGTAGAAGCCTGAGCAGCTAAATCAAGCTGAAACCATTTAAGACCAAGACCAACTCCACCTGTTAAAATCAAACCTTCTTCATCCTGAACCATATTTCTCATAGCACCAGCTCTTATGCTAAACCAACTATTTGGATGAATATCTACTCCACCACCTAAATATTGAGATTTATAATTTGGAATATTAGTTGAATTTTCAGTAACATCAACATCCATTGCAAAAGTTAACCAATCTAACGCATCAATAGCAACTCCTCCTCTTACCATTGGTTTTATAGTAATTTTACTTCCATCATAATATTTAAATTTAGGAGAGTTTAAATATTTTCCAACTAAACCTATTCTCATTTTATCAGCTTTAACTAATATTCCTAAATCCAATCCAAAATTTGAACTCTCTTTCTTATTTTTATCAAGAGATTTATTTAATGAATCTCCCGAAGTATCAAGAGTTAGTTTATCTTTATAAGTAATTCCTTGAATATATTTTAAATTTGCTCCCACACTAACATCAGCTCCTGGAATAGAAAAAGTATAAGCATAAGTAAAAGGGACTTCTATTAACGCAATTCCATTAACATTTACATAAGTTAAATTATTATCAAGAGCATATTCTAATGAATATTCTTTATAAGTTTCTTTATCAGTCGCTCCATAAGTATCTGTTTTTGGATAATAATAGTAATATCCTCCTTTATTATCAGAAAATATCAAATAAAGATGCTGCCTCTCAATTACTGCATTTGCTTCAAGCTCTCCAAGTCCATACACTCCAAGCCCAAAGTTCCTAACCTGACCTGCAAAAGCAACAGTTGGTTCAATCGTTAAACCATTTCCTTGGGAGAGTTTATAAATCTCATTTAAAGCTCCTTGAATTTTTAAATCCGCTCTATAAGGATCAGCCCTATTACTTCCACTAATAGGAGCATGCTCTTTAATTACATCAATTGTACGAGTTAGATAATATTTATTTGCTAAATTATCAAGATGAGTTATTAAATTTATCTCTCTAACACCAACTCCTGCATTTAAAGCAAATTCTGCTGAATATCTATTAAGCCCAAGAAGAGCCGGATTATAATAAGGAGCTGTGGAACCGCTTGCATTAGCAACCCCAGCTCCTCCCATCCCAATTGACCTAAATCCAAGAGGCTCAAACTCAAAAGCACTCAAAGTTAGTGCCGTGATTAACGATAAAGTAACTAGTTTTTTCATAATATCCCCCTAATTAAACTTCCAGCTAACTTGTATTCCGCCTCTTAAAGCTTGGGTAATATTGGTAGGCCAGATAACCTTTTGCCCATTATACTCTTTACTATCACCATCTCTATACATATAAGAATAACTCGCAAATGCTCCAACTTCTACCCCACCATTTTCATTTTGATAAACAGCATATCCTCCATAAATAGATGTATCCAAATTAAATCCACTTGCTTTTGTAAATTTTATACCAGGTGCAGCTGTATTTTGCACATCCTGATAAAAAGGAATTCCAGCAGTTAGTTCATATTTAACTCTTAAACCTTTTTGACCTGCCGTATTACTCTCAAACCAATATCCAACATCCAAAGTAGCAGTTGCTGATGTCTCCTCTACTAAGGTAGTAGTCCCAGCATCTGGATCATTAAATCTTTTAAAAACATTTAAAATATAACTAAACCCAGCCGTTACCCTGTGCTCATTTGTTAATTTATAATGAAGCAAAAATTTCATAGAATTACTCATAATAGTCGCATAATTTTTTGTTATAACACTATCATCTCCTCTATCAAGCCATTTTTCAGTAGTAGTATTTGGTTTTAGAGTTGAAGCAAAATCCATTGATAAATCAAACTTATCATTTAATCTAATCAAACTTCCACTAAGATAAACTGGACTTGATACGTTTATCTTGGATTTAACAGCTATTTGATCACCCGCTATATAATGCTTTCCACTATAAGGGCTTATATAAGAATAATTAAAAGTATAAATAAATTTTTCTGAGTATCTAAAATTCTCTATCCCAAAAGCAAAATAACTATATCCATCAAAACTTCTTTCTTTAAATTTTTTAACATCACTTGCCGCAATACCATTAGCTGCTAATAAAAAAGAACCAATTAAACTTAAAGATAAAATCCTTTTCATCCTATCTCCTTATTGACACTGATTTGATATATTTGAATTACTAAAATATCTTTGAACATCTGAAATTTTATCTTTTATATATCTATTTAATTCATAATTAACTTCATTTCTACTTTTACCTTCTACCATAGTTTTTAAGTCATTAAAAGATGTAGGATCATCGCTTGGCATTCTTCTAAACATATCTACAACATCAAAACTATCTACCAATACTTCATAATCTGAATTTACATTACTATTTCCTATCATTTCACTTCTTGTAATAGAGTAAAGCTTATAAGTCTTACAAAGCTTTGATACAAAAACTTCTAAAACACTATTTAATTTGTAATCATAAATATGATTTATTAAAACTCCTTGATAATCTCCGCTATCAATAAAGTTAGCATTCTTAGAAACTTCATCACTTTGACAATTCCAATCTTGTGTGCTATCTCCATACAAGTAACACTTTTTAATTTCATATTTACCAGGTAAAGTTATAATCTTATTATATTCTCTTACAAAAATATCATCACTTGTATTTAAATCTCCATCATCTCCTGGTAGATAATAAGCCAAAATTCTATAAAAAACATATCCGTTATTTTTAGCAGCATCTTTAAAAGTAGTAGTCAAAGTATTTGCATATACACTATCTATCTGTCTTTTTAAAAGAGCATTGGAAGTAATATTTTGCTCCAAATCTTTTATATCTACACTTGTATTTGCATCTTTCAAAGACGAGTTAAAATCTAAATTATTGCTATCTTTAATATTCTTTAAAACTAAATCATAAGTATTGTTTACATCAGCATTTTTTAAAATTTTTGAATTATTATTATCAACCACATCTTTAATAACAGCAGCCGCTCTTAAAATTTTATCTCCATAATAAGTTTTAATATCGCTCATATTATTATCATAATTTTTAACATCCTTAAACGCATCTCTTTTTTTCAAGATAGCATGTTCAGCAGTTGTAATATTAGACAAAATCAAAGTAGGAGTTTTAGAAGGGGTAATCCTTTTCATATTATATTGATTAATAATATCTCTTAGCTTTGCAGAAGTAACTGAGCTTTTTAAAGTAATATTACCATCAGCAGCTTTTGCTTCAAAAGAAATAACAAAATCGTTATTCATTATTTCATTTTCCCATTTATCATTTAATGTTAAATTCCACTCTCCATTATCTCCACTTAAAATATTATTCGCAATAATTTCTCCCGTATCCTCTCTATAAACTGTGATATTTGCATCTTTAACTTTATAATCAAATACAAGCCCTAAAAAAGATACTTTGTTGGGATGTTGCAACTCTTTAATTTGACTCAAAGGGTCACTTTCTGGTAAAGTTCCCATAAAAACAATACCAAACAATCCAGGATTTCTCTGAGATTTTATCTCCACATCCTTAGCAATATCATTTACATCAAAATCATCCGGAGAGGATACTTTTTCTTTAATAGTGTCCCTTAAAACATCTACGAAATTCTTTTTATTAGCAATTGCACCATCAGTAGTACCTTTTAAATAAATAGCATTTACTTTTTGCAATATAGCTGTAGTGTTTGAAGGATCTTTGAAAATTTTATTTCTATCAAGCCCCAATTTGCTTGCAATATCATCAATCTCTTCGCTACTTGCATCTGATAAAAGAGTAGTAATAGGAGTTACTACAAAATTATCTTTTAAATCTGTTTGAGAAGTATTTAAAACCAAAGGAAAAGCTTGTTCAACACCGCTATTTCCTATCTGACCGCCCTCTACCACTATAAAAGAAGGCTTGTTCGTACAATTAGTTAATAAATAAACTCCTTTACCAATTTCTTTATATCATTCACACTCAGGAGCAGAAACTTTTGCATTTATTATATTATCGTCAACAACATTTACCGTATAATCTTTATATTCTACCTTAATACTTTGAGCTGCAAAAATATTTTGTTGATCATAATTAATATTAGCATCACTGACACTACTCCCTCCACTTCCACAACCAATTAATAAAAAAGAAGCACTCACAGAAAGAGCGATAAATGTTTTTTTCATCTTTTCTCCTTTTGTAAATTACATTAAACAATTATAACTAATATCAACAAATAAATATTAATAAAAAAACAAAAAAAAAGAAAAATTACCCCTCAAAAATAGTATCTGCAAAATCTATTTCGTTTTTCATTATTTTAGAAAAAGTATTAAAGTAAATATCTTTTGCTTTTTGAAGATCAATTTCTACATTGTTAATTTTTATTTTATCTCCTCCAACACGCCCAACTTTTTCAAAGTAAATCCCTTTTTCTTTGCAAAGTTTCTCAAATTCTTCTTCATTCTCCGGCTTAACCTCAACAAAAGCCCTACTCAAACTCTCAGCAAAAATATCTTCTTCATTTTCAAAATTCATACTAACATCAACTCCTTTATCACTAATACAAGCCCATTTGTAAAGAGCAATTGCAGCACCTCCACTGCTAATATCCTTTGCACTCTCAATCAAATCGTTCCCCAATACATTCCAAAGTTTAAGCTCACTCTCAAAGTCAACCTCAGGATGCTCACCAGCCACTTTGCCTCCAAAAACTTTTAAGTATAAACTTCCTCCAAATTCTGATCTTGTTTTTCCTAAAAGATAAATTGTATTTCCTTCTTTTTTAAGCTCGCTGCTTCTATAACTATCAGAAACTCCAACCATTGCAATCTCAGGAGTTGGATAAACGCCCTCTCCTTCATTTTCATTATAAAGAGAAACATTCCCGCTAACTACTGGGGTATTAAGCGCATTGCAAGCCTCCTTAATCCCCTCACACGCTTCTTTGAACTGCCACATAATCTCTGGATTTTCTGGATTTCCAAAATTTAAACAATCGGTAATAGCTTTTGGGGTTATTTTTTTAACGGCTATGTTTCTACCAGCTTCCATCACAGCAGCAGCGGCTCCTTTTCTTGGGTTTATATAACAAAACCTTGCGTTACAATCAGCACTCATCCCAATAAAACGCCCATTTTCTTTTACTCTTATTACACTTCCATCAACTCTTTTTGTATCAATCGTATTAGTCTGAACCATACTATCATACTGCTCATAAATCCACGCTTTATCCACAACCTCCGGTTCTTTTATAAGTTTTTCAAAAGCTTCTTGTAGATTTACTTTTGGGATTTTTACATTTTTAATCTCTTTTAAATACTCTGGCTCTTTTACCGGGCGACATAGCTCTGGTGCTTCTTCTGTAATAGGAGCAACCGGAATATCGGCAACCTTTTCCCCATACCAGTAAAGCTCAACTCTTCCACTATCGGTAACTTCACCAATAACCTCAGCATCAAGTCCATACTTTTTAAATATTTCAATTACTCTATCTTCATATCCCTTCTTCGCACAAATTAACATCCTCTCTTGACTTTCACTAAGCATAAGCTCATATGGATTCATACCCTCTTCTCTCATAGGCACTTTATCAAGTTCAAGCCTTAATCCGCTTCCACTCTTTCCTGCCATTTCAAAAGAGCTACTTGTAAGCCCAGCTGCCCCCATATCTTGAATTCCTACTATATAATCGGTCTTAAATAGCTCTAAACACGCTTCCATAAGTAGCTTTTCAGTAAATGGGTCTCCAACTTGAACGGTTGGTCTTTGGTCTTCATCTCCTTCTTTAAAACTATCACTACTCATAACAGCTCCACCAAGCCCATCTCTTCCAGTCTTACTTCCAACATAAATTACCGGGTTTCCAACCCCCTCAGCCTTAGCGTAAAAAATCTCATCTTGCGAACAAATTCCAAGTGCAAAAGCATTTACTAAAATATTCCCTTTATAGCTATCTTCAAATGCACTCTCACCACCAATCGTTGGCACTCCAACGCAATTACCATATCCAGCAATCCCGGCTACTACCCCGCTAAGCAAGTGTCTATGAAGTTTTGCTTTTTCGCTATTTCCTCTAATATCGGCAAACCTTATGGCATTTAAATTTGCAACGGGTCTTGCTCCCATTGTAAATACATCTCTAAGTATTCCACCAACCCCAGTAGCTGCGCCTTGATATGGTTCAATAAAACTTGGATGGTTATGACTCTCCATTTTAAATACAGCAGCCATTCCATCCCCAATATCAATAACCCCGGCATTCTCACCAGGTCCTTGAATAACCCAAGGAGCTTTTGTTGGAAAACCTTTTAAATAACATTTACTTGATTTATAAGAGCAGTGCTCACTCCACATCGCAGAAAAAATCCCAAGCTCCACTAAATTTGGTTCACGCCCAAGGATTTTTACAATATGCTCATAATCTTCTTTACTTAATTTATGTTGAGCTAAAATTTCATCAAGTTTAGATTTATCAATTTCCATATACCCCATCTTAAACCTTTTTTATTTGAATTTTACCATTAAAATTCAATATTCTCAATAGGTTGTTTTTTAGTAAGTTTTGTAAGAAGTTTTTGAGTAAAAAGTTCATTACAATTTGGACATCTACTAGAATAAAGAGGAAAAACTCTTTTACAATTTTTGCATAAATATTCAAATTCAAGCTCAGCGAAATCAACTGGAAGATATTTCAAAGCTTCAATCTCAAAAGGAGCTTTTTTATCGCATTTTGTAAGTTTTTTAGCAGCCAAAATATTGCAAAACTTACCACTTTTTGGAATATCATTCCTATTCCAATATAAATCCAAATCCAAATAGACATCCAAAACTTCATAAGCCTTTTTAGCGTCAATTCTAAACAGATATTCAACAAACTCCCTCCTTACAAACGGATACCTTTTATAAATATCTTCAAAGTCGTCTATACCATAGCAAAACTCTTTTAAATCACATTTTTTAAAAGTAAAAAGTTTAATTAAAGCATTTGCCCTCTCTTTGAAAAGCTCCTCACCAAGCTCCTCAAAAACTTCCAAAATATCTACAATCTCTTTAAAATTTCCAAGTTTTTCATCTATTAAAATCAAAAGTCTAAGAGCTTCTTTGTCTCTTGGAGAGACTTTTAAAACTTTATAAATTATCCTTTTTGCTTTTTCTAAAAAGCCAGCTTTAAAATAAAGATAAGCAATATTTTTTAAAATACTATTTGATGGAGTTTTTTGTTCCAAAAGAAGATAAATTTTCAAAGCTTTTTCATAGTCTCCGTTTTTCTCATACGCTTTTGCAAGAAGCAATAAAGCATTTGAAGAGTCTTTGGTAACTGGAATATTCTCAACCTCAACATAATCAAACTCATCTAAAAGTATTTTTATCTCTTTTTCTCTTAAAAATTCTCTTATCTTCCCAACTCCAAGAGTAATTAAAACCGAAATTAAAACAATGCTAAAAAAAGCAATCACACTAAATAAAGGGTCTCTTATATCCATTTCAAGCCTTTTTTTTAATATAATATCAAAATGATAAGCAAAGAATCCATAGAACAGCTAAAAAGCATTATTGACATTGTTGATGTTGTTGGAAACTATCTCCAATTAAAAAAAGCTGGTAGCAACTACAAAGCCCTCTGCCCTTTCCATGCAGAAAAAACCCCATCATTTGTAGTAAGCCCGGCAAAACAGATATACCATTGCTTTGGATGTGGGGCAAGCGGGGATGCGATTAAATTTGTAATGGAGATTGAAAAACTCTCTTACAAAGAAGCAATAGAGAAACTTGCAACCCTTTATAATTTTAAACTTGAATATACAAAAGACTCATTTGTAAGCTTTGACATTTTAGAAAAATTTAATAACTTTTATCAAAGTGAGCTTTACAAAAACAAAGAGGCATATGAGTATTTAAAAAAAAGAGGACTTTATGACTCAACCATTGAAAAATTCAAACTCGGGTATGCCCCAGGAGTAAATGAACAACTTAAATTTATAAAAGATGCAAATTTAGATTTAAAAAAGTTAAAAGAACTTGGAGCAATTACCGATAAAAACTATCCAAGATTAATTGAAAGAATAACTTTTCCAATCTTTTCTCAAAGTAATAAGATAATAGCACTTGGAGGAAGAACAATAAAAAATCATCCAGCAAAATATATAAACTTCTCAAACACAAAAATTTTTAACAAATCAAAAACTTTTTATGGGTTAAATTTTGCAAAAGAGCACATTCTTCGCTTAAAAGAAGCAATTATAGTTGAGGGATATTTTGATGTTATTATGCTCCATCAAGGAGGAATCCAAAACACAATAGCAACCCTTGGGACATCCCTTACAAAAGAGCATCTTCCAATCCTCCAAAAGCTCCAAACCAAAGTAACAATAGCTTATGATAGCGACGCAGCTGGAATAAATGCGGCAATTAAAGCCGCAAAACTTTTATATGAAAATTTTTTTGAAGGAGGAGTTGTTTTATTTGAAGAAGGAAAAGATCCAGCTGATATGATAAAAGATGGAAAAAATGTTAGAGAACACCTTAAAAACAAAATAGAGTTTGATACCTTTATTATTGAATATAGCCTAAAAAAATACAACCTAAAAAATCCCATTCAAAAAAAAATGGCAATTGAAGAGATTAATAACTACATAAAAGAGTTGCCAGATATTTTAAAAGAAAATTTTAGCTTAAAAGCTGGGGTATACCTACAAATCAATCCAAAACTTTTTAATGCAAAAATTTTAACATCCTCTTCAAATAAGATAGACTTAGGAGAAGCCCAAATAATCAAAACTCTATATGAAAATCCCCACTTTATAGATGCAGTGGCTGAGTTTTTATCCCCAGAGATGATGAAATATCATCAAGAAGAGCTAAAAGCACTCTATCAAGAAGATTTCGAAAATCCAAAACTTTTGGATATAGTTTTAAGAGATGAAATTAAAGTTTTAAATTATGAACAGCTAAAAAAACAGATTACAAAATTGCTTTTGCCTCTTTATGAAAAAAAGATAGCACTTTTAAAGCTTAATCCAAAAATCCCAACGGATGAGAAGATGCACAAAATAAAACAAATTATGCAAAAACTATTAAAAATTAAAAAAGGAGATTTACTTGAAGGCTATATCACTTTTTAGCGGAGGGCTTGATAGTGCTTTGGCAATAAAGATTATTCAAGAACAAGGAATTGAAGTTGAGGGAATTTATATTAACCTTGGATTTGAGGCAAATAAAGATAAAATAGAACATCTTAAAAAACTTGCAAAAGAGCTTGGAATCGAGTTTAGTGTAATTGATGCAAAAGAAGAGTATATCAAAAAAATTTTATTTAACCCAATTTATGGATATGGCAAAAACTTCAACCCCTGCATTGATTGTCACGCTTTTATGATAAGAAAAGCAAAAGAGTATATGCAAAAGAGCAACGCAAAATTTATAATAAGCGGGGAAGTGGTAGGACAAAGACCAATGAGTCAAAGACTTCCGGCACTAAACGCAGTAAATAAACTCTCAAACGCAAACAATCTGGTATTAAGACCACTTAGTGCAAAACTCCTCCCTCCTACCATCCCAGAAATTAAGGGGTGGGTCGATAGAGAAAAGCTTCTTGGGATAAGCGGAAGAGATAGAAAAATTCAGCTTCAACTTGCAAAAAAATATGGATTAGAAAATTTTGAATCGCCAAGCGGGGGATGTTTATTGACTGATATTGGATTTTCAAAAAGATTAAAAGATTACCACAAATATCTTCCACTAACCCCAAAAGAGATTGAAATTTTAAAAGTTGGAAGACATTTTAATGTAGATGGAGTTAAAATAATCATTTCAAGAAACAAAGATGAAAATATTCCTCTAAAAGAGTATGAAGGAGAAAGTTTTGATAAGATGTTTATAATCAATAAACCAGGTCCTATTGGACTTATCCAAAAAGATGCAAAAGAAGAGATTAAAGAAATAGCAGCTGATATGATGGTAAGCTATACAAAGTTTGATGAAGCTGAGGTAAAGATAGGGGATAAAATCTATAAAGGCAAAAAAAGAGACAAAAAAGAACTGGCTAAGTATTTGATTTTTTAAGAGCTTTAATTATTAATACAAACAGTATAAAATAGATTAAATTTCTTAGCCACTCTAAACTATAAGAGTATGTCCTCCTTAATCCAGTTTTGACAAGCAGTTCAATATAGGTATTAAAACTTATAATACCAAACAGATAAAGAGTATAGAAAAAAATATGCACAAAAAAAGCTATTCCCATTATAATCAGAAAAATCTTTTTTATCTTTTCCATTTTATTTTATATAACCGTTATCTACAAGCCAATTATAAATCTTGCTTACAATTTCTCCTGCAGCACTTCCCCCATGCCCTCCGTGTTCTATTAAAACGGTTACGACAAATTGAGGGTTTTTATAAGGTCCATAAGTTGTAAGCCAAGCATGAGAGCGGTGGAAGTATTTTAATTCATCCTCTTTTTTACGCTTAATAACATCTTGCGGAATTGAATAAACTTGGGCGGTTCCTGTTTTTCCTGCTATTGTAATTTTTGTGTGGATATGTTCAGTTGCCGTCCCACCAGGCGCGTTACAAACCTCCCACATCCCCTTCCTTATCATCCAAAGGTTTCTTTTCTCTTTTTTACTTAACACATCTTTTAAGATAGGCTTTGTTAGATTATTGTCAATTTTCTTAACAACAAAAGGTTTTGGAAGTTTTCCGCTTGCAATTAATGCAGTATTTATGGCAACCTGTAAAGGAGTAGCCAAAAAATACCCTTGCCCAATTACCGCATTTAGAGTCTCACCTATAAACCAAGGCTGATGGTATCTTCTTGCCTTCCACTCTTTATCCGGCACAATCCCTTTTTTTTCATTTGGCAAATCAATGCCGGTTTTTTTACCAAAACCCATTTTTTTAAGGTGGCTTGCAATATAATTTATTCCAAGTTTTAAACCTATTTGATAAAAGTAAGTATCCACACTCTCTTTTATGGCTTTAAAAATATCAACTTTCCCATGTCCCCAGGGTCTCCAATCCCTAAATTTCCTATTCCCAACTATAATATACCCTGGACACTCTATCTTTTTCCACGGGTTCCACTTCCCGCTGGATATGGCTATAAGCCCAACTGCTGGTTTTACGGTAGAGCCTGGGGGGTAGAGTCCGCTTACTGGTTTGTTAAGAAGGGGATGGTAAATGTTTGTTGAGAGTTTTTTCCACTCTTTAAATGAGATTCCTTTTACAAAAAGGTTGTTATCATAGCTTGGATAAGTTACAAGGGCTAAAATCTCCCCGTTTGTCCTCATTACAATTACAGCCCCCTTTTTATCCTCTTCTTTTAAAAGATTATAGATAAACTCTTGGAGCCTTGAATCAATACTAAGAGTAATATTGTGAGACATCGGAGACTTTACATCAATAACCTTTAAAATCTCATTTCTCGCATTTACCAAAACTTCTTTATACCCCGGACTTCCTTGAAGCAAATCATCATAATACCTCTCAACCCCTCTTTTCCCAGAAATTTGGGTAAGCTCAATAACTTTGTTTCTTTTTAAGTCTTTTTTATTGGCTTTTGAAACATACCCAAGGACATTTGAGAGATAATACTTTTTTGGATATTTTCTAAGATAAGAAGGCAGAAAATGGATATTGCCGTTAATTGATAACACAGGCTCAATCTTATAAACCAAATCTTCATCTAAATATTTCATTAAAACAATTGGTTTATGATTATAAGGAGAATTTTTTGCATTATAAATTTTTAGAAGTTTTGTTTTATTAATATCCATCATTGAAGCAATACTATTTAAAGCACACTCAACCTCTTCCTTTTTTAAATGAGGATTTAAAGCCAAATCAAACTTTAACTCATTAAAAGCTACTGGGATATCGTTTCTATCATAAATTATACCTCTAACTGGGGGGATTGGAATTTTTTTATGAATATTTGCTTTTGCAAGTTTTGAGTATTTATCATAAGAGATAACGCTAAGATAATATACTCTATAAATTAACAACAAAAAACACAAAAAGATAAACCCTAAAACTATATTAGTCCTCACTAACCTCTTCTTTCGCTTCTTCAAGAATTAACAAGACAGTATCAAATAGTAGATTATAATAAAAAAGTATTAAAATGAAGTTATCTAAATAATTATCCAAAAAAAGCACAAATAATAAAAGATAAACAATATAAACGCCAATTATTATTTGAAATTTTTCATTAATATAAGCCTTTATCCAAAAGATAATTTTTTCTTTAAAAACAAAAAACATAATTAAAATCAAAATACTCTTCCAAATAGGAAGATTGTGAAAAATTGAAAAAAAAATTATATACCCACCTCCAACTACCAAAGACTCTTTATAAAAAACATATCCCATAAACCAAGGAATTGCTAAACTACTCCCATTTGCAACGGCTAAAAGAAAATAAAAAAGTAATTTTATAGCCGTTTTAAAAGAGCTACTTCGTTGCAATTTGGAAAAAATTTGCATTTTATACAATCCGCCCATATTTTCTTATCCGGTATTGCTTCTTTTCCAATCTCAATAAATCCAAGCTTTTCAAAAAATTCCTTTTTATAAGTTAATACCAAAACTTCTTTTACATCAAGCTTTTTTGCCTCTTTTAAAAGCTCATTTACAATTTCTCTACCAACTCCCCTATTTTGATAAGCCCTATCAACCGCTAAGGAGCGAATTTCGGCTAAGTAAGGAGAGTAGATATGTAAAGCCCCAACTCCAATTGGAGTGTTTTGATTATATGCTAAAAGATAAGAGCGAATATTTTGAGCGATTTCATCATCATCCCTATTTAAAATAATCCCTTCTTTAACATAAGGTTCTACTACTCTTTTAATATCAAAAATATCCTTTAAAGTAGGCTTAACTATCCTCACTACCTTCTCCCCACAAAATCTCATTGATTTTTTTTCTTACTTCATCAATTCCTCTTTTTTTAAGATTCGAAATAAATAAAGCATCGGGATAAGATTTTTTTAACTTTGCGAGTTCACTCTGTTTTAACTTATCTATCTTTGTAAAGACTGTTAAAATCTGCTGGTCTTTTCTAAGAAAAGATTTTAAATAATCATCTACCATATTATCAATTTCCAAATCTGGATGTCTTGCATCTCTTAGATGGATAAAAAGTTTAGTGTTAAATCTATTTCTTAAAAACTCATCCAAATTCTTACCCCACTCTTTTATCATAGATTTAGAAACTTTTGCATATCCAAACCCTGGCAAGTCAACAAGCACATATTTTCTTCCTCCATCCTCAATTTCAAAAAAGTTAATAAGTTTAGTTTTTCCAGGAGTTGAAGAGACTTTTGCAATCTTTTGATTTGTAAAAGCGTTTAAAAAGCTACTCTTACCAACATTACTTCTCCCAAGAAGTGCAACTTCTGTAAAATTTGGCTCAATTGCATCTTTAATAGATTGAGCTGACTTTAAAAACTTGACTTTCATTATTCAACCTTTATTATGATATTTACTGGCTTTTTACCACCTAATACTACCACATTTTGCGTAAATCTGTTAATTTTTATCAAATCTCCTCTAACACTCTCATTTGTTTCAACTTTCCTTACAAAAGCATCCCCTTTTAAAGTAATAAGCCCCTTTTTTAAAAGATAAATAAGCTCATTACAATGCCCAACATAAGTTACATTTTCATCTTTGAATTTAAATCTAACATGCCCAATTGCTTTAATTTTAAAAGGTTTTTTATCTTTTGTAAAGTAGATATAAAGCTTATCCGATAAAATAGTATCTTCTCCTTTTGTAGCATTAACATCCCCTATAAAAATACTAATAAGCTCTTTTGAACTATACTCAAACTTCTTAGAACTAATCCTAAGCTCAGCTCCAAACAAAATTACCGCAAGCAAAATAATTAAAAATTTCATTGCTTAACCTTTAAATAGTAAGTTATCTTATCTGCAAAAATATTTTTATTTTTATCCACTAAAAAACTCTCTCCCTTACCAAAAAACCTCTCACCATTAATCACAAACTCTCCCCCTCTTAACTCTCTCTTATCAACAAAATAGACTCCCTTAATGGTTGAGAGATTATAATCAGCCGCAAAAAAATTTACGCTTTTGCCATATAAAACTTTATCTTTATATAAAAATTCACTTCCAAAAATTTTTTCTTTTTTAATATAATCGTTTATCCACAAATCAAAAACCTTTAAAAAATTTCTAGAATAGATATCTACTTCTTTAAAATCCCCATCTCTCTCTAAGAAAGGATTATAAAAAGAGTAATTTCCATCAAAAATAGCAGTAGGAACAAATTTTTTATAAGAAGTCTTAACAACTTTTATATTAAAAACTTCAATAATTGGATAGATACTAATTATTAACAAAATTAAAAAAAAAGCAACTAATTTTCCCATAGCTCTAAAAACTTATCAAATAAATTACTCTCTTTTAACAAAATCTCTATCATCTCAGCAACCGCACCCTCACCTCCTCTTTTACTAAGAGGATAATTTACAAATCCATAAATAAAAGGATTTGCATCCTTTGGAGCAAAAGTCTTTTTAACAAGTTTCATCATAGACAAATCATTCATATCATCCCCAATAACTGCAACCTCATCTAAACTTATCTTCATCTCTTCAACAATTGATAAAAGTTCTCTTTTTTTATCTCTTATACCTTGTCTAACATATGTAATTCCAAGCTCTTTTGCTCTTTTATCAACTATTTTTGAAGTTCTACCTGTAATAATTGCACTCTTTTTCCCAAGTCTATTCCAAGAAGCAATCATTAGTCCATCTTTTATATTAAACGCTTTTATCTCTTCACCAGAATTTGAATAATAAATTTTCCCATCTGTCATAGTTCCATCAACATCAATTACAATAAGCTCAATCATATCAACCCTTTTGTAGAAGGTATTCCATTTTTTCTATAAGAGAGTGCCCTTCTTAGGGCAACCGCAAAAGATTTAAAAGCACTCTCAATAATATGATGTCTATTTTTACCCCTTTTATAAACTATATGAGCGGCAATTTTAAAATTAAATACTAATGACTTAAAAAACTCCTCAATAAGCTCCAAATCAAAATCTCTAATTCTTCCATCTGGTACTTCATACACTAAGTAAGGCCTACCTCCAATATCAATACAAACTTCAACTGCTGCTTCATCCAAAATGGCTACTGCATTTGCAAATCTCTCAATATTTTTAACAGGAAATACTTCCTTATATAAAGCCTCCCCCAATACTATTCCAATATCTTCAATCGTGTGGTGATAATCAACTTCAATATCCCCATCACATCTAACAAAAATATCAATCCCACTATGCTTTGCAAGCGTTTCTAACATATGATCAAAAAAACCAACCCCACTTTTAATATCCGCTTTACCACTCCCTTTTATATCAACTCTTACTAAAATTTTTGTCTCTTTTGTCTCTCTTTTAATCTCTACCATTATAACCCCTTTTTAACAAATCCTTTAATCATCTCTTTTCTCATAAACAATAAAGCATCATGCTCATTTTTAAACCCTACCACATACACCTTATAAATTCCATTCCTCTCAATAATTGCAGTATGATACCCTTTTGCCTCAAACCTACCCGCTAAAATTTTTGCTTTTTCAATATCGGTAAATGCACCAATTTGAACTTTATACCCTCTTGCAAAAACATCTCCCATCCCAATTCCAAGCACTTTTAATCTAACAGGAGCTATACCAGTTTTATCAAGTCCTATAACCTTTCCAGCCACATAACTCAAATCAATTATCCTATCTCTTACAAATGGACCTCTATCATTAATTCTTACAATTACGCTTTTACCATTATTTAAGTTAGTCACCTTTACAATGGTTCCCATTGGCAAAGTTTTATGAGCCGCTGTAAAAGCATACATATTATAAATCTCACCATTACTTGTTAACTTTCCATGAAAATTTGGTCCATACCAACTGGCAAGTCCCTCTTGCGTCCATCCAACATACACATCTTTGTAGGGATTGTAAGTTACCCCATGAATTGTATATGGTCTATTGGTTGGAGAATCATAATTTCTATTTGCACATCCAAGTAAAAAAATAACTAAAATACCCCCCTTAATAAATCCTTTCATAAAAAAACCTTTAATGTGGAATAATCAGTTTTTGATTAACTCTTAATAAATTACTTCTTAAATGATTAACAGTTTTAATTCTTCTTACACTAACTCCAAACCTTCTTGAAATCTTAATTAAAGTATCACCCCTTCTTACTCTATAAACAATATATTTATGAGTTAAAGGAATAAATAATATTCTACCTCTAATTAATCTTTTACCTTTGTTATACTCTCTTAATTTCTTATAACTAACCCCAAATTTTCTTGCAATCTTTCTCCAACTATCCCCTCTTCTTACCCGATAAAGATAAATATAAACCGGTCTTGGCTTAAATTTCTGTTTAAAGATTAAAATTTTATCATAAGGAATATAAATATAGTAATTATAAGGAGGAGTAAAAGAGTACCTTAGCTGGGGATTGTGAAATTTTAACTCACTATAACTAATTCCAAGAATCTTTGCAACATAAAAAAGAGAAGTTCCAGGAGGAATATTTACTTTTACATATCTTGAAGAAGTTCCGCTATTTAAGATATAGACATTTGAGGATTTTAAAAATTCATCATCATTAAACAAAAAGCTCATAGCAATCACTTTTAAAATATAATCTCTTGTCTCTTGGGGAAAATATTGTCTTCTTAATCCCTTTTGATACCTAAGCAAATCTTTCAAAGAAACATTTACAAAAGAGAGTTTGCTATACAAATCCTTTAATGCCCTATACCCTCTAACCCCTCTTCTTTGATAATTTTTAATAATTCGCCTATACTTTCTTATCATTTTATCTCTTCTACATCTTCTCTTACCAAGAGTCTCACAAATCTTATCCACTTTTGCCCTCACAACTCCCTCAATAACTCTTGCTTCCCCAGCATTATAAGCCATAACGGCTAAATACCACTTCCCAAACATATCGTGAAGATATTTTAAATACTTAATTGCGGCGTAAGTTGACTTATAAGGATCTCTTCTCTCATCCACATACCTATCAATCCTAAGCCCATACTGCCTGGCGGTATATGGCATAAACTGCCAAAGCCCAATTGCTCTTTTATACGACCTTGCACGCGAGCTAAAATAACTCTCAGCCATAGCAACTGCTATAAGCTCTCTTGGCAAGTTATACTTTATAATCTCTTCTTTAATAATTGGATAAAAATTAACTCCCCTCTCAATAATTGAGAAAAAAAACTCTCTTTTTTTGTGGGCATAGTAATAATACTTTTCTTGCAAAGGTTTATAATATAAAAAGCTTCTATCAACATCTAAGGCATTTAGGACATTAATATTTTTAATACTAAAAATATCTCCAAAAAGGGAGGTTATAAAAAAAAGTAAAAAAATTACTCCTCTCATATTCCAAAAAGTCTTTTCGCGTTTTTTGTAGTAATATCCTCAACTTCTTCTTTATTAACCCCCCAAAGCTCAGCTATCTTGTCTCTGATAAGAGTTGTATACATAGGTTCGTTTCTTTTGCCTCTAAAAGGATGAGGCGTAAGATATGGAGCATCGGTTTCTATTACCACTCTGTTTTTCGGAATTTTTGGAAACACATTTATAAGTTTTCTTGCATTTTTAAATGTAATTACTCCTCCTATTCCATAATAAAATCTATCAGAAAATTTAAGAAGCTGCTCAGCTGCGTTAAAACAGTGAAATACTCCTTTAATTTCAGGATGAGCCTCAATTACTTTTATACTATCTTCTGTTGCTTCTCTTATATGCACAATAATTGGTTTATTATACTTTTTTGCAAGCTCAATTTGGCGATGGAAAAGCTCAATTTGTTTTTGTTGTTTATCTTTCTCTTTTACCCAGTGATAATCAAGCCCAATCTCTCCAACCGCTACACACTTTGGATGATTTATAAAACAAGTTATAAGCTTTTCATCATATTTATCAATATCTACTGGATGAAACCCCACTCCAAAATAAACTTCATCATACTTTTGTGCGAGCTCAACAGCCCTTTCCAAATCTCTTGGATCAGCTGCTGGAATAATAAATTTCTTAACTCCAACTTCCTTTGCTCTTTTTATAACCTCATCAACATCGTTTATAAATTTTTTATTATCAAGGTGAGTATGAGTATCAATTATCATTTTGCTTCCTTTCGTAACATTTTACAATTTAATATAAGAGTAAAGTTGTAAACTTTCGTAACTTTTGATTATAATTTTACAAAAAAGGAGCTATTATGGCAAATAAACCGACTTTCACAAAAGAAGAAGCATTAGAATATCATGCAAAACCAGTCCCTGGTAAAATTGCTATTGAAGTTACAAAACCTGTAAGAGATAGCAAAGACCTCTCAATTGCATACAGCCCAGGAGTTGCAATCCCTTGTATTGAAATTGATAAAGATGAGCAATTAGCTTACACTTACACAAACAAAGCAAATCTTGTTGGAGTTGTAACAGACTCAACTGCGGTACTTGGACTTGGAACATTAAAACCAGTTGCTGGTAAACCTGTTATGGAAGGAAAAGCTGTTTTATTTAAAAAATTTGCTTTTATTGATGCTTATGATATTGAATTAAAAGAGAGAGACCCTGAGAAAATTATTGAAATTGTTGAAGCAATTTCTCCAACTTTTGGTGGAATTAACCTTGAAGATATCAAAGCTCCAAAGTGTTTTGACATTGAAAAAGAAGCTCAAAAAAGATGTGATATTCCAATTTTCCACGATGACCAACACGGAACTGCAATTATCTCATCAGCAGCAATTATCAACTGGGCAAAACTTGAAGGTAAAAAACTTGAAGACCTTAGAGTTGTGATTATTGGTGCTGGTGCGGCTGGACTTGCAGCAGCTGAAATGTACAAAGCTCTTGGAATTAAAAATATGGTCTTAACTGATAGTAGAGGACCTATTACAAAAAAAAGAACCGACTTAAATAAATACAAAGAACCATGGGCGGTTGATGAAGACATTGAAACTCTTGCTGATGCTCTAAAAGGTGCTGATGTTGTAGTTGGTAACTCTGTTGCAAATTGTATTACCCAAGATATGGTAAAAACTCTAAATCCAAACGCATTGCTTCTTGTACTTGCAAATCCAGATCCAGAAATTAAACCTGAACTTGCTCTTGAAGTTAAACCTGATTTATACATAGGAACTGGTAGAAGCGATTACCCTAACCAAGTAAATAACGTTTTAGGATTTCCATTTATTTTCAGAGGTGCGCTTGATACTCACGCAAAAGCTGTAAATATGGAAATGAAAATCGCAGCGGCAAAAGCACTTGCAGACCTTGCAGAAAAACCAGTGCCTCAATATGTAAAAGACGCTTATGGTGGAGCTGATTTGAAATTTGGAAAAGATTACATCTTACCAAAACCATTTGATAGAAGAGTATTTGTTGATGAGTCAGTAGCAGTTGCAAGAGCAGCAATTGAGAGTGGAGTTGCAAGAATTAAAGTTGATGATGTTGATAAATGGGTTGAGGGATATAGACAACACTTAATCAAAATGCTTAAAGAAAAAGAAGGAATTGACTACGACGCTGAGTAGTCTTCCTTTTTTCTTTTTCAAGTTAACTACTAAACTTAATCTGATAATAAATAACTTAATTTATCGTTCATGATTTATCCTATTCCAATTAGTTTAATCACTTTCAATTAATCAGCAACCCAATAATTAATAAATTTGGTAATTAATTTATTCTATCATTTTGATACTTAACATAATATAATTTCCTAACTTATTGAAAAATATCTTCTTCTCTGCTATAATCTTTTAAAAAAGGATTACAATGGTAAAAATTGGAGTAGTTACTATAAGTGATAGAGCAAGTGCTGGAATTTATGAAGATAAAAGTGGAAAAGAGATTGAAAAATTTTTAAAAGAGAATATTGAAAATGAATTTGAAATAATTTACCGTTTAATACCGGATGAATTTGATGAAATTGTTAAAACATTAAAAGAATTAGCACAAAAAAATTGTTCTTTAATCCTAACAACAGGTGGCACAGGACCAGCTAAAAGAGATGTAACCCCAGAAGCTACAAGAAAAGTAATCCAAAAAGAACTACCAGGATTTGGAGAACTTATGAGAATGCATAGCTTAAAATATGTCCCAACTTCAATCCTTGCAAGAGGAATTGGAGGAGTTGTAGATAATACTTTTATCTTAAATTTACCAGGAAATCCAAAAGCAATAAGAGAAAATCTTGAAGCAGTTTGGGCAGCAATCCCTTATACGATTGATTTAATTGGAGGAGATTATATTAAGAGTAAAACAGCATTTAGACCAAGGAAAAAGTAATGAAAAATCCAATATTTTTAGCAATTAGCGCAATTTTGATGGTATTGATTGTGCAGTTTACTTCTAATATTAGCGTGCAATATATAAAAGATGAATTAAATTTTACTAAAAAAACTCTAATCAAAATTGAAAATTTTAAAAATTATATTTCATCAGCAATTAACAACAAATCCCTCTCTCCCCAAGACAAATTTAAAGCCGGGAAATACCTAGGACCAGTGGAAAATGCAACCGAAGATGCAATTAATGCAATAAATCTTTATATGACTATTATAAAAAAACTTTCATCAGCACTTAAAATAAATCAAGACAAAATAGTAGGAGCTATTGTAATCTTATTTGCACTTTTGACAATATTTGTCCAAACTCTTTTTACAAAGAGACTTTTATTTTTATTTTTAGTAGCAATTTCTATCATTCCACTCTCATTCTTCATTGACTATTTTATAAACCAATTCTACTTTAACCCTCAAATAAAAGAGTATCTAAAAGAGATTGAAAATTTTGTAATAAAAGGAGATAGTAAAACAATAATTGATATGTTTACAACCTCTACAACCCAAGCAGTAGGAGCTTTGCTTGGATTATCTAAAACTTTTATTATAAAAGCGGCTATAGACTTCTTGGTAGTACCTTTGATTTTAATTTTTATCTTAAAAAAAATCTTTTAAATATCA
>JBDONU010000002.1:0-1836 GCA_039831175.1 Nautiliaceae bacterium
TTGATGATGGTGAAATTTTGCTTCGTCCAATTGCTGGTACTCGTAAAAGAGGAAAAACTCTAAAAGAGGATTTAGCTCTTGAAGAAGAGATGAAAAATGATGAAAAAGAGGTGGCAGAACATATAATGCTTGTGGATTTGGGGCGAAATGATGTTGGAAGGGTAGCAAAGGCTCGAAGTGTTAGGGTTGAAGAACTTATGAGAGTTGAGAGATATTCTCATGTAATGCATTTAGTAAGTGATGTAATAGGAGAGCTTGATAGTAAGTATGATATGTTTGATTTGTTCAAAGCTACTTTCACAGCTGGCACAATGACAGGTGCACCAAAGATTAAGGCAATGGAGCTTATTGCAAAGTATGAGGCTATAAAAAGAGGGTTTTATGCCGGAAGTGTTGGTTATTTTGGATTTAATGGAAATATAGATAGTGCAATTACGATAAGAAGTGCGCTTATTAAAGATAAAAGAATTATTCTTCAGGCCGGAGCTGGGGTTGTTGCTGATTCTAAACCAGAATTAGAGTTTAAAGAGATTAATAATAAACTTAAAGCATTAAGAACTACTATTGAGGAGTTAAAGTGTGAGTGATTTTGTAATTTTTGGAAATCCAGTTAGTCATTCAAAATCTCCCCTTATGCATAACTATTTTTTTAAAAAGTTTAATTTACCATATTGTTATGGAAGGTATGAGCTAAAAGATTCGCAAAAGATAATTAATAAGTTTAATTCTTTAAATGTAAAAGGGGCAAATGTTACTATCCCTCATAAAGAAGCCGCATTTAAATTAGCAGATGAGGTTAGAGGAATAGCAAAAAAGATTGGAGCGGTTAATACGCTAGTTAAAGAGGGGGATAGAGTTATTGGTTATAACACAGACGCTCCTGGGTTTTTAGAAGCTATTAAAGATTGGGAGTGGGAGAAGGCATTGATAATTGGTGCTGGTGGGACAGCAAAAGCATTATCTTTTGTGCTAGGGGATGTTTCTATTTTAAATAGAAGTAAAGAAAGATTAAAATTTTTTAAAAATAAAAAAGCTTTTACTTGGGAAAGTATTGATAGTTTTAATTATGATTTAATTATCAATACCACATCAGCTGGATTGAATGATGACTCGTTGCCAGCTCCAAATGAGATTTTAGAAAAACTATTTAAAAATGCAAAATATGCAATTGATGTAATTTATGGTAAAGAGACTCCTTTTTTAAAAATGGCAAAAGAGTTTAATCTCAAAACGAAAAATGGGCTTGATATGCTTGTGTATCAAGGAGTTTTAGCTATGGAGCTTTTTTTAGGCAAGAAACTTAATAGAGAAGAAGTTGCTAAGATTTACTTTGATATTCTTAGGGGATAGGTTCTTCTCTTATTTCCATATAAGCTCCAAGTGATTTAAATTTTTCTACTAAGTTTTCATATCCTCTAAATAAATGATAGATTCTGTGTACTTTTGTTTCATTTTTAGCAATTAATCCAGCCAATACCAAAGCTGAGCTTGCCCTTAAATCAGTTGCCATAACATCTGCTCCAATTAAAGTGGTTGGACCGTAAATATTGGCAATTTTTCCTCTTATGTCAATTTTTGCTCCAAGTCTATTTAATTCAGGAATGTGCATAAAACGATTTTCAAAAAGTCTCTCCTCAATTGTGCTAACTCCATTTGCTTGGGTTGCGATTGCCATAAATTGAGCTTGCATATCGGTTGGAAAGCCTGGGTATTCACTTGTTTGGATTGTTATTGGTTTTATTTCGTCTGCTGGGTGGATTGTGATTTTATTATCATCTATTGTTAGGCTAAATCCCATTGATTTTAATTTCACTAAGATACTTTCTAAATGAGAAG
>JBDONU010000029.1:0-6408 GCA_039831175.1 Nautiliaceae bacterium
TTTGGGGTATTGTTTACATCCCATCCAAAAAGGTGCATCCTTTTATAATTTAAACTCTCTCCCATTATTACTATTACTATTTTTTTCTCATTGCCTTCTTTTTTTACTATGTATGGTTTGTAGTGGTGGTAGGAGTGTTTTTTAAAGCTATCAAGCAAAGCAAGATAAAGTGTGTTTAGAGTGTTAAAGTAGCTAAAATGGGTAAAGTTTGCTAAGTAGATGTTTGGTTTTTTGTGAATAAAGTATGGATAAATTATTAAAGCTAAAATAAAAATTATGATGCTTGGTTTTGGAGCTTTTTTGGGATTTAGTTTTTTATCAAGGAAGTAGATAAAAATAGTAATTCCTATCCATAAAATTAAAAGTAAAAAAATAAGAGATGCAATTTGACTTAAAGAGAAAAATATATCTTTTATATCGTCACTATTTTTTAATATTCCAATTTCATAAGGCATTAAATAAGTATGAAAGTATCCAAAATGAGTTATGCTTATAAAAGCAAAGAGGACAAAAAGAGATAACATTGTTGTTAGAAAGTATCTTGGCGTGAAGCTTAAAATAAAAGTAATTACCAAAGTTGCAAAAAATTCTCTACTAAATCTATACCAAGTGAAGTCGTAATATTCATTAAAGAATAGGTTAGTGATAAAATCTGGTGCTATTAAAAGAAGGGTTGCTATTATTGCAAATAAAAAATTTGGCGCTATTTTTTTCACTTATTTTCCTTGATTAATTTTGAGTTGTTTATTTTGTAATGAATAAATCCGCTGCTTCCATCAATGCTAACTCCGTTTATAAAGTAAGTTCCATTTTCGTTTGGATTTATTATTTTGTATCCTAAATCTTTTGCTATCATTTTACCAATTTGGTAGTGGTTATAAAAGGTTTTATTAAGCTCTTTTTTTGTATCGCTATAATACAAAAGCGGCACAAAAGTATCTCCAAATACAAGCTGAGAGTGTCCAAACCTTCCCCCTTCGTCTTTAAATCCAAGCATCTCTCCATGGTCTGATGTAAAGTAGATTGAATAGTTTTTAAAATGACTTTTTACATACTCAATCACTTTTGAAATTACATAATCTACATACAAAACGCTATTATAATAGCTTTTTCGTTTGTAGGTTGCATAATCTTTTGAGTTAAAGTCCCATTTATAAAATTTTTTTGGGATATATTCTTCATAAGGTGAGTGGTTTGCCCTTAGATGCAAAATAATAAAAGTTTTTGTATTTGAGATTTTTTTTAGTTCGTTAATTAAGACTTCATCGTACTTTTTAATAAAATCTTTTCGCGTTTTTTTGTAATCTGCATAATTTAAAAGTGTTGATATGGAAGTCCCTTCTTCTTGGAGGCTTAGCCAATAGGTTGAATAGTTGTTCTCTTTTGCAAGTTTTAAAAGATTTGTCTTTTGAGAGAGTAAAAGATTTATGTTTTGAGGCTCTCTTTTTAGATTAAAAAAGCTTACAATACTAACTGGGGTATTAATTCCACTGCTTATTGCTTTTTTGAAGATAAAATTTTTATCGTTTTTTGCGAGTTTGTCAAGGTTTGGGGTATTGTTTACATCCCATCCAAAAAGGTGCATTCTTTTATAGTTTAAACTCTCTCCCATTATTACTATTACTATTTTTTTCCCATTGCCTTCTTTTTTTACTATGTATGGTTTGTAATTTTTTTTTGTTTTTTTGCTGAATTTATTTAGTGTCCATAAATTTGTAGCAAAGAAAGTATTAAGATAGCTTAGGTGGGTTGAGTTTGGGATGTAGATTACTCTTTTTTTGTTTACAAATAGAGGAAAGATTAACATTAATGTTAGAAGAAGTAGGGTTGAGAGTTTGTATGATTTTATTGGAATTTTTTTTAGAAAGTAAGAGAGTAATGCTAATGTGGCTATTACAAAAGCTAGTGCAATTGAGATAAATATTGCAATTGATTGTAATGAGTCTACAATGTCTTTAAATTCGCTAAATAATAAGTCTATTTGATATGGTTGAATGTAAGAGCGAAAAAAGTCAAAGTAAATAAGTTCTATTATTCCAAGTAAAAAGAAAAGAGTAAAAAATAAAATTCTTGCATTTGAAAAAGAGATAAGCAAAGAGATAAAAAAAGTAATTGCAATCTCTTTTAAAGTATTTTTAGATGTTATTATGTAATAATTTTGCCATAAGATATTTCCTATAAAATCCGGTAATAAGAGTAAAATTGTAAAAAGAGTAGCAATTATTAAGTTATATTTTAAACTTTTCAAATATCTCCTTTATTGTAGAATCTTTTTTTATTATATTCACATCTTCAAGACATTTTAGCTTTTCTTTACTAAATACAATTTTCTCAAACTCCTCTTTTAATCGGTTTTGCTCATACGCCCTTACCCACATTTTATAATGATTTCCCATTTTTGCTCCAATTTTTAAAAGTGCGGCTCTATTTTTTATATTTTTTTCAAACTGCTCATAGCTTCTTATTGGATAGTGAAAAATCTCAATTTCTCTAAACTCTTTTTTTTGCCAAAAAAGCAGATGTTCTGCACTATGGTTACCGGAGTTTGTTTTTAAGTATCCTTTTGGATTTATTATAACTTTTCTTCCGATTTTTCCAAGGATAATGTTTGGTTCTCCTTCTTTGTACAAAACTTGGTTTACTACTTTATATTCACTCTCCCACCAGTTATTAAGTCCTTTGTAGAGTGTCATATTATATCTTGGAATTTGTAAGACGCTTCCTTTTATTTGTAGGCTTTTTTTTAGCCCTTTTTTGCTTATCCAAAATTCATCGGCATCTGAGTTTATTATCCAATTTGGGTTATACTTTTTTTTAGCAAGTTTAGTTAAGTAGGTCATAAATTTAGATTGCTTATAAGGCTCTTTATTTTGAATTAAAGTTATTTCAAACTCTTTGCTAAGTTCTTTTAGTTTTTCATAAGTTCCATCATCTGAATTATTATCCATTATTACAAAGCTATCAACTCCCATTTTTGAGTGGAAGCGAATATTTTTTTCTATTATGTCAATTTCATTTTTTACCAGTAGTGCCATTGAAATATGCATTATCATCCTTTATAAAGCTTTTGAAACTCTTTGCATTCTTTAAGAAGTTTATCTTTATTTCCTTTACAAACAATCTCTCCTCCTCTAAATACCAAAATTTCATCTGCTTTTTCAATGGTTGAGAGGCGGTGGGCTATTATGAAGATGAGTTTATTATCCAAACTCTCAATTGTTTTCATTATAACCTCTTCACTTTTGTTATCAAGTGCGCTTGTTGCTTCATCAAGTATTAAAACATCCGGATTATTGTATAAAGCCCTTGCGATTGCAATTCTTTGTCTTTGTCCGCCGCTTAGATTACTTCCCCCTTCTTCCAAGAGTGTATAAATTCCGTTTGGTAAGCTTTCTACAAATTCGAGCAAATTTGCTTTTTTTAGCGCCTTTTTTACTCTTTTTTCGTCTATCTCTTTACCATAAGCAACATTTGCTGCGATTGTGTCGTTGAAGATGTGGATGGTTTGGGGAATGTAAGCTATTTTTTCTCTTAGTGATGTAATATCATATTTTTTTATGTTTTTATTGTTTATTAAAATCTCCCCCTCGCTTACATCATAAAACCTTAAAATTAAACTCACAAAGCTACTCTTTCCCCCTCCGCTATCTCCAACAAGTCCTATAATTTTGGGTTTTGTTGCAAGGTAATTTATATTTTTTAGGGCGGTTTTCTTTCCGTATTTTAAACTTACATTTTTGAATTTAATCTCTTTAATCTCTTTTAGGGCTTCTTGTCCGTTAATTATTTTTGGTTTGATTTTAAAAATCTCTTTTAATCTCTCATTTGCCGCAATTGCCTCTTGCATATTGGAGATACTTTTTGCAACTTTTCTGATTGGGTCAGTCATCATAAAAAGAGCCGTCATAAACGAAAAAAACGCCCCAACACTCATTTCCCCATCAATTACTTCCTTTCCTCCTATTATTATTACAATTGCCGCAATTGTTGCTGAGAAAAGCTCTAAAATCGGGGTTAGAAGGATTTGGGTTCTTTTTGCTTTTATATTGATTTTAAAAAAGTTTAAGTTATTTTCATAAAAGTGTTTTATTTCATCCTTTTTGGCGTTATAGGCTTTTATTGTCTCTATGTTTTTAAAAATCTCGCTTAGGTGTTTATTTATATCAGCAGTTTTTGCCTGGGATTTTTTGGAGAGTTTTTTGAGTTTTTTAGTAATGATTGAGATTGGGTAAATAAGAAAAGGCAAAATAATAAGTGCAAAAAAAGCTAATTTTGGGTTTTGATAAATAACAACCCCCATTAAAAAAAGTGCCATTAAGGAGTTTTGGATTAAGTTTGCCATTTGGGTTGAGATTGCATTTTGAATTCTGTTAATATCATTTATTATACGGCTTATCAATTCTCCTGAATGGGTTTTTTTAAAAAAGTTTAAATCAAGCGATAGAATATGGCTTAAAAATTTATCCCTAATTTTCCTTACGATATCTTCTCCAATGTAAGCGATGTAGTATTGCTGAATAACTGCTCCAAGTCCTTTTATAAAATAGGCTAAAATTATAAAAAGAGGCAAAATATAAAGCATCTTTTCGTTTTTTTCAATAAAAACTTTATCAAGTACCGGTTTTACAAGGTATGCGGTTGTGGCAGTTGCGGCTGATACCATAATCATTCCAATAAGTGCTAAAAAAATCTCTTTTTTGTAATGTTTGTAATAAGGCATATACTCTTTTAGGAATTTAAACATTTAAAACCTTATCTCTTTGATACTTTATCTCTTCAATTGCTTCAATTATATCACACTCTCTTTTTTTGTAAGGGTTATAATAGCTACTATAAAGAATATAAGCTGCCGCGAAAATTTCAAGAGGGGTTAATTTTCTTTTTCTTCTTTTGTTTTGTAGCTTGTCTTTTGTAACTCCCCAGCCAGCATAAAATGGCATTCCAAAAGTTATTACTTCTTTTCCTAAAATTGCCGCTTCAAATCCCATCTGGGAAGTTTGGGTATAGACTTTATCAAATTCTTCAAGAAGCATTATTGGATTTGTATTTGTAGTTATTACTTTGCAATATTTTTTTGCAAGCTCTATATCAATTGAACTTTTGCGTTTGCCAGTTAGTGCGTCTGGATGGATTTTTACAAAGATTTGGCTATTTGGATTCTCTTCAAGGGCGCTTAAAATAATATCTTTTGGCTTAAATTCATAAGCTCTTCCGTATTTAAGGGAGTTATCCCCAGCTGTTTGTGCGATTATTAATACTTTTTTGCCTGTTTGGTTTTTTACTTCTTTTGGAATTGTAAGAGGGGAGAGATTATATTTTGAGATTTTGTATTTTTTAATAAGCCAAATTGCTTCTTTTGCTTTGTTTAAGAGTTTTTGGTCGTTTTTAAAGGCATAAGTGTTAAGAAGTCTCTCAATTCTTGTTTCTTTGCTTGCGTCATAGTGCATTCCTTTATCATCTTCTACTATAGAAAAAGCAGGATACCCATCAACCCCAAGCCCAACTGAGCGAATAAATCCATCTTCAAGCAAAAGCCACTTTGGCATTTTCATGGCTTCAAGCCCGCTTTTTTTATACCCCCATCCAATAAATATAGCCTCTTTATCAAGCTTTGGGATTATGTTTTTGGCAAAGGGAGGGATGTAGAGTAAGGGGTGGTATTTTTTATAATGTCTTGCTCTTCTTAAAATGAGTCTAATTGATGTTGAATAGTACATTTTTTTCCTTTGTCACAACTCCAAATTTTTCTAACACTTCAATTTCATTTTTCTTAAATACCAAATTTTTTTCAAATTCTTCTTTAAGTTTTCCCTCTTTTAATAACTTTACCCATCTTTTATAGTGTGGTCCCATTTTTGCTCCCATTTCTAAAAGGGTGGCTCTATTTTTTATGTTTTTTTCAAACTGTTCATAGCTTCTTATTGGATAGTGAAAAACTTTGATTTTTTCAAACCTTTTAATTTTATCATAGTGCCTAAAATAATCAAACGGATTTAAAAGGTGGAGGGCTTTGTGGTTTCCCCCTCTTATCCAAAGTAAGCCTTTTGGTTTAATTATTACTTTTGGAGAGATTTTTGCAAGTACTATTGAGATTTTTTCACTGCTTAGTTGAGTATTTTTGCGATAGAAAATTGGATTTTCGACTCTTATCTTACTCTCCCACCAGTTTTTAATTCCTTCATATAATAAAAAGTTAAATCTATCAACGGTTAATACGGCTTTTTTAACGTTTTTTAGGGCATCTTTTAAAGAAGCCTTGCTATACCAAAATTCATCAGCATCATTTGGAATAAGCCAGGTTGGATTGTATTTTTTTCGGGCTATGTGAGTTAGTTTTGTCATCCATTTTGCTTGATTGTAAACTCCTTTTTCATCAATTATTGTAATTTCAAACTCTTTTTTTAGTTT
>JBDONU010000059.1:0-21990 GCA_039831175.1 Nautiliaceae bacterium
GCTTAACCCCAGTTGATGCAAAAAGCGCCCTTATATTTGGATAACCCGCCGCTTCTATTTGATTGTAGATTTTTATTGCATTAAAAAATCCTACTCTATCTTTTGCTAAATTTTGTCTTGCTAAGAGTGGATTTAATTTTCTATCAAACCTACTAACAAACACAGAAATCACCCCATCAATAGTTCTTGGACCCTTACTTATAGCTTCTAAACTTCTCATTGCTTGATTTGGAGAGAAAACCAAAGTAGCGTTTATGTTAATTCCTCTTTTTGCAAGTTCTTCCATTGCTTTGTATCCAGCTTCGTTTGCTGGAATTTTAATCATTACATTATCTCTTTCAATTTTATCATAAAGCCTCAAAGCCTCATCAATCGTCCCCTTTGCATCATTTATAAGCCTTGGGTCAACCTCAATACTCGCATATCCATCATCCCCTTCATCATAAAGAGGCTTTAATATATCACACGCTTTTTGTATATCCTTAGTAGCAATCTCTTCATAAATCTCTTTTGGGGATTTTCCTTTTAACTTTTTTAAATCCTCCTTATAAACTTCCTTTTTTAAAGCATTTGCAAAAATAGAAGGGTTGCTCGTTAGCCCCTTTACAACTCCACTATCTACCCACTTTTTAAAAGTTGTATCTAAAAACTCTCTATCTAAATAATCCACCCAAACACTGCTTACCATTTTATCTCCTTTAAAATCTCTCTTAAATCTTTTTTATCAATTACAATATTCGCCGCTTTTTTTAACACATCCTTTGCACAAAAAGCAACTCTTAAATCAGCCCACTCAAACATACTCAAATCATTAGCTCCATCTCCAACAACCATTGTCTCTTCTTTATTAACATTAAGAAGAGTTTGAAGTCTTTTTAGCATCTCTCCTTTTGAATTGCTAAACATCATCTCTCCACCAACAAGCCCAGTCAAAACTCCGTTTTTACTATGAAGAATATTGCTAAAATCAGCATCAAACCCCAAAACTTCCCTTGCGTAAGAAGTTGCGTTTTTAAAACCCCCACTAAAAACAACAACCCTAACGCCTCTTCTTTTCAAAGCATCTATTACTTCTTTTGCACCCGGCATAAACGGAAGATTATGGCAAATCTCATCTACTTTTTTTTCTTCGAGTCCTTCAAGAAGCTTAACTCTCATAATCAAACTCTCAAAAAAATCAAGCTCCCCTCTCATTGCCATCTCAGTAATTGCAGCAACCTTATCTTTAAGCCCAAGAGGAGTGGCTAAAAAATCAATCGTCTCTCCATCCATTAAAGTTGAATCAAAGTCAAAAACCGCAAGTTTTAATTTCATAAAACCCCTTTTTAGTAAGAATTTTATCAAAGCTATCTAAGTTTTTAGATATTTTATGCTAAAATTCTCTAAAAAAGGATTAGATATGGGCGTTAGCACTTGGCAAATTATTGTAATTTTATTAGTAGTTTTACTTTTATTTGGAGGTAAAAAAATACCAGAACTCGCAAGCGGACTTGGAAAAGGAATTAAAAACTTCAAAGATGCTATAAAAGACGAAGAAGAAAAAGCAGACATAAAACAAACTGAAAAAATAGAAGAAGCAAAAACTCAATCTCAAAAAGATAAAAATGCTTGAAGATATCAAACCTCACATAGCCGAACTTCGCTCTCGGCTTATAAAAATAGTAGTTATTTACTTTGTATTTTTTTTGATAGCTTTTGTTTTTTGGAAACCAATCTTTAATTGGATGGCAAAACCTTTACTTGAAGCCCTAAAACATTCACAAAATTCAGACATTATTTTTACAGGACTTGCAGAACCTTTTTTTACCGCAATTAAAATATCCCTATTTGCTGGACTTGTAATGTCTTTACCTTTTATTTTGTACCAAATTTGGGCATTTATAGCCCCTGGACTTTATGAAAATGAAAAAAAACTTATTTTACCATTTGTATTTTGGGGAAGTTTGATGTTTTTACTCGGAGCTGCTTTTGCATATTATGTGGTTTTTCCAGTTGGATTTAAAGTATTAGTTACATTTGGAGGAGACGAATTTACCGCAATGCCAAGAATTAGTGAATATGTAAGCTTTTTTGGAAAACTTATGCTTGGATTTGGAATTGCGTTTGAATTACCAGTATTTACCTACTTTTTAGCAAAACTTGGACTTATTACCGATAAAACCTTAATTGAATTTTCAAGATATGCAATTGTTATTATTTTTATAGCAGCAGCAATCCTAACTCCACCAGATTTATTCTCCCAAATTGCAATGGCAATCCCTTTACTTTTACTTTATGGAGTCTCTATTTTGATTGCAAAAGCAGTAAATCCAGAAAAAGAAGAATAAATTTCCCTTTTTTTAATTTTTTAGTTAATATTTCAAAACAAACCCCCGACCCGGATCAGTTTAGTCTTATTGACTAAAAAATATTGATTTGCTAAAATTACATAAAAATAAAGAGGAGGCACGCAAATGATTATCAAAAAAGAAGCGGCAAAAATTATTTTAGAGTTACTTAACAGTGACACAAAAACAATCAAAACGGAAGCTCTAAACAATGAAGCGGTAGAAGAACTTAACCTTTCAGGAATTATTAGATTCCCAATGCCAGCAGTAGCTGAATTTACTTATGCAGGAAGCATTGTAGCAGATGTATTAAATAGGGTTAAAGATAAAATTGAAAATATTGATGAGTGGAAAGATAACTTTAAATGGATTAGCAGTGAAGTTATTGCTATGATTGATGCTGCTGTTAAAAATAAAAACAAAACAACAAAACTCTCAAACTCTGAACTTGAAAAAAGAGGATTTGCCGAAAATGGAGAATTAACACAAGAAGCACTTGATTTATACGAAGCATATAAAATTATGAACCCAGAACTTGTAATTGATGCTGAACTTGCAGATTACATTAGAAAATCTCCAATGGGTCCAACTGATGCACATTATCTCCCAATTGAAGGAAATAAAAAAGATTTACTTGAAGCTATGAGACTTATTGCATATTCAATTCCAGTTGGAGAATTCTTTACATTTACAGAACTTGGACAGGCTGTAAAAGAGACTTTAACTTATGGTGGATGGGCAAATGAAGGAAGTGTGCTTGATTTATCAATCCTTGAAGATATTGCAAAAGTAGCTGATGGAGAAGAGATTGACCTTGATAGTTTAGCTAATCTTGAAATGCTTGGATATGTAGCAGATATTGACCAATTGACAAAAGCTGGTGAAAAAGCCCTTGAAGTTTACAGAATTTACAAAGACAAAACTGAAAAACCATTAAAAACTTTTGCAATTGAACAAGAAGAAGTAGAAACTCTAAAAACTATCAAAAAAATTTGGGACGAAAAAGTACCAAATAACCCAGAAGAAACTCCAACATTTGATGAAATTAAAGCAGAATTGATTGAAAGAAAAATTAGAGAATATAAAAAGCTTCTTGAAAAATATGGAAGAAGACTTAACGAAATGCCTAAGAAAAAACAAGAAATTGCTAAAAAATTCCAAGACCTTGCAGATAAGAAAAAATGGTTTGAAGAAAACTTTGATTTAAGAGAGTATTTATATAGCCTTGAAGCATTTGGATTAATTACTGAGGGAGTTGATGAAAAAGGAAAAGCTGTATATTTTGTAACTCCGGAGGGAGAAAAAGTAATTGAAGACCAAAACTATGACGAAAGACCAATTCATAGTTGGTCAGTAAAAACTCTTGCAATCTCAAATAAAATCTTCTCAGCACCAAATAGAGAATGGGTTGAAGAAGCAAGAAAAGAGAGAATTCTTGGAACTTATGAACCAAGCAAATCAGGTTTACTTTATGAAGAACTTGCAACTCATCCAAAACTTCCATATATGACAAGATATGAAATGGACATCTTTAAAATGATTCCAGATAAAGGAATTTCTTGTGAAGATATCTTAGAAGGTAAAAATGAAGATGAGAGAAGAAAAATTATTGAAGCTCTTGACAAACTTGAAGCAAAAGGCTTTATTGAAATTATGCCAGATGAACATATCGTTGAGACTGAATATGGAAAAATGATGGATGAAGCAATGAGCGGAGTACCAGAAGGATTTGGAGCGCCAATTAACCCAACAATTTATAGAGTTGTAAAAGCAATTGCTAATACCGGAAGTATGTATGTAAAAGAACAAAAAGTAAGAATCCTACCAGAAAACATCAAAAAAGCTATCAAAAAATCAGGTCTAAGCAAAGAAACATTTGATAAAGCATACATTGCAGCAAGAGAAGCTAAATATCTTGGAAGAAATAGCGTAAACGAAGCTGGACTTATGATGCTAAAAGCAGTAGAAGCTCTTAACTCTTAATTTCTTCCTCTTTTTCTTTATTTTTGTCACTTATAGCGTCTGGTATAAACTTCCGCCAACAAATTTTAAGAGAGTGCTTACTATTCGCACTCTTCAAGAAGTTTATTTATATGAGAATCATCATAAGGGTCGGCATGGATATTTATCACCCACTTTTTATTAGGATCTAAGGCTCTTATCTTTTCATCAACACTATCAATAATCATATGAGCCATTTTCAGTTTCATATCAGGAGTTAAAACTAAATGGACATCCACAAAGTTTCTATTCCCAGCCTTCCTTGTCCTAAGACAGTGATAATCCAAAACCAAAGGCTCTTTTTTTAAAATCTCCTTAATCTTCTCAACCGTTTCAAAATCCAAAGAGGCATCAAGCAAAATCTCAAATCCGTCTTTTACAATCTCGCTCGCTTCTTTAATAATATAAAGACCAATAAGAATTGAAAGAATAAAGTCAATATAATAAAATCTGGTAAACTTAACAATCAACAAAGATAATAAAACCGCCCCGTTTGTAATAAGATCAGTTTTATAGTGAAGTAGATCCGATTTAACAATCAAATTATCAGTCTTTTTTGCAATATAATACAAAAATCCAACCAATCCCCCAGTTGCAATAATAGAAAAAAGCATAACATAAATAGAAACATCAATCTCTTTAATTGCTTCGTGATAGATTATCTTCCTAATCGCCTCATAAATAATAAAAATTCCACTTGCAATAATAAAAAGCCCCTCAAACAAAGCAGCAAGCCCTTCAATCTTGCCTTTTCCGTAGTTAAATCTCTCATCTGGCTTGCTTTCACTAATTCTAACGGCAATATTGTTAAAAATACTTATTACCATATCAAGAATTGAATCAAGGGCACTTGCAATAACAGAAATGCTCCCACTCATAAACCCAACTATAATCTTAGCAATCGCCAAAACCAAAGCGGTAAAAGTTGCTACCATCGTAGCAAGACGCGGCAAACTCATAAAATTCCTTTTTTAAAATGATAATATTTTTTTAAACATATATCAAAAAAAGGAGATTTAAAATCCCTTAATCCCATTCTTTAACAAATCAATCAAAACAGTTGCATAAGCCCCTTTTGGAAGGGTAAACACAATCTCATACTGAGCATAATCTTTTAAATACTTTTTATCAATAATTTCCGGAAAAATCCAAGCAAGTCTTCTATCCCCGTTTGCAGGAATTAACTCATCATACTTCTCTTCAATCTCTCTTGCCTTATCTTTTGCCCTTATTGCCTTTTTGCCAGGTAAAAGACCAGTAACACTTATCTCTTTTTTAAAAAACCTCTTAGTATCTTCACTATTTTCAAGATAAAAATATTTACCCATAGGATAATGGGTCATTACATCTCCTGGCAGTAGTTTAAAAGGATGCGCTTGGGATTTTACAAACTTAATAAAATCCTTATCATACCCAGCCACTAAAAGCTCTTTTTCACTTAACTCAAAAATGTTGCTTAAATTTATCCTCTCTTTTAGCCAATCGTTAAAAAGTTTTGACTGATACGCACTAATTAAAAATTTCTCAATTTTTCTATTTTTAACAAATTTATCTCCATCAATTATAGCCTTGCCCTCTTCCCAGTTATTGCCAAACTTTCCAAATCTTTGGTACCCAAAAAAGTTTGGAATACCATACTTTTTAACCTCTTTTAAAACCATATCAATCTTTTTAGCATCAACTGGCAAAACCTTTTTAAGTCTTACAAAAAACTTATTCCCTTTTAAATGCCCGATTTTAAGCTTGTTTCTGTGAAGGTCTTGTTCTAAAATTTTGATTTGAGAATCTTCAAATTTATTAATCTCATCTCTAAATTTTCTTGGGACGCTAATCCATTGAATTGTCATCCCCTCTTTATCTTTAAGCCCGGCATACCCAATATCCCTTGCTTTAATACCAGTTTTTGAAGAGATTTTTTTAATCATCTCATCAGTTGTCAAGCCCTTTTTTCTAACTTTTAACATAAGCCACTCACCCGTATGGGCAAAAGGATACAAAGGTATCTCTTCTACGACAAAATTTTCGCTATTCTTATTAAAATGAAAATTTATTGGAGAGTGTGAATAAATCATACTCAACCTTTTTTATTAAAATTATATCAAGTTTTGCACTTTTTTAACACCATATGAGAGAGAAATATAAGCTGAATAGTATATCCAAACCAAGAGATTACCGGCACAAAATAGACAACAGAAGTCAAAAATACAACCACCCAAGCCTTAATCCCAAGCTCCTTTTCAATCTCACGAGGATCAAAAAAAAGATAACTACTATCAAACACAAGCGGCTTTTTATTCAAAACAGTCCACATAACCATTTGATAAAAGATATTTACAATCGGAATAAAAAGCATCCAAAAAGTAAACAAAGACAAAATAGCATAAATCAAAAAACTCTTAATAGAAACAAAAATCCCATACAATGTATCTTTAAAATTTGTTTGTCTCTCTTTGCAGTTAAAATGTTTCTCATTAATCCTTAGTACAATCTTATCAATAAAAAAGCTACTAAAAATTCCAAGAGTAGAGATAGTTAAAAGATAATAAAGTACTATCAAAACCAAAAATCCCCCACTCTCAATCAATTTGCTTATCTTCTCCCCAAACGGAAAAGAAAGAGCATAAGAAGCAAGCCAATGAATAACCTCATCCCCAAATACTAAAAAAATAATCCCCCAAAACCCAAGTGAAAGTAAAAGCGGCAAAAAAGTATACTTTAAAATTTTCCCATCAAACAAATCCATCAAAACTCTCATAAACTCTCCTAAAAGTGATTTTCTTTGCAAAAACTCCTAAATTTACCTCTTTTTGTTTTAGCAAAAATGGTAATTGGAGTTTTTGTAATTTTAGCAATATTTTTAATAGCGTTTAGATATTTTGGAGCAAAAGTAAAAACTATCTCATACTCTTCTCCGCTACATCCAATCCTTTTATCAAATTTTTCAAAAAACTTATACCCAACATTTGAAACCTTACTTATTCTCTCTAACTCTTTAAAAAGCCCATCGCTTATATCAATAGCCGCCGTTATGTATCTGCTTGCTTTGTAAAAAAAATTATCTCTTATCAAAGGCTTTATAAATTTTGAATTTTTACTAACCCTGCCTCCTCTTAGCAAAACCCTCAAATCTCTCTCAACACTCCCAATCCTTCCAGTAAAAGCCACAAACTCCCCAACCTTTGCCCTTCTAAATATAGGCTTTTTTGAGTTTCCAACCATTGTAACGGATATTGAGATTTTATTATCCCTTATCGTATCACCCCCTATTATCTCATACCCAAACTCTTTTGCAGCCTTTTTAAACCCAAAAGCAAGGCTCTTAATCTCTTTAAAGCTCATCCTCTTTGGAAAACCGACATTCAAAATTGCATACTTAACCTTTGAGTTCATAACTACCATATCGCTAAGATTTACAAGACTTGCCTTATAAGCTATCTCATCAAGCCTCATCCACTCTCTTTTAAAGTGAATCCCCTCAAAAAAACTATCACTCGCAACTACATTACACCCTCCCAAATCAACAACCGCACCATCATCCCCTATATATTTTGAATTAAACTGCTTTATAAAAAACTCTTCTTTCACTTTTCTCCCTTAAAAACCAACTTTTTCAAAAGAATCATAAAAAAATTTTTCTTTATATCAAAAAATATTTCCGATTAATCCCATCAAGAAGTTCTAATAACTCACCATCAAATTCCTCAAACCAAACTTTAAAATTATTAAACTTTATCAATAATTTCATTGAGATATTCTTTTATAAGTTCTAAACCTTTTTCTTTATTCTTTTTGTATTGGTGTGTAATATCACTTAACCGCTTTTTACCAAAATTCTCATCTCTTTGTAAATAATAACCAATAAGCTGCAAAAAGTTACGAGGATTTTTAGAAAAAACCGCTCTTTCAAAATCAATAAACTTAACCCCTCTTTTAGTAAGATAGATATGATAATACCGCCCAAGCTGTTTGTGAGCAACCCCTACACTATCAAAATAGTATGCCCCATCAAAAGCACTCTCTAAAAGTTTATAATACTCCTTGCTCCCTATAAGCTCTTTTAAAGGTACGCCCTCAATAAACTCCATTACAAAATACCTTTTCCCCCTAAAAAGCGGCTTTGGAGCAAATCTCCCATCTAAAAACTTCAAAATTTCCCACTCTTTATCAATCTCATAATTTTTAGCCCACTTCAAAGCCGCTATCTTGCCATTTTCAAGCTTTACTTTATAAACTTCTCCTCTATTACCTTCCCCTATTTTACACAAAACATCATACCTCATAAGCAAACTTTTTTCTAAATTATATCAAAAAAGTCCTTTATCTATTATCTCTGGCACTATTTTTAAACAAATTAACTCTTTTTAAATTTTATTCCGCTTTAAGTTAATCCAATTGGCAAATATAATACTATTTCCAATCCCCTTAAATTGGGTCATCATTGCAACTCTAAAAGAAATACCATAATTTAGGCTTTTTATTTTTCAAATAACCTTAAAGTCTGCTTAAACAATTTTGCAATCGTCTAATTTTAGGATTTTCAAAGACCTCCTTAAATTTTTAACAAATTTTAATAACCATTTTTTACAAGTTTTTAAGAGTTTTCTTGAAAAAACCCAGCTTAAAAGCTGAGTTTAACTTCTGTTTTATTAAGATTTAAAAAAGCTTCTTCTGGGCTTGCTCCACAAGCAATATTAATTAACTGAGTTACTTGGACAATTGGCTCATCATATCCATCCATCGCTTTATGACAAAGAGGACAAGGAGTTGCTACAATATCAGCCCCAGCTTCTTTTGCGCCATCAAGAGGTTTTATGGCAAGACGCTCTTTTTGTTCAGGTTCTGTAAATCTTGCGTGATATCCACAGCAAGTCTGCTCATTCTTATACCCATCAATTACCTCAACTCCAAGCGGTTCTAAAATTTGTTGCAAAACTTGAGGATTTTCCGGATCATCAAGGGCTACTTCGTTTGGTGCAAGCACATGACATCCATAATAAGGTGCCACTTTAATCCCGCTTAGCTTTCTTTTAATTCTTTTTTTATACTCATCCATTCCAATAAAATCTCTAATAAGATTTAGCGTATGATAAATTTTAGCACTTCCTTTATATTCAAGCCCCTCTTCTTTTAAAATCTCATTAATTTTTGCTTTAAGCTCAGGGTCACTATCAAGTGCAAGTTTAGTCTTTGCAATAATCATATAACAAGTATTGCAAGGAGTATACAAATCAACCCCTTTCTCTTCTGCAAGAGCAATATTTCTCGCATTTAATCCATAAACTATCTTTTTGTTTGTCTCATCAATAACTCCTCCTCCACAACAAGCAGCCCTATCAAGTAAAATTCCCTCAACTCCCATTTTTTCTAAAAAATCAGTTGTTATATCATAATTATGAATATCAGCCCCTTGAAAACAGCATCCAGGATAAATTCCTATCTTTTTCATTATAGTTCCTTTTCAAGTTTTTTAATAAAGTTTTGGAATTTTTTAATATCTTTAAATGGTTTTGGACCAAATTCGTCTTCTTTCATACCTCTGCTTCTAAACTCAACTTCGAGTTTCTTAGTAATAGCCTCTCCTTTTTCATCTCCAAACGCAACTTCTGGAAGATGCCATTTATCAATTTGTCCAGTCTCAAATACAGTTGCAAACCAGAATTTAGCTCTTCTTGTAGCAATATTTTCTTCACCGGTATCTTTTGCAATTCTTCTAAGTTCAAGAATATCTTCTGCTGGTTTAACTCCTTTTGGACACGCCGCAAGACACATCTGACACTGAACACACTCCCAGATTCCATTTTCTTCTGTTAGTTTTACTCTCTCTTCAACATCCACTCCATCTCTTGTATCCATAATAAACCTAAATGCTTTTGTTAGCTGGAATGGTCCAAGATACTTCTCATCACCTTCTAATGCGTTACACTGACCATAACACGCCATACACAAAATACAATCTGTTTGTTTATCATATCTTGCAAATTCTTCTGGAAGTACAAGTGACTCAACTTTATTATTATCAGGCACAACCTTTGGATCAGGCACAAGGTATGGTTTTACTTTTTTGAGTTTCTCAAATGCTGGTTCTTGATCAACTACCAAATCTCTTACTACTGGCAAATGATTTAAAGGCTCAATTTTAATTACGCCATTTTTAATTTTATCTTTTGCTTGAATTTTACAAGCAAGTCCGGCTCTTCCATTTATAATCATTGCGCAACTTCCACAAATTGCACTCCTACAAAATGCTCTAAATGTAAGAGTTGGGTCAATTTTATCTTTAATATACATCAAAAGTTCAAGCACAGTTAAGCTATCTTCAACCTCAACTTCAAAATCTTGCCAAAAAGACTCTTTTGTCTCTGGATTAAATCTTTTAATTTTTGCTGTGTATTTAATTTTTTTCATCGCCCTTCCTTTAAGCTTTATTATATCACAAATTTTTCTTAAAAAGACAAATTTTATCTTATATAATTTTTCTAAAATTTGCTATAATTTCAATTAATCTCCCGGTAGCTCAGTTGGATAGAGCGTCGGATTCCTAATCCGAAGGTCGTGGGTTCAAATCCCGCCCGGGAGACCACTTCAAAGTGAGAAAATCCCACCTTAAAGTGATTAATATTTTCTCTCAGCAGGTTTATAAAGACTAATATCTACTTCACCCTTTTCATAATTAAAGCTACCATCCTCATTTTTTGTAATCATTGAATGGTATAAGTAATTTTCATCGTCTCTTTTTGGATAATCATCTCTATAAAAACTACCGCGTGATTCTTTTCTTTGAAGTGAAGCATATGCTAATACATCCGCAATTTCAAGAAGATTAAAAAATTCAAGTGTTGATTGCAAATCAAGGTTAAATACTTTTGATTTATCCTCAACTCCAAGATTTTTCTTAGCTCTATCAATTAAGTCTTTTAGTTTATTATACCCTTCTTGCATCTCTTTTTCGTTTTTAAATACTCCAAAATGTCTAAACATAATCTCACCAAGCTCATCTCTTAAATCACCAAGAGTCTCTTTACTCTCTTTATTCATAAGCTCTTGAATAAACTCAATATCTTCTTTTAATTTCTCTTCTCCACCACTTGCAAAATCTGTTCCTTCTGCATATCTTACCGCTTCTTTACCAGCTACATTACCAAATACAACAATATCAAGTAAGCTATTACCTCCAAGTCTATTTGCTCCATGAACACTCACACACTGAGCCTCACCGGCTGCATAAATTCCTTCAATTGGAGTTTCGCATTTTACATTTGTGTGAATTCCACCCATTGCATAGTGAGCTGTTGGCTTAATTGGAATTGGCTCTCTTATTGGGTCAATACCTTCAAAATCTATTGCGAGTTCTCTAATTTGAGGAAGTCTCTCTTTAATCTTCTCAGCCCCAAGGTGAGTTAAATCAAGATGCACATACTCTCTTCCTTCTTCATCCTTAAAACCTCTACCTTCTCTAATTTCTGTCATAATACTTCTACTAACTAAATCTCTTGGTCCAAGTTCCATTTTCTCAGGTGCGTATTTTTTCATAAATCTCTCACCAAGTGCATTTATAAGATGTCCACCTTCACCTCTTGCAGCTTCGCTTACTAAGATTGCCGATTTTCTAAGCCCTGTTGGGTGAAATTGTAAAAATTCCATATCTTTTAGTGGAAGCCCAGCTCTTAGTGCTGCTGCCGTTCCATCTCCTGTACATCCAAGGGCATTTGAAGTATATCCCCAATAAATTCTACTATGCCCACCAGTAGCTAAAATAATCGCTTTTGCTCTTATTAATTCAATCTCTCCTGTTGCAATATTAATTGCAGTAACTCCTATTGCCCTTTTACCATTATGAACAATATTTAACATAAACCATTCATTTAAAAATTTAACATCATTTCTAATACACTGTTCATATAAAGTATGAAGCATTACATGTCCCATTTTATCAGCACTATAACAAGTTCTATCTTTACTTGCTCCACCAAAAGGTCTTTGTGCTATTTTTCCATTATTAAGCCTACTAAAAGGAACTCCCATATGCTCCATCTCTCTAATAATCTTTGGAGCTTCATAACACATAAATTTTGCCGCCTCTTGATCTGCAAGATAATCACTCCCTTTGATAGTATCAAAAGTATGAAGTTCTTCATTATCAGTCGGGTCCACATTTGCCAAAGCCGCATTAATCCCACCTTGGGCTGCTCCTGTGTGAGAGCGAGTTGGATAAACTTTACTTAAAACCGCAATATTTAAATCTTTATTCTCTTTTACAGCACTTAAGGCAGCATAGAGTCCAGCACCCCCGGCTCCAACTATTAAAACATCTACTTTCATCTCACTCCTTTAAATAAAAATTTTCCCATTATAACAAAAACTTATATTAAAAACCCAAAAAGGAAAAGGCTTTATTATCTTTTGTTACTAAAAGAAACTAATTTATAATAAAGATTTAAAAGATTTTTTTGGATTTGAAGATTTACAATTCTCTTATTTAAAACAGCCGCCATTTTAGAATTTTTAAGGATTTTTAAATCAAGTGGTGTTGCGTTTCCGGCTTTTATTGATTCTTGCGTTGTGTTTATTAAGTTATCATAAATTTTAATATTTTCATCGTAAATTTTTAACTTTCTTTTTAAGGTTTTTATCTGAGACAAAATTAAATTGTAATCTTGAATAATAGAATTTTTAGTATCTTCTATTAAAAGCTTTGACTTTATATAAGATAATTTGCTCTTCTCAATCCTTGTTTTAGCGTTAATATCAATTGGAAATGAAGCACTAAGAGAAATAGTATAATAATTATTTTTGCTATCTTGAAATTTATTGGTAATTTCTTGATAGTTATAGCTACCATTTAATGAAATTGTCACCAAAGAATTTCCAATATTCATCTTATAAAGATACTTATTACTCTTTGCAAACGCCCTTTGAGCTTTTAAATCCAGATTCTCACTAACAAATTTATCTTTTGAAATTAACTTCAAATAAGGAAGCTTTACTTTCTTAATATCCAAATTGGAAAGTTTTTTAAAAGAGTACTCAATTTGAGCCAAATTTGAATTCATATCCTCCAAACTAAGTTTTAAAGAGTTAAGATTTAAAATGGCATTATCAAGCTGGCTTGAATCTCCTGTCCCATTTAAGTAGGCTTCTTTTTTCCTCTCAACATCAATCTTTGCATTATCAATTTGAAGCTTTAAGATTTTTTTATTTAAAAGCGCGATATTATAATCATAAACTAAATCATACGCTTGCTTAATAAGGGCTCTTCTTTGAAGCTCAATTTGATCTAAATTGTACTTTTTTAAATATTTTGCATATTTTATTGAGTAATAAATCGCCCCGCTTTTAAAAATTGGCTGATTTATTGAAACTAAGATTTGCTTTGTTGTCGTCACGATATCTTGGATTGTATCTTTTGTAATTGAAGATTGGAGCATAATGGGATTTATCCAAGAATTTTTAGTCTCTTTTGCCTCTTTTATACTCTTTTGCTTATCAATACTAAACTCTTTATTTTTAATATCGCTCAAAATTGAAGCGTTAAGAAAAAGAGGCAAAAGCAAAAAAAGTTTTTTCAATTCACTCCCCTTAACGCCTCTTTAAATCTATCAAACCCCTCATCAATTTCTTGATTTGTAATTGTAAGAGGAGGTAAAAACCTAACTGATTTATCGCCTGCCTTTAATACTAAAACCTTATTCTCAAACGCTTTTTTAACAATTTCATCCCTTATTTCTTTACCATATGCCTTTAACGCCCTCATAAGCCCATATCCGCTAATACTCTCAAACAAAGGAAATTCTCTTGCAATTTCAAGAAGCCTACCTTCAAAATACTCTATTGTCTCTCTAAGCTGCCCGCTTTCATAATACTCATCCAAAATCTTAATAACTTCAAGAGATGCTCTTGTAGCAAGATAGTTTCCTCCAAATGTACTTCCATGATCCCCAGGGCTTAATACATCAGTTAGTCTTGTAATTACAGCACCAATAGGAACTCCTCCACCAAGTCCTTTTGCAAGAGTTACAATATCTGGGTTTATCTCATATAAATTACTTGCTAAAAATTCACCCGTGCGGTAAATACCTGTTTGAACCTCATCTACAATAAGTAAAATATCTTTTGATTTTAAAAATTCAGCCAATTCTTGAATCTCTTTTTTATCAAAAGGATTAACCCCACCTTCCCCTTGAATCAGCTCAATCATTACTCCAATTGTCTTATCATCAATTTTATTGTAAATATCCTTTATATCCTCAGCATATGTAAATCCATCAGGAAACGGTCCAAAATATTGATGAAATTTTGGCTGACCTGTTGCTTTTAGAGTTGAGATGGTTCTCCCGTGAAATGAATTTTTAAGGGTAATTATTTTATATCTTTTAATCTCTCCATTAACCTCTCCATACTTTCTTGCAATTTTAAGAGCAGTCTCATTTGCCTCAGCCCCGCTATTGCAAAAAAACACCCCTCCATCAATCCCGCTTTTTTTAACCAAAACCTCAGCCAGCTTCTCTTGTGGGGGTATTCTATAAAGGTTTGAGATATGGATAATTTCTCTTGCCTGATTACATATTGCATTTGCAAGGCGAATATTCCCATGCCCAACACTCACAACTCCAATTCCACTTGTAAAGTCTATATAATCATTATTATCTTTATCCCACAAAGTAGCACTCTCACCTCTTACAAACTCCACATCAAATCTATTGTAAGTATTTAAAAGATACATTCTCTCTCCTTATATTCCATAAAATTGAAAATCCAAATCAAATTCTTTTTTACTAAAAACTCCAACCTTATCTCCAAACATATTCAAAAAACTTATCAAATTTTCCATCTCCTCTTCATCCACATCTCCAACAATTACGCTAATCTTTTTTGCCTTATCCATAAGATACAAAACTCCCCCAACCTCTTCAAGAGTGGTATTATGAGCTTTGATCTCCTTTTTAACCCTAACAGACTTTAAGACTCCCTCAACAAAATCCTCAAATTCCATATCATCTTTTAACTTCTCATCATACACCTCAAAAACATACGCAAGCCTTGCAAGAAGCAAAGGAAGTTTTTTTGAACTTTTTGGAATATCAACCTTTGAAAACTCCTCCCTTCCCCCAATCACCACAAAATCCTTTGTAAGCTTTTTTGGCTTAGAATTATAAAAAATCACCAAATCGCTCGCTTTTAAAAAATCTTCATCCTTGTTTGTAAAGTATTTGCTCTCCATCTTAAACCTTTTGATATAATTCGCTTTTTAAATTAAAGGAAAAAACTTGTTTTTAAAAATTTTACAAAATTATAACTCAAAAAACATTAAAAACGACATATTAGCCGGTATTGTTGTATCAGTTGCTCTAATCCCAGAAGTTATTGCTTTTTCGTTTGTTGCCGGAGTATCTCCGGTTGTTGGGCTTTATACGGCTTTTATTTTAGGGCTTATTGCAGCAGCATTTGGAGGCAAACCCGGGCTTATAAGTGGAGCTGCTGGGAGTGTTGCAGTGGTTGTAGTATCTCTTGTGCAAAAATACGGGATAGAATACCTCTATCTTGCAGCCATACTTGCTGGGATTATTCAAATTTTGGTAGGGTTACTTGGTTTTGCGAAGTTTATCCGTCTTGTACCAATGCCGGTAGTCTATGGATTTGTAAACGGGCTTGCTATTGTAATTGCTTATTCTCAATTTCAGTTTTTCAAAGGAGAGAGTTTTTGGATTTATATTTTAGTAGCACTTACTATGGCAATAATGTACTTTCTTCCTAAATTTACAAAAGCAATTCCAGCCGGACTTGGAGCAATTCTTATAATTACTGCAATTGTATGGGGCTTTCATATAGATACAAAAACTATTGGTGATTTAGCACATATAAAAGGAGAATTTCCAAGCTTTCATTTCCCAGATGTTCCTCTAAACCTTAAAACTTTAAAGATAGTTTTGCCTTATGCGATAATTATGGCACTTGTGGGATTAATTGAATCTTTATTAACCCTTGAAGTTTTAGAAGAGTTAAGTGGTGAGAGAGGAAATGGTAATAAAGAAGCAAAAGCACTTGGAGCTGGGAATGCAGTAAGTGGAATGTTTGGAGGAATGGCTGGATGTGCAATGATAGGCCAGACTATTATTAACCACACATCAGGAGGACGTGGGAGACTTAGTGGGATTAGTGCTGCTATATTAATTATTCTATTTGTAGTCTTTTTATCAAACTCGATAGAAAAAATACCACTTGCAGTATTAATTGGAATTATGTTTATGGTAAGTATCGCAACATTTGAGTGGGCAAGTATTGATAAACTAAAAAGAATTCCAAAAGAAGACGCGTTTATTTTAATAGTAACTACCCTAATTACAATTTTTACAGACCTTGCAATTGCAGTAATAAGCGGGGTTATAATATCAGCCCTTGTATTTGCTTGGAAACACGCAAAAGTTTATTATAAAACTTATCAGGAAGGCAATAAAAAAATATATGAATTTGAAGGACCTCTATTTTTTGGGAGCAGCAGAAGCTTTATTGAGAGTTTTGATGTAAAAAACGACCCTAATGAAGTGGTAATGGATTTTAAAAATGTTCGCGTTATGGATAGCAGCGGAGTTGAAGCAATTGATAAAATCACAAAAAAGTATCTTGATGCTGGAAAAAAACTAACTATAAGACATCTAAGCAATGAATGTAAAAAACTTCTTGAAGTTGCAGGACCATACTGTACCTATGAAGAAGACGACCCAGATTATAAAGTAGCAATAGACCCAAAAAAACTCAAACAAAACTAACCGGGTCCATATCCACCTTGGCTTTTAATAAATCAATACACGGATAGATTATTTTATGAAGATTTTTACCTTTAAAAAGAGCATAATAGCGGTATTTGCCTTGGAGTTTAAAAATTGGAGCCTCTCCAAAGCCTATTAACTCTTCTCTTTTACCAATACACTCAATAAACTCATCAAGATTTCTTTTTGCTATTTCTTTTTGTTTATCGCTAAACTCAACTTTACAAAGCCTGCTAAATGGAGGATAATTCAAAGCCTCCCTAAATACAATCTCCTCCTCATAAAACTCTTCATAGCTTCTGTTAAAAAACTCCTTATTCAGAGTCTGAATAATAACTTCCCCATCTTCTCTCCTCCCAGCTCTTCCAGCTACCTGCACCGCCAAAGAAAAAGCCCTCTCTCTTGCCCTAAAATCGGCACTATTTAACAAAAAATCAATATCCAAAACAACACTCAAAGCCACATCTGGATAATCGTGCCCTTTTGCAAGCATCTGAGTGCCCACCAAAATATCAATCTCTTTATTTGCAAATCTTTTTAAAAGCTTATCAATACGCGTTTTTGAAGTTATAACATCCCTATCAAATTTTTCAATTACAGCTTCCTTAAAAATCTCCCTAAGCTCCCTTACAATCTCACTACTCCCTTTTCTCTCATTTAAAAACTCACTTCCCCCGCAATTTGGACATCTGTCTGGAATTGGCATCGTATAATTACAGTAATGACATTTAAGCATCCTATTTTGAGAGTGTACACTCATCCCCACATCGCAATACTTACACTTAATAGCCTCTCCACACTCTTTACAAATCATATACTTAAAATTTGCACGAGTTGGCACAAATACAATTACTTGTTTACTACTTTCAAGCTTCTCTTTTATCTTAGAAATAATAAATTCATCAAATCGCTCCCTAAAATAGAGAGTCTTTTTAGTTTTATAAAAAGTCCCTTTTAGCCTAAAAGAATTAAACTTATACAAATCACCAACAAGCGGAGTGGCACTCCCAAGTACAACCTTAGCTCCAAGTACCTTTCCAAAAAAGATAGCTAAATCTTTTGCGTTATATTTTGGTTTTTGTTCAGATTTGTAGCTATCATCATGTTCCTCATCCACAATAATAAGCCCAAGATCATTAAAAGGCAAAAACAAAGCACTTCTTGCTCCGGCAATTACCCTAATTTCTCTTTTTGAAAGTTTTTTGACAATTTCTTCTCTTTTTTTCTTGCTAATCTTACTATGCCAGATCTCAACCAAAGAACCAAAGTACTTTTTGAGTCTTTTTTCCATTTGAGAGGTAATTGCAATTTCTGGTAACAAAAAAAGGGCATCCTTATTTAAATTTAAGGCATTCTCAATAAGTTTGATATAAATCTCAGTTTTCCCACTTCCCGTATCTCCAAAAAGAACACAAACATCATTTTTTTTAACAAACTCAAAAGCCTCTTTTTGCAAAGGAGTCAAAGAGATATCAACTTTTATTTTATCTATTTCTTTATTTCCCTTATCTCCAAAATAAAAAAGTCCCCCAGCCTCCCCTATTGAAGAGAAGTAATAAAAACTTATAAATTCAATAATTTTCATATATCTCTTATCAAGTTGATAAACTTTTCTTAAAATTTCTTTACACTCAAACTCAGGTTCATTAACTCTCTCTAAAACAATCCCAAGTTTTTTAGAGTTTCTAAGTTCAACTTCAACAACATCACCTTTTTTAAAAAGTTTATTGGATTTGTAGGTAAAAGAGAAAGGAGAAGAAAGGATAGCTACTTTATAAAAATTCATTGAGTTAATTGTTGACAAAAATCAGCATCCCCTTGACAAATAAATGGACAATTCTTTGTAGCGTTTTTTTCATAAATAAATTTTGCACTTTTATCACCAATTGTCAAAGTATAATTTGTATCAGTAGAATCATTACCATCCAAAATCCACTTAACTTCCCCATTATTCTCTTTAATAGGAGTAGACAATACATTCTCAAATAAATAGCTATCACTTGTTGATTTTTCAACCTCTGGACAGATATCAATCTCACCCGCCATAATATTTTGAGAGAATTTAGAAGAAATTCCACTCTTTATTGAAGCAATCTCAGTCTTTGCTTTTGTGATTTTAGCTTCATCAATTGTAGGAAATAAGCGAGGAAGAGCTACCCCCGCTAAAATCCCAATAACAACTATTACAAAGATAAGTTCAATTAAAGTAAAAGAAAGTCTCAACTATAAACCTTATTTAATAAGAGTACCTTCTTTATCGCTACCAAATTTAGCTGGATTAGCAGTAATTTGAGTAGTATTTGCATCACCTAAGTCACTATCAGTTAACTCAGTTGATGGTTTTTCTTGTTTAAATAGGGAAAATTTTGGTGATTGATTTGCATTACCATCAATACATGCAATAAAGTAATTAGCACCAGCTACTCCTTGATCTGCATACCCAACAATTTTCCATTGAGTAGGTGAATCACACTTACCAAGGTCAATTCTTTTAATCTCTTTTGGAACATCAACATATTGAGTTAAATTTCCACTTCCATTTTGATACTCTAAATCCATGTAAGAGATATCTCCATTTTTACCTTTTGCAATTGACGTACTCCATAAAGTAGGTCCAACTGTCCTATTTAAAGTTCCAATAAAACTTTTTAAGTTACCTTCGTGTGCTTGTTTTGCAACACCCATAAATTTTGGCAACGCAACTGCTGCTAAGATACCTAAAATTACGATTACGAAAATTAATTCAATCATAGTAAACGCTTTTTTCATTGCGACTCCTTTTGTTTAAAGTTATTAAAATTATATCACTAAAACTATTTTAAGTCAAGATTTTTAATGTTTTTTTAATGTTTTTTAATGTTTTTTAATGTTTTTTTTAATTTAATCTCTTGTTACTAAAATTCTGTTGTCTTTTATTCTTATAAGTCTAAAATACGGAGCACTAACACTTGTGCCGTTTTTGCAAGTAATATTATATTCTCCCCCAGCAACTTTTGGGTTAGCTACCATAACCGTTTTATATTCTCCATTTCCACACTTTGTCAAATCAATACTACTTGCATTAATCTCTTTTGGAATTTGGATATATTTACTAAGAAATTTAGCATCCTCAACAGGAGCTAAATGGGTAATATCTCCCTTTTTCCCTTCACTCATACTCCTACCCCACAAATCCTCTCCCGTTGTTCTATTCAAAGTCCTTACAAAAGAGATCAATATACTCTCGTGTGCGTGCTGACCTACTGCAAAATATCTTGGAATCGCCACAGCCGCTAAAATTCCTAAAATAACAATTACAAAAATCAGCTCTATCATAGTAAAAGCTTTTTTCATTCTTTCTCCAATATGTTAAGAATTTTTTCAACTCTTTTTGTTAATTCAAACTCTCTTTTATTTTTTTCCAATACAAAAACCAAAAGCTCTTTTGGAGTCATTTTTTGAACTTTTGCCAAATCATCCTTAACAAACTCAAAAAACTCATCTTCAAGTTCTATTTCAAACTTTTCTCCCATTACAGAAATCGTCACTTTTTTCATCTTTTAAGAATCGCCTCAATTTTTGCCAATACTTCTTCAAGTTCAAGTTCTTTAATTGCTATTTGCTCCTTGCACTCCATAAGCTCAGACTCTTTTTCTTCAAGTTTCGTTTTGCAGTTATCAAGCTCAAATTTTAATTTTTCGTTTTCCTCTTTTAATTTAATATTCTCCTTTTCCAACTTTTCATAAGTCTCTAAAAGCTCGTCAATCTTTTTTGTAAATTGAGAAAAGATATCCATTTTTTATCCTTTATTTTTAATATTAGGTTAACTTTGATATAATTATATAAAAAAGGAGCAAATTGTTCAAATTAAATTCAGCTTTTAAACCAACAGGAGACCAGCCACAAGCTATAAAAAAGATAACTAACTGCATAAAAAAAGGAAGCCGCTATAACACTTTAATTGGAGTTACGGGAAGCGGTAAAACTTTTACTATGGCAAATATAATAAAAAACCTAAAAATGCCAACTCTTATCCTAACTCACAATAAAACACTTGCAGCTCAGCTTTACTCTGAATTTAAAGAGTTTTTCCCAAATAATCACGTTGAATATTTTATAAGCTATTATGATTATTATCAGCCAGAAGCCTACCTACCAAGGCAAGATTTATTTATAGAAAAAGATGCATCAATTAATGAAGAGTTAGAGAGACTAAGAAGTAGTGCAACGGCAAGTTTACTTGAATATGATGATGTTATTGTAGTAGCTAGTGTATCAGCACTCTATGGGCTTGGAGACCCAAGAGAATATAAAAAAATGGTATTAAAACTAACAATAGGAGATGAGATAGAGCAAAAAGCACTTATGTATAGACTTCTTAGTATGGGCTATACAAGAGATGATAAATTTTTTGAGAGGGGAAAATTCAGAGTAAATGGGGAAATAATTGATATTTTTCCAAGTTATTTAGAAGATGAATTTATAAGAGTTGAATTTTTTGGAGATGAAGTTGAGAGAATTTTGATATTAGATTACTTAACCCAGCAAAAATTAAAAGAACCAAAAGAGATTACAATCTATTCGGCAAATCAATTTATTGTAGGAAAAGAGAGATTAAGTAAAACAATTAAGAGTATTGAAAAAGAACTAAAAGAGAGATTAAGTGAATTTAAAGAAAAAGGCAAGATGGTAGAGTATGAAAGATTAAAACAACGAACTGAATTTGACCTTGAAATGCTTGAAACAACGGGAACTTGCAAAGGAATAGAAAACTACGCAAGACATCTAACGTGCAAAAAAGAAGGAGAGACACCTTACTCTTTACTTGATTATTTTGAGATAAAAGAAAAGCCTTATTTAGTGATAGTAGATGAATCTCATGTATCTTTGCCTCAATTTCGCGGAATGTATAATGGAGA
>JBDONU010000013.1:0-6251 GCA_039831175.1 Nautiliaceae bacterium
TTTACCACCTCTTCAATTGCCTCAATTTTCTCTTTTATACTCATCTCATCAAATTTTTTATCCATAAAAGACCTTTTTTATCTTAATATACCCTAACTACAAATTTTTGTCAAATATAACTCCAAACCTAATCGGTCCGTGTGCTCCAAACACCAAAAAACTCTCAACATCAGCCGTTTTGCTTGGACCTGAGATAAAAAGCCCAGGACTCTCAATCAACTCCACAGCCTCTTGCACAGTTTTTACAAACTTTTTTGGCATCTTTACAGCAACTTTTTCGCTTAAAAAAAGCTCTTTTTTATAATCTCTAACCCAAACAGCCCCGTTTTCCATAACTCCAAACTCAGTCTCACTCACATACCATCCATCTGGAATTTCTTCTAAAACCTCTCCTCCAGCGAGTTTTAGGTTTGTTATGAATTCATCCATGATTAACCTTTTTTGATTATTATAATAAAAATAAGGATAGTTAATGAAACATATGGGAATGGGAATGAAGGGGTTTGGAGCAAAAGCGGCCGGTGCAAAAGGGTTTTTCGGATTTATTGGAGGATTTTTTAAATTTCTGTTTTTTGGAATTTTTTTTATAATATTTGCAGTATTTGGACTTATTTTATTTTTTGCAATGAGAAAAAAGATGCAAAACCAACAACCAAACACACCTGCCAATAAAGGCGACATAATTGACGCTGAAATAATAGATACCCACCCGGTTAAGAAATAAATCTCTTTGGTAGTATTTCTGGGAGGGCTTTATACCTGCTCCACTCTTTAATGGCTTTAATTTCAAAAGAAGAGAATCTCCTCTCTTCTTAGTCCATATCGTTAGGATCAAGTGGTGGGCGGTTGTCTTTTGGTGTTACAAGCCAAAAATGTCTCACTTCGCTTCTAAAGTTATCTAAGATAAATTTAGCCTTTTTACTTCCTGTTGCGTTGTAGTATTCTATTAATCTTTTTTTAAGGTAAAGTTTTGGTTTTTCATTTTCATCAATGTCAATTCTTCTTATCTCAATAAGCTCTGGGTTTATTTTATCCACAAAATTGTGAGCTTTATCATATACAAAAGCAACCCCACCAGTCATCCCAGCACCAAAGTTAATTCCAGTCTCACCAAGGATAATCACCTCTCCACCTGTCATATATTCACAAGGATGATCCCCACATCCCTCAATTACGGCAATTGCCCCAGAATTTCTAACACCAAATCTTTCACCAACAACCCCTGCTACAAACAGTTTACCACCAGTTGCTCCATATAAACATGTATTACCAGCAGCAGCTCCTTCTTTTTTAGGAGTTATGATAATTTTTCCACCAGCCATACCTTTTCCGACATAATCATTCGCAACCCCTTTTAATTCAAGGGTCATTCCTTTGCTTAAAAACACTCCAAAACTCTGTCCCGCAATTCCTTCAAGCTTATAAACTATGCTATCTTCTGGAAGCCCTTTATCTCCGTAATATTTTGCAATTACCCCACTTGTTAAGGCTCCAAAACTTCTGTTTAGGTTTGTAATTTTGGCTTTTACAACCGATTTGTGATTTGGATTTTTGATTGTCTCCATTACCTCTTTTAATAACTCTTTTTCAAACTCATTCTTATCAAAAGGTTCATTCTCTTTTTGTTTGGTATCAATCCCCTCAACATACTCAAAGAGTTTAGAAAAATCAAGTTTATCAGCAAGAGGATGCTCTTTTTTAGTCAAAAGATAATTTTTCCCGATAATCTCATCCAAAGATTTATACCCCATTTTAGCAAGATATTCTCTTACATCCTCAGCCAAAAATGTAAGATACTTAATCACTCCATCAACCGCACCTTTAAATTTTGCCCTATACTCTTCATCTTGGGTTGTAATTCCAACGGGACATCTGTTTGTTTGACACTGCCTACAAAAGATACAAGTCACTGCCATCAAAAGTGCAGTCCCAAACGCATAATATTCAGCCCCAAGTAATGCTGCAATAATTACATCCCTTCCAACTTTAAGCCCGCCATCAGTCTCTAAGCTTACAAACTCCCTAAGATGATTCTCTTTTAGTGAGTTATGAGCTTCAATAAGTCCAAGCTCCCAAGGATTTCCGGCGTGACGGATTGAAGTAATGGCAGCAGCACCGGTTCCCCCCTCGCTTCCACTAATTACAATATGATCAGCATACGCTTTTACAACTCCTGCTGCAATTGTCCCAACTCCAGCAGTTGATACAAGTTTTACGCTAACCTTTGCATTAGGATTAATCTGCTTTAAGTCAAAAATAAGCTGAGCCAAATCCTCAATTGAGTAGATATCGTGATGAGGCGGAGGGCTTATTAGTGTTTTGCCAGGGGTTGTGTGACGAAGTTTTGCAATATAAGTTGTTACTTTAAATCCAGGAAGCTGCCCACCTTCACCAGGTTTTGCACCTTGGGCTACTTTGATTTGAATTTCTTCTGCATTTACAAGGTATTCTGGTGTTACCCCAAAGCGCCCACTTGCAACTTGGCGAATTTTACTCTGTTTTATCGTTTTATTTCTAACAGGGTCTTCCCCACCCTCACCTGAATTACTTCTTGCACCAAGGCGGTTGAGTGCTTGTGCAAGTACTTCGTGAGCCTCTTTGCTAAGTGCCCCGATACTCATAGCAGCACCGATAAATCTTTTAATGATATTCTCTTTTGGCTCTACTTCATCAATAGAGATTGGTTCTTTATTGGATTTTATTTCAAGAAAATCCCTCACATAAGTTGGGTGGCGGTTTTCCACTAACTTTTTAAACTCCTCATAATCACTCTTATCCCCATCAAGCATCTTTTTAAAAGCTTTTACAACCAAAGGAGTAATTTCGTGATACTCCCCATCTTTTCTAAACTTATAAACCCCGCCAGCTTCAAGCTTATCTTCTTTAAAGGCTTCTTTATGTTTAATCTCAATTTTTCTCTCAATATCTTCATATGTAAGCCCTGGTAAAAGAGTCTTACTTCCAATAAAACACTCATCCCTCACTTCCTCACTAAATCCGATAATATCAAAAAGGGCTGAGTTTCTATAACTTGCAATTGTTGAAATACCCATTTTTGACATAATTTTTAAAATCCCTTTGTTAAGGGCTGAGTGAACATTAAAGAGTGCATCATCCCTGCTTATTCCCATACTATCGCACAAATCGCAAGTTGTTTTAAAAAGAAGATATGGATAAATCGCACTTGCCCCATATGCAATCATAACAGCAGCATCATGAGGAGTTGTAACTTCAAGAGTTTCAGCTACTATACTTGTTAAGTGTCTAACTTTGTTATCAAGCAATTTTTTGTGAAGTCTTCCAATAACCATTGCCATTGGTATAATTTTTTTATCTTTGCTAAGTTCTTTATCCTGCAAAAAGATTATCCTAACCCCCTCATTTTTCACATCATCAACAATCTTATCGGTAAGTTTTTCTAACGCCTCTTTTAAATTTCCGCTATAAGCGGTTGAGTATTCCTTATTTTTGTAATCACTCTCATATCTTGGAGAAGACTCATCCCCAAAACTTTTTAAAACTTCAAGTTTTGTTTGGGTTAGGATTGGAGTTGTTGTTTTTATTCTTTTAGCATGTTCTGGTGCTTCATCTAAAATATTGTGAATTTCCCCAAAGCCTGTGTTAAGACTCATAACAATCTTTTCTCTTAGAGGATCAATTGGAGGATTTGTAACCTGGGCAAATTTTTGACGGAAAAAGTCATTAAAGCTTCTGTATGGATAATCGCTAAATACAGCAAGCGGAGTATCATCCCCCATACTTCCGGTTGGTTCTTTTGCGTCGTTTATCATAGGTTTAATCATTTCACTAATAACTTCACGCGTAATTCCGGCAAACCTTTGTTTGTGCACCAAATCCTCAACTTCAATCTTATCATCAATCGCATAAGGATTTTCAATATACTCTTGAAGATAAATCATATGCTCATTTAACCATTTTGTATAAGGGTTTGACGATTTTAAATACTCATCAATATCTTTGTTTTTAAGCACAACCCCAAATTTTGTATCAACCCCTATCATCTGACCTGATTGAAGTCTCCCTCTTTCTACCACTTCTTCACTATCTGCAATATCCAAAACTCCATATTCACTCGCAATTAAAATATCCCCACTTTTAGTGATAATATATTTTGCCGGTCTTAGCCCGTTTCTATCAAGCACAACGGCTATATATCTTCCATCACTAACACTAACAGCAGCCGGTCCATCCCACGCTTCAAAGCGGGTTGAGAAATACTCATAAAAAGCTTTTAGCTCACTATCAAGATATGGGGCATTTTGCCAAGGCATAGGAATTAAAACACGAATTGCCTTAAAAAAGTCCATTCCATTCATAATCAAAAACTCAACCATCCTATCAAGTGAGCTGCTATCACTCTCATCAAACCTTACAATTGGCAAAAGCCTTTTTAACTCCTCTTCGCTAAAAACTTTGCTTTTGATACTCTCACTTTTTATTAAAGAGTTAATTCTGTTTGCCTGAATTGAGTTAATCTCCCCATTGTGAGCAATAAATCTAAAAGGCTGGGCAAGTCTCCATTCTGGAAGAGTGTTTGTTGAAAATCTTTGGTGAAACAAAGCAAAATAAACTTCAAAATCTTTATCCTCCAAATCCGGATAAAACTCTTTTATATGGTTTGGCATAAGCAAGCCTTTGTAGGCTACCTTTTTTGAGCTAAAAGTTGGAATGTAAAAATCTTTATCATCAATTGTGTTTTCAATCTCTTTTCTTGTTAAATATAAAAGCTCCTCAAATCTTTTTGTAGCAATGATTGAATTTGGAACGATAAAAGCATGATAAATTTTAGGAAGTGTTTTTAGTGCAAGCTCCCCAAGGGCATTTGTATTAATTGGCACTTCCCTCCACAAAACTACTTTTAAATCATTCTTCTCACAAAACTCCTCTACAACCTCTTTGTGTTTTTCATCCTTTAAAAAAATAACCCCAACTCCAAACTTCTCTGGCAAATCAATTCCACTCTTAGAAGCTACTTTTCTAAAAAATTTATCAGGCATTGAAAACAAAAGCCCACTTCCATCCCCACTTTTCCCATCAGCTGCAATCGCACCTCTGTGCATCATCCTTTTTAAAGCAGTTAGGGCATCTTCTACCATTTTATGAGTTGATTTTCCATAAATGTTTGCAATTACCCCAAAACCGCAGTTATCTTTAAACTCAATCGCTTTTTTTGACATTGATATCCTTTATAGACCGAATTTGGCAAATTATATCAAAAATTTTTAATATAATTCCACAATGAGAGGTTTTATACTCCACACTGCAAAAGCAAGGGAAGAGGACTTAGTTGTTAGGATTTTGACAAAGGATAAAGTATTAACCCTTTATAGGTTTTATGGGGCAAGGCATAGCTATATAAATACCGGATATTTGATTGATTTTGTTGAAGAAGAGACATTAGTTAGCATCAACAGATTAAGAAGCGTTATGCAGCTTCCTTTTGATTTTTTAATGGATTTTGAGAAAATGGTAACTTATAAAGAGTTCATTAGGCTTTTAAATAACCATTTAATTGATGTTGAGAGAGTGGATAGCTTTTATTTTGAGATGTTAGAAGAGATTGTAAAAAAACTCTCTTTTAGGGATGCAAAAAGGGTATTGATTGAGAGTTATGTTAAACTCTTAAAAAAAGAGGGAAGGCTTCATCCTCTAAATAGGTGCTATTTTTGTGAAAAAGAGATAAAAAACAAAACCGCCCTTGCAAGAGCTTTTTTACCCGCTCACGAAAAGTGCATATTATCAGGAGGATTTGAGAGGGAGAAATTAAAAGAGTTGTTTGAAGAGAATAAAACTATTTTTTTTGATAATAAAGAGATTGACAAACTTTGGAAAATTATAACACTTGGATTTTAAGGAGAGAAAATGAGAGTTTTAGTAGTTGGTGCTGGTATTATTGGAATGAGTCTGGCTTATGAGTGGATAAAAAAAAATCCAAACGACGAAGTTATCATAATAGACAAAGAACCCCACGAAGCCTTCCACGCAAGCGGGAGAAATAGCGGGATACTTCACGCTGGATTTTATTATAACACAGATTCTCTAAAAGCAAAACTCACAGCAAAAGGAAATGAGCTTATAAAAGAGTTTTGTAAAAACAAAAACATAAAAGTAAATAAAACCGGAAAACTTGTAGTTGCAAAAAATGAAAAAGAGATAGAAATTTTAAAAGAACTTGAAAGAAGAAGCAAGGCAAATGGAGCTGGGGCTTATCTTATAAGCGAAGAAGAGGC
>JBDONU010000089.1:0-6246 GCA_039831175.1 Nautiliaceae bacterium
TAAAGGAGTCTAATTAAAGACTTTTAGGATATTGTAGTTTGTATCCCTTTTGGCTGGAATTTCTCCAATGTCTTTTATAAGGCTTATCATCTCTTTTTGATTCATTTTATTAACAGCCCCAGCACTTCTTACGACATTCTCCTCCATCATTGTAGAGCCAAGGTCGTTTGCCCCATATAACAAAGCCATCTGTCCGATATAACTTCCTTGGGTTACCCATGAGCTTTGTATGTTTTTGATATTATCAAGATATAATCTTGCAATTGCGAGGTAGCGTAGGTATCTATTTGATGAGGTTTTATGTTTTACTATCCCTTCCTTGTAAAGGGCTGTATTTTTTGGCTGAAAACTCCACATAATAAATGCTCTAAATCCACCGGTTTCATCTTGAAGTCTTCTTATCTTCTCAAAATGTTCAATTACTTCTTCTTCTCTTTCAACGCTTCCAAACATCATAGTAGCGGTTGTCTTCATTCCAATTTCGTGAGCGGCTTTGTGGATTTCAAGCCATCTGTTTGAGCTTATCTTTTTTGGGGCTATTATTCTTCTGACCCTATCGCTTAATATTTCAGCCCCAGCTCCTGGGATTGAATTTAGCCCTTTTTCTTTGAGCCTTATTAAAACTTCTTTAACTGGGATTTTGCTGGCTTTACTTATGTAATCAATCTCAGGAGCTGAAAAACCGTGGATTGTAATTTGAGGATATTTTTTGTGGATATGGTCTATTAGTTTTTCATAATAATCTATTTTTAGATTTGGATGAACCCCTCCTTGAAAAAGAATTTGAGTTCCTCCAATTTCAAGTAATTCTTCAATTTTTCTGTCAATCTCTTCAAAAGAGAGCAGATATGCATCTTTATCATTTTTGTGGCGGTAAAACGCGCAAAATTTACAATCTATAAAGCAGATATTTGTGTAATTTATATTCCTATCTACTATAAAGGTGGTAATTTTTTTTGGGTGGAGTTGTAATTTTTTTTCATAAGCTTTTTTACCGAGCTTTATTAAGTTTTCGTTTAATAACTCTATTGCGTCTTCTTTTGTTAATCTCAATTTGTCTCCTTTTTTGATTTTGTATATAATATCAAAAAATTAAATTTAAAGGGATTTTATGTCCACTTTTGATATTGTGATTTTGGTAATACTATTAATTGGCGGGCTTTATGGATGGTTTGCTGGATTTATAAAGCAAATTTTTGGATTCATTGGACTTATTTTGGGATTTTTTTTAGCTACTAAATTTGCTTTGCCGGTTGGAGAATATGTAAACTCATATATTTTTCATCTAAAATCAGCTTCTTCTGGAGTTTATTTGATGGGATTTTTGGTGCTTTTTTTTGGGATTTGGCTTACTTTTTCTTTTCTTGGGTTTTTAATTTCAACAATTCTCTCAAAAACTGGTAATCAGCTTATTAATTCAATTCTTGGTTTTTTTCTTGGCGCTTTTAAGATGTTTTTGATTTTTTCTATTATTATTGCCTTGAATATGCAGATAAAATTGGTTAAAAAAAACCTAAAAAAAGTTTGTGATAATAGCCTTTTTTGCTCTATTATGGTAAAATTTGGCAATGAAGTAATGCATCTTGATTTTGATGAAAAAATGTTAAAATTTGAAAAAAGGATTTAGATGTTTTCAAATGAGTATGTAAAACTTAGGATGCAAAAAGCCAATAAGTTAAAAGAGAGTGGATTTAATCCATATGACCACAACTCTAAAAGAGATACAAAAATAAAAGAATTTTTAGAAAAAAATAAAGATGTTTATGAATTTGAAAATAGAAGAGATGAGAGTAGAAAATTTACAGTTGCAGGACGTGTTAAGTTTCTTAGACTTATGGGAAAAGCTGCATTTTTTAAAATAGAAGATGAGAGTGGAATGCTTCAAGTTTATATGAGTAAAAATGATCTTGGGGATAAGTTTAATCTTTTAAAAAAGACTCTTGAAGTTGGAGATATTGTAGAAGTAAGGGGATATCCTTTTGTTACAAAAACAGGGGAGCTTTCAATTCACGCTGATGATGTAAGGATTCTTACAAAATCTATCCATCCTCTTCCAGAGAAATTCCACGGACTTCAAGATGTTGAGACTAAGTATCGTCAAAGATACCTTGATATGATTATGAATAAAGAGACTCGTGATAGGTTTGTGTTAAGAAGTAAAATTATAAGCTTAGTTAGAGAATTTTTTATAAGTAAAGGATTTTTAGAGGTAGAAACTCCTATGCTTCATACAATTGTAGGAGGAGCAAACGCAAGACCTTTTATGACTCATCATAACGCGCTTGATATTGATATGAACCTTAGAATTGCTCCTGAGCTTTTCTTAAAAAGATTAATTGTTGGTGGATTTGAAGCTGTTTTTGAGCTTAATAGAAATTTTAGAAATGAGGGGATTGACCACACCCATAATCCAGAATTTACAATGATAGAATTTTATTGGGCTTATCATACAATGGAAGATTTAATGAAGCTTACTCGTGAGCTTTTTGACTTTTTATTTGAAAAACTTAATCTTCCAAAAAAATTAGAGTATGGAGATATGATTATTGATTTTAATGATTGGAAAACAATTACTTATCGCGATGCGTTAATTAATATAGGTAAAATTCCAGAAGAGATACTTGAAGATGTTGAAAAGATGAAAAATTATTTAAAAGATGCTGGGATTGAGATTGAGGAGCATATTGATAGCAAAGGTAAACTTTGGGCTGAGCTTTTTGATGAGTTTGTAGAAGATAAGCTTATTAATCCAACTTTTGTAACTGAATTTCCAATTGAAATCTCACCTCTTGCAAGAAGAAGCGATAAAAATCCGGAGTTTGCTGAGAGATTTGAGCTTTTTATTGCAGGAAGAGAGATTGCAAACGGATTTAATGAGTTAAATGACCCTCTTGATCAGTATGAGAGATTTAAAGCTCAGCTTGAAGCTAAGAAAAGAGGTGATGAAGAGGGGATGGATATGGATTATGATTATATCCGTGCGTTGCAGTATGGTATGCCTCCAACTGCCGGGGAGGGGATAGGGATTGATAGGCTTGTGATGCTTCTTACAAATTCACACTCAATTAAAGATGTGATTTTATTCCCGACAATGAAACCAAAAAAAGAAATTAAAGATAAAGACGATATTCACTAAAAGGAGAGATAATGAGTTTGAGAGATTTTGATATTGATGTTTATTCAATTTTAGAAAAAGAGCTAAAAAGACAAACAGAACATCTTGAAATGATTGCAAGTGAGAACTTTACCCTCCCAGAAGTTATGGAAGCTATGGGGAGTGTGTTTACAAACAAATATGCAGAGGGATATCCTGGTAAGAGATATTATGGTGGATGTGAATATGCGGATATGGTAGAACAGCTTGCAATTGATAGAGCTAAAAAACTTTTTGGGTGTGAGTATGCAAATGTGCAGCCTCACTCAGGTTCCCAAGCAAATGCAGCCGTTTATGTTGCTTTGATGAAGCCTTATGATAAGCTTCTTGGGATGGATTTGAGTAATGGAGGACATTTAACTCACGGGGCGAAAGTAAACTTTTCTGGAAAGCACTATCACTCATTTAGTTATGGAATTGATGAAAAAACAGGAAGAATTGATTATGATAGAGTAAGGGATATTGCAAAAATCGTAAAACCAAAAATGATAGTTTGTGGGGCAAGTGCTTATCCAAGAGAGATTGATTTTGCAAAATTTAGAGAAATTGCTGATGAGGTTGGAGCTATTTTGATGGCTGATGTTGCTCATATTGCTGGGCTTGTAGTAGCAGGTGAACATCCAAATCCTTTTCCTCATTGTGATGTAGTTACTACTACAACTCACAAAACTCTAAGAGGTCCAAGGGGAGGATTAATCCTTACAAACAACGAAGAGTATGCCAAAAAGATCAATTCAGCAATTTTCCCAGGAATTCAGGGTGGACCACTTGTGCATGTAATTGCGGCAAAAGCGGTTGGATTTAAAATGAACCTTCAAGAGAGTTGGAAAGATTATGCAAAACAGGTTAAGAAAAATGCAAAAGCCTTGGCAGAAGTATTAATTAATAGAGGTTATGATTTGGTAAGTGGTGGGACTGATAATCATTTGATATTAGTTAGCTTTTTAAATAAAGAGTTTAGCGGAAAAGAAGCAGAAGAAGCACTTGGAAGAGCTGGAATTACTGTTAATAAAAATACAGTACCAGGTGAGAAGAGAAGTCCTTTTGTAACAAGCGGTATAAGAATTGGAAGTCCAGCGCTTACTGCAAGAGGTATGAAAGAAGAAGAGTTTAGATTTATTGGTGAGAAGATTGCGGATGTTTTGGATGATATTTACAATCTTGAACTTCAAGATAAAGTTGCAAAAGAGCTAAAAGAACTTGCAAGTAAATTTGTAATTTATGATAGACCAACTTATTAATCCCCTTTTTTTGGGGCAAATTTGAAAAAAAGGAGAAAAAATGGAAAAAGAAAATATTACTCTTGAAGAAGAGATCCTATTAGATGAAGAAGAACCAAAAAAGAAAAAATTTAACTTTAATTTTGATTTTAATGACCCTCAAAATTTTAAAAAACTTTTAATTATTAGTGGAGTTGCAGTATCGGTTTTTGTTGCTATTGGGCTTGGAATTTATGTTTATAAGGAGAAAAAATCAACTCCTCAGGTAATAACTCTTGAAAATAGTGGTATGGTAGAGAATAATACCTTAGAAACTCCTCAACCAGCGCAAGAGAATCAAGAAGCTGCTCAAAATCAAGCTTCAAATCAGATGCCTACTGAGCAAAATGTTGCAACAGAGCAAAATCAAAATGTTGTAGAGGAGCAACCTATAAATCAAGAGGGTGTAAATCAAGAAACCCAAAGTGAAGAAATGGCAAATCAAGAAGCTACGAATCAGCAAGATATGAATAATAATCAAGATATGAATAATAATGTTGTAGTAAACGAAGTTAATGAAAGTGAACAAGTAGCAGAAGTTAATGAAACCAATCAAACGCAAGTAGCTCAAAATATTACGCCTAAAAATATGCAAGAAAATGAAAATATCCAAGAGAATGAGAATATTCACAAGAGTGAAAATATGCAAAGCGTGCAAAATAAAATTAATAAATCAGCTACCATGACAGAGGCCGCTAAGCCACAAAAAGTTACCAAACCGGCTGAAAAACAAAAATATGCTGGATTTAAATACTATATCCAAGTTGCATCGCTTCTTAGATTGCACAAAGCGGATAAATTACTTATTAAGAAAATTGAAAAAGATGGGTTTAATTATGTAATTGTCAATAAAGTTATTAAAAAAGATGGAAAAACTATTAAAGTAAAAAGGATTTTAATTGGTCCTTTTGATTCTAAAAAGGATGCAAAAGAAGCATTAGAGATTGTAAGAAAAGATATTTCCAAAGATGCGTTTATTATTTTAACTAAGGTTAATTAATGAAATATACTTCTTTTTTAGTTGATGAGTTTAGCGTAATTGCGATTTTTAATCAGCTTAAATCTCTCTTTGATGAGAGATTTTTGCTATTAGAGAGTATGGTGCATAATGAAAATGGTAACTACTCTTTTATTTTTATAGGCGAAAAAGAGAGAGTCGTTTATAAAAATGAAAAAACTTACTATTTTGATGGTAAAAAAGAGCATATTTTAAATAAAGATCCTTTTAAGTTTTTTAAAGAGTATTTTAAAAAGATTAATTTTAAAAAATATAAAGAGCTTTCACAGAAACTAAATATTGCTTTTGTAGATGGATTTGTTGGGTATATTGGTTATGATTTGGTTAAGGTTTTTGAACCAGTTTTAAAGAAAGTTATGGATAATTTAAAAGATGATATTGATATTCCCGATTTATATTTTATAAGGCCAAAAATTGTAATTGGATATTCTCATAAATTCTCTACTTTGACTATTGTTATTAACGATAAGGGTTATGAAAAATACCTTTATATAATAAGAGATTTAATTAATTCAACTTACACTCATAAACCTTTAAAATGTATAAAAGGTGAGATTAAAGAGAAACTTTTATTTAGCAAAGAGGAGTTTATAGAGCTTGTTGAAAAAGCTAAAGAACATATAAGGGCTGGTGATATTTTTCAAATTGTATTATCAAATCGCTTAATTATTGAAGCAGATGTTGATGGGTTCTCTTTTTATAGAAAATTAAGAAGTAAAAATCCAAGCCCATATCTTTTTTATCTTGATTATAAAGATTTTATTTTAACTGGCAGTAGTCCAGAAGTTATGGTAAAACTTGATGATGGTGAAATT
>JBDONU010000016.1:0-21410 GCA_039831175.1 Nautiliaceae bacterium
CTAATTTCTCTAATTTTTTAATTAGAACAATTAAGCCATATTATGAATAACATTTTGAACATCATCAATCTCTTCAAGCTTTTCTATAAGCCTCTCAACCTTCTCAGCTGTTTCGTCATCAACATCGCTAAAATTAATAGGAGTTAATTGAATATTACTCTCAATAATCTCAACGCCATCTATTGAATTTACCGCTTCTAAAACCGCGTTAAAATCCTCTGGCATACTCTCAATTACCAAAACTTCTTCCATCTCTTTAATATCCTCAGCCTCAGCTTCAATAGCCTTTTCCATTACATCTTCATCTTTTTCGCTTCTATTTACAACTATAATTCCTTTTTTCTCAAACATCCAAGCTACACTTCCGCTTGTCCCAAGGCTACCACCAGCCTTTTTAAAAGCGTGGCGAATTTCTGCTACCGTTCTATTTTTATTATCAGTCAAACACTCAACCATTATAGCAACTCCACCAGGTCCATAACCTTCATAAGTTACTTCACTTAATACAACTCCTTCTAAATTTCCAGTTGCTTTATCAATCGCTCTTTGAATATTGCTCATTGGCATAGAGTCAGCTTTTGCTCTCTCAATTGCAAGACGAAGTGCTGGATTATTATCAGGATTTCCTCCTCCTTGTCTTGCAGCAGTCATAATAGCTCTTACATGTTTGGTAAATATTTTAGATTTTTTAGCATCCTCTTTTGCCTTAATATGTTTTACTTTTGACCACTTATTATGTCCAGCCATTTAACTCCTTTGCTAAAATATTTGTTATTATAACAAGTTTTTAATTGCAATATTTTCTTTTAAAATCATTTAAAGTATTAAAAATTATGTCTTTATATACAAAAATCACTTTTTTCTTTTCTATATTATTAACAATCTCTGTTGTTACAATTTTATTAACTTTAAAAATTTTTTCATTACACTTAACAGTAACAATTACTTCATCATTTAATTCACTATTTTTACTATTCTTATATACTTTTTTTTCAGTTTCTTTTTTAATATTATTTTCTATCTGAACAGAAAACTTACCAATATAAAAAGCCAAATAAATTAAAGGCCATATTAAAAGCACACTAAGCAATAAGTTTTTATTTATTTTAACAGATAAAAGTTTTTCCCTAAAAGATTCTTCATATTCCTTATATTTAACACCTGCTAAAATAAATAATACCCCTAAAAATGTAACTACATACACAAAAATAAAACTATCCTTAAAAAGATAACTCAAATGTCCAAAATATACTACAACCCCGACACTTCCAAATACCAAAAATACTCTTCTTTTAAGAACAATACCTATAAGCAATAATCCAATATTTATAAGAAAATAGAAAAATTTTGCAATTTCGCTATTGCTATGAGCAAATGTTAACCCTCCCCAAAACATCATAACACCAAAAAGATAAAGCCAAAAAGAATAATCTTGATACTTTTTATCCACATAATATGCCAAAAGAATAGTATAAAATCCAAATATTAATGATATAACCCTTCTATTTTCAAAAGTCAATTTTCCAAAAATCAATTCAACTATATCCATAGACATAAACCACAAAGCAAAGGCAATAGGTAATATTAAAAAAGGATATTTAACTTTTCGAAGCATTAAAAATGCCGATAATATTGTCGTAACTTCAAGTATTAAAAAATTTTTATTAATAAGTTTATAATACAAAGTATAATTTTTTATATCCCACAATCCCAAATATCCTAAAACACCATAAACAAAAAGAGGAGCTAAAAAAACAACAAATGTAGCCGATACTCCTTTTGCCACAATATCATCAATATTTTCAATAACTGTATAAAAGACTATTCCAAAAATCAAACTTGAAACTATTACACCCAAATATCCATAAGATAAAAACCCCAAAGTCATAAAAAAAGTTATGCTACCTATTGCAATCAATCCACCAAAATATATAAACAAATTAGAAATTTTAAATAAAGACTCCTCTTTTGATAAATTATAAAGTTTATCGGCTTGCATTTCAGAAATTATTCCTTCTTTTACTGCTTTTTTTAGAATTTTTTTCATAAAAAAACCTTTTTGATACAATTATACAAAAATGTTTATATTTAAGATATAAACATTTAAGGAGCAATTGTGGTTTTAAGAAAGCCAAAAGAACTTGAAGAGATTAAAAAAAGATTTTTAGCTCATTACAAAGGAAGTAAAACAGAACTTAATTATAAAAATGATTATGAATTACTTGTTGCAATAATTCTTTCTGCTCAATGTACTGATAAAAGAGTAAACTTAATTACTCCAAAACTTTTTGAAAAATATCCAAATATTGAAAGTTTAGCGTGTGCAGATGTTGAAGAAGTTAAAGAGATAATAAAATCGTGCAACTTTTTTAACAATAAAGCCAAAAATTTAGTAGAAATGGCAAAAATGGTAAAAGAAAAGCATAAAGGCTCAATTCCAAAAGAGCACAAAGAGTTAATAAAACTTCCAGGAGTTGGAAATAAAACGGCAAATGTATTCTTAATTGAGAGTGAAGGGGCAAATAAAATGGCAGTTGACACTCATGTATTTAGAGTTTCTCATCGCTTAGGAATTACAGATGCAAAAACAGTCAAAGAGACAGAAGAGGATTTAACAAAAGCTTTTGAAACTAACTTAAATGAGCTTCATCAAGCATTTGTACTTTTTGGAAGGTATATTTGTACTGCAAAAAATCCAAAATGCGAAAAATGTTTCGTAAAAGAGTTTTGCGTTAGCAAAGAGAATTTCAAACCAAAATAATCACTTCTTAAACACCAAAATAAGCTTTTCAGCCTCCTCACTCCCATACAAAGAAAAAGGAATAACTTCAATAAGCTCCATTTTTGATAACTCTTCGAGTTCATTAAGAGTATAAAAGTATTGAACTATTTTATCTTGATACTTTTTATAACAATTTTTATCTTTTTTAAAAAGGGTAATTTTCGTAATAAGTCTTTTATCCTCATACTCACTATCAAGTACTCCAAATCTCTTCTCATCTTCCCTTACCAAACTACCAACTGCAAGCTCACTCATAGCATATAGAGTATTAATATCAAAAATAAAATATCTATTTATCTTCTCTTTTACACACTCAAAAAATCTCTTTAACTCTTTTTTATCTAAATAATTTATTACATCAAAAATTGCAACTCCACTATCAAAATTCCCCTTTACATCACAAACATCCATAACTTCGCATTCACAACCTCTCTTTTTTGCTTTTTTTATCTGCTCTTTGCTTAAATCAATTCCAAATACATCAATCCCTTCTCTTTTTGCCATCAAGCAAAACCCACCACTCCCACATCCAATATCCAAAATCTCTTTTATTTCATACTCTTTTAAAATTTCTAAATATTTCTCCCACAATCTAAAAGCCTCATCTCCTAAAAAAAGCTCCTCAACCATTCCATAAACTTCAAGCCCCATTAACTTCCCTTATTCTCTCAATAAGCTTCAAAATTTGTGGCTTTTTTAAAAGAAACGAATTTTTATTTGCAATAAGTCTTGCAGATGAGTGCATAATCACCTCTTTCTCTTCAAGCCCATTTTCTCTTAAAGTATTACCAGTTTCTACAATATCAACAATCACATCACTAAGCCCAACGAGTGGTGCAAGCTCTATTGAACCATTTAGTTTAATAATTTGAGTTGGAATTCCTTTTTTACTAAAATATTCTTTTGCAATATTTTGAAGCTTTGTAGCAACCACAATTTCACTCTTTTTTTTATAACTATCATCTCCTTTTATTCCACCAACGCTAATCCTACATTTCCCAAACCCCAAATCTAAAAGCTCCAATACATCACTTCTAAGCTCTGTTATAACATCTAGTCCAACAACTCCAATATCAGCAGCCTGTCTTTCAACATAAGTTGCAACATCCCAGTTTCTAACATTTAAAAATGTAAATCCAGCCTTTTTTAAAATAAGCTTTCTATTTTCAAACTTAAAATCTTCATTAAAAATTCTTTTAAAAATACCTAAAACCTCATCTGCTATCCTACCTTTTGGCAAAGCTATTCTCATATTCTTCCTTTATTGTTTTTATCATCCCGCGAAATACCAAATCCTCAATAAACTCCCCTCCAACATACTCTTGCAAAAATCTCCCATCTCCACCAGTTAAATAAATTTTTTTATTACCTAAACTCTCAATAACTCTAACAACTGCCCCAATACTTCCATAACTTATCGCTTCTTTTGTGGAAGTTGGTAAAGTTAAAAGGTCTATTTTTGTAAACTCCATATCAAGTTTTGGCGAAATTTTAGCAAAAGCTTCTCTAAACGCCCTAAGCCCTGGCATAATAATCCCACCAAGATGTCTAAAATCATCCATTACATCAATCGTAATTGCGCTTCCAGCATCAATCACAACCCCACTCTTAATACTCTTACAAGCCATTATCCTATCAATTCCAAGCCCTTTATAAGGGGTATCAAACTTTACAAATTTAACTAAATTAATAGCTTTGGGATTTAAAGCTAAAAACTCTTTTTCCCTTTTTTCATTAACGCTTATATAAAAAATATCCCCACCAAGTTTTAAAGGCTTTAAAGAGTGAATAATTTCTCCATTTTTAAAAATATGAAAATGAGTATTCCCAATATCAACTAAAACCAAAAAATCCTCCAATCATCAAGCTCCTCTTTTACTTTTGAGCAAATAGGCGAATTTAAAAGCAAAATCTTTTTTTTATATCTAAAATTAATAGGAGGGATAAAAATCTCAGCCTCTTTTATATCTTTTAACAATACTCTACTTTTTTTATAAAACACTAATACAAAAACATACTCGTTCTTTAAATTAACTCCTACAAAAGCCCTAATCTTTTTTCGCGTATTTAATTCAATCTCTTCAAAACTTTTAAAAATAAGTCCTCTTTTTAAAAGAGCGTCTATTACATCTTTCATAAAATATCCTCTAATGGATGATATTTTAAAATCGTCTCTTTTAAATTCTCTTTTTGGATATGAGTATAAATTTGAGTAGTATTTAAATATGCATGCCCCAATAACTCTTGAACAATTCTTATATCAGCGCCTCCTAATACAAGTGCAGTTGCAAAGGAGTGTCTAAGAACATGAGGAGAGACTCCAAGATATTTTTTTGTAATGTTAAAAGCACTAATCCTACTAAGCTTTTGGCAATTCTTATTTACAAAAAGATATTCACTATTACAAGATCTTTTGTTTAGATACTCTTTTATTGCCTCTAACGCCTCATCAGCAATAGGTACAATTCTCTCTTTATCTCCTTTTGAATTCCTAACTCTAACCCATCCATCTTCAATATCACTAAGCTTTACATTAATAGCCTCACTCACCCTAAGCCCAGTTGCATACAAAAATAAAATTAATGCTTTATCCCGAAGCTCAAACCAACTTGCCAAGCTATCAATGTGAGAAATAGAGTTTAAAATCTCCTCTTTGCTAAGAAATTTTGGAAGATTTTGAGGAACTTTTGCTTGCTTTACTTTTGGCTTTTCTTCCACTAAATTTCTCTTATAAGCAAAATCAAAAAATGAATTTATTGAGCTTAACTTTCTATTTAAAGAGCGTTTATTTTCAAGTTGAGACAAAAACGCAATAACATCCGATGAAGTTGCGTTAATAATTGGCTTTTTCAAAAACTCTTCAAATTGAGTTAAATCATTTTTATATGCTTTAATGGTATGCTCAGAAGCACCTTTATTTAAAAGCAAATACTCCAAAAACATCTCTATAAACTTACTCAATTTCATATACCTTATCATTATTATAAATTCTACATCCTCTTATCCTAAGAGGAAATGCTAAATCAAATTGATCTGTTTTATACACTTCATAATTTAAATCTTTATCAAATTTTATTAAATATCCATTTGAAGTTATAGTATAAATTCTCCCTTTACAAACCCCAGGAGCAAAATAATCAGCAAAAGGTAAATCAACATCTCTTATTTTCTTTAAATCTAAATCATACTTAAAAACTCTACCATCTATCGTGAAAATATAAATATACTCATCCATCATTACGATATGTTTAATTCTATATTTATTTAAAATTTCAGCGCTTAAAGAAGTTAAAACCGCTATTTTATAAGGAGTAGCTATTACTAATTTATCTTTACTTGCTATATATTTTACAAAAATCACATTATCAATCAGCTCATATGAAGATAAATCCATTGGTTTGAAAGTATTGGCCGAAATTATATAAAAGTAAATTTTTGAATTTAAAGTTGGAAATACAATTACATCATCAGCAATTATCGGTTTTGCTTTTAAATATCTCCCAGCAATAACCTCATCGCCTTTTTTATAAGCTATCATTTTTCCATTTTTCAAAACTCCAACACTATTATCCTCAAATAAAATAGCTATTAAATCACCTCTTTTAAAAGCCGTTGCTATTAAATAAGGAAGTTTTATAACTTTATTCTCTTTTATAAGTTTTAACTCATCTCCATAAATTGCCAAATCTCTATCAACCTTTTTAAATTTCCCAAGCTTTGTATTATTCAAATCATAATTAACCCACTCCCCCCATACTCCATCATCAATAAAAGAAGTTGGCTTTTTATACACTAAATCAAGTTCTCTAAAAGTCAAAGTCTTATAAGTATAATCTCTTAAATACTTTGGATAAATTGTTGTTGAATTTAACTCTTTTGGCTTTGCATTTTTAGGAGTAAAAACATCTTTACTTGCACATCCTAAAAATAATAAAATTACAAATATTAACCATCTCATTTAACTATCCCATAATGAAGTAGATAAACTGCCAAATCTTTTACTTTCTTATCAGTAATCTCCCCAGCTACTATCTTAGCTTTATCTCTTTTATTATTTAAAAGATAAGCCCTAATTAACGCAAGTCTTACCATATCTTTTAATACAAAATATTTTGGATTATTAACATACTCTTCTAATAACTTAACATCCCCCCTCTCCATTGCTTCTTCAAACGCTTTAAAACTCTCAAGTGCAGGAGTTGAAATTTTTGAGTATTGACCTTTTTTTAAGAGATATAAATCATAAAGAGCTTGATTTTCTTTTAAAATGTTTAATGCTTCTTTATCATTTGGATTTAAGAGTAGTTTTTCTAACGCCAAATTCTCTTTTATAAGCTTTTGAGTTTTATAATAATCATATAAACTCTTCCCAGCCATTCCCAAAATTACTATCACAAAAAATGCAATAATAATATTTTTATATTTTCTTACAAACTTCTCTAACTTAAAAACTTGAATTAATAACTCTTCATCCTTTTTAATCTCTTCTTTAATATCCATATTTAGCCTTTTTTTTGAAATTTTATCAAATATTTCTCAATTTTTTCTAACACTCCATCCTCTAACCAAACTCTAAGTTCCATAATCTCTAAGTTAAGCCTAAAATCCTTTAATTTTACAAAATCCTTTTTTGTAACAACAATTTTTTTATCTTCAACTCCTCTAAAATCTTCTCTCTTAAAATTATAATGGTCTGGAAAAAACTTATATCTCCCCCTCCACCATTTAAGAAGTCTTTTTGGTTTTGATATGCCGCTTATTAAAATATCACCATCTGGCACAACCACCTCTCTTTTAAAATCTCTTCCCTCCTTTAAGACAATATCTCCATACTTTAAAAAATTCCTTGGATACCTGTATGGACCGGCTGGAAGCAAAAAAGGGTTTTTTGGCTTATAATCAATTATAATATTAAGTTTTAAGAAAGGCTTATCAAATCCATCATCCAAAATAACAAAACAAGCCCCCATCTCTTTTGCCTTTTTTATCCCCTCTTCCCTATCTTCACTCACAATCACCAAAGCTTTTGTAGATGTTGCTATCTCCATAGCCTCATCCCCGCTTTTCTTAACATCCACCAAAACATTCCCCCATCTACTTACAACCAAAAGCCCTTTTGACTCTCTTCCATATCCTCTTAAAACCACAGCCGGTTTATAATTTTTAAATTTATTAGCCAAAAAGATACTAAGAGGAGTCTTACCGCTTCCCCCTATTATCAAATTACCAATACTTATTATTGGAATTTGCATATTTTTAACTTTTCTTGGAAATTTAAAAAAGACAATCAAAAAATAAATTAAAGAAAAAGGCAAAAGAAGAAGAATAAAAAAAAGATGATACCACTTTGGAGAAAAAAGCATCTCCTCAAAAAAAGAATAAATTTTATTTTTCAATTAAAGCCTTATATCTCTTTCATAAAGAAAATCGTGTCCTATTGTTCTTGATTTTAGTTTTGCAATAATTGGAAGTTTTCTTTTAAACTGATTTTGATAAACTTTTTTTAACACAAATTCCACTAATTCTTTATCATATTTTTTTAAAAGCTCACTCTTTGTAGCCCTCTCATCCACAAAATCCATCAAAACCGGGTCAATCTCATCATAAGAGTATCCAAGCTCCTTTTCATCGCTTTGCCCTACCCACAAATCAGCACTTGGAGGTTTGTTTATAATACTATCAGGCACCCCAAGAAACTTTGCAAATTCAAAAATTTCAGTCTTATAAATATCCCCTATTGGATTAATCGCACTTGCTAAATCTCCAAAAAGAGTCCCATACCCAAGCAAAAGCTCGGTTTTATTGCTTGTACCAATCACCAGTGCATTAAACTCAGCCGACTTATCATACAAAATCGCCATTCTCATTCTTGCAGAAAAATTCCCAAGCCTTACCTTGTCTTCAATAGGATAAACTTTTAACAAAGGTTCAATTGAAATTATCTCATAATCAATATCAAACTTCCCACAAAGCTCTTTTGCATCTTTTATGCTTGAAGGGGAAGAGAATTGACTTGGAAGCAAAAACGCCTTAAAATTATCCCCAAGTGCTTCTTTTGCCAAAATTGCAACAACCCCGCTATCAATCCCTCCGCTAAGTCCAAGGATTCCTCTTTTTAAGCCTGTTTTTGTAATCTCTTCTTTAATAAACCTTACTAAAAATTCCTTTATAAGCTCCCACTTTTTCAATCTCAGCCTTCAAGGTAATTTTTAAGAAGTTTTCCAATATTTGGATGTCTAAGTTTTTTAATGGCACTGCTTTCAATTTGTCTAACTCTCTCTCTTGTTACATTAAGCGCTTTTCCAATCTCTTCAAGAGTTCTCTCAGATTTATCTGGCATAAGTCCAAATCTCATCTTAATTACCGCTTTTTCTCTCTCATTTAGATTTTCAAGTATCTCATCAATATGCTTTCTTAAATCTTCCAATACAACCTCCTCATAAGGATTTGAAAAACTCTTATCTGGGATAAAATCTCCAACTTTCCCATCCTCTTCTTCACCAACTGGCGCTTCAAGAGAGATTGGCTCTTTTGAGATTTTCAAAATCTGTTTTACTTTATCAATTGGCATTTTCATCTCTTTTGCAATTACTTCAAGGGTTGGTTCTTTTCCTTCTTCTTGGACATATTTTCTAATAATCTTATTAATTTGATTAATATTTTCAATCATATGAATTGGAATTCTAACCGTTCTTGCTTGGTCTGCAATTGCACGGCTAATAGCTTGTCTTATCCACCAAGTTGCATAAGTTGAGAATTTATATCCTTTTTCAAATTCAAATTTATCAATAGCTTTCATAAGCCCAATGTTACCTTCTTGAATCAAATCCAAAAACGGCAAACCTCTATTTGTATATTTTTTTGCAATACTAACAACAAGCCTCAAATTCGCTCTTGCCATCTTTTCTTTTGCTTCTTGAACTATTTTTTTACCTCTTTTTAACTGTTCAAGTATCACTTCAAGCTTTTTAGGGTCCATTCCAAACTTATTCTCACTTGCTTTTTTAGCTTCTACAAGCTTTTTAATATCCATATAAACATTTACCATCGTATGTTCTGGCACCATTGCCGCTATCTCTTCTTTACTAAGCTCTGTGATGTTTTCTAAAATCTGTTTATGAAGTTCTCTTAAATGCTCATTAAATAAAGGTAATTTATACTCTTTCTTTTTAAGTTCCTTTTCAAAATCCTTATCCCCCTTTAAAGAGGTCTCAACCGTTTTTACAATTTCATTAATAAGTTTTGAAGTATATCCAAGCTCAGTTAAAGCATCTTTTACTTTTTTCTTTTTAAATGTTAACTGCAATATTTTATAAAGTCTCTCCTCTTGTGGCAAGGAAGTATCTTTTAATACCGCATCATACTCATCAATAACTTTCTCCCACTCTTTTTTTGCTTTTTCAAGATTTTTAAAAAGTTCATTAATTCTTTTTTCTCTTAGTTTTATCTTTTTATTTTTTTTACCCTCTTTTGTATTCTCATCTTCAACTTCTTCTTCATCAACAAAACTCTTAAAAAGCTCTTTTACCCTTCTTTCGCGATTTAAAAGAGGCTCTTTATAAGATAATACTAAATCAATCAAAAATGGAATTGAAGTAATAGCATCAAGAATAATCTCTTCTCCAAGCTGAATTCTTCTAAAAATTTCAATCTCTTCATCTTTATCAAGCAAAGGAATATGCCCCATCTCCCTTAAATACATCCTAACTGGGCTATCTGAGCGAGACCATTCAAGAAGCTCTTTATCTTTTAAAATTTCTTCTGCAAGCTCTTCTTTTTTCTTTTGTCTCTCTTCCTCACTCTTTACAACCTCTTCAAGATTTTTAAGTTTTGCAACCTCAGCAGCTGTCATAAGTTTTATATTATTCTCTTTTGTTAGTTCAAGTATCTCTTTTGCATCTTTTTTTGTAGGAGTCTTATCAAAAAAATTTATAATCTTTTCATATGTAACAATTCCGTTTTTATTTTCTGAGAAAAGTTTTTGAAGTTCTTTTGAGATAGCCATTAATTCTCCTTAATTAAAAGTAATATAATTATATCACAAAAAATGCTTTTATTATAATAACCAATTTGTGACAACTTATGTCGTTTTATTGAGTTTTAACTCCATTACGCAATGAAAAAAGAGTATCATAGCAAAAAAAGGCGCAAAAAAGTTAATTATTGGCAAAAAGTTAAAAAGAGCCGCAAAAAAAGCGAGCAAATACAAATATCCTTTCTTTTTAGAAATCTCTTCAAATTCATCTTTTGAGCAATACTCATTGCAAATAAAGTATAAAAAAGAGTCTTTATAAAGCTTTATCCACAAAAAAATTTGCACCCCAACATTTAAAATCGGCACAAAGAAAAGAGGAAAAAGTAAAACAAAAAGCACCACAAAAACTAAAACATCTCTTAACAATACTCTCTTAAAAGAAAACTTCTCATTAATATCAATTTCAACATCACCATACTCATACTCTTTTATAGCTTCTAAAAACGGCTTAGAAAAAAGAAAACTCATTAAAAAAAGAAGCAAAATAAAAAAATTATAAAAAATATAAATTGCAACAATATCCCCAACCGCTTTTGAGATAGTAGTAAAAGGTAAAAGAGTAATCAATTTTTGAAGCTCTAAATGGATATAATCCCACTTGCTTATAAACAAAACCGCATAAATTAAAGATAAAATTCCAATCAAAATAGCCGTATAATAAAAATGAAAAGTCTCACTCTCTTTTTTTAAAACAAAAGGTAAAAACAACGCATTAATAATTGCAAAAGTTGAAATTACACTCAAAAACCATAGTATAAAAAGAATAAAAAAAGCTCCATTAAGCTTCAAAACACTAAATGGCACCCAAGAGATTAAAAATCCAATAACTCTTGAAATATTATCCCAAAAAAAATACAAAACCCCAAAATAGATCAAAAATAACGGTAAAGCTATCATTAAAATAACTTTTACTACCTCTTCATTAAACAAATTTCTAAATGCTTTTAAAAGACATCTTGATACTCTCATTTAACCCTCTTTTTTAGAAATTATATAATAATTTAAAAATTTTGATAAAATTCAATAAAAAAAGGTTTATCAATGAATGTAATAACTGGTAGAGTTTGGAAATTTGGAGATAATATTGATACTGACTTAATTATTCCAGCAAGATACCTCAATACATCTGACCCTCACGAACTTGCAAAACACGTAATGGAAGATGCAGACCCAGAGTTTCCCAAAAAAGTAAGGCCTGGGGATATTATAGTAGCTGGTAAAAATTTTGGAAGCGGTAGTAGCCGCGAACACGCTCCAATTGCACTAAAAGCCGCCGGAGTTGCTGCTGTGATTGCAAAAAGTTTTGCAAGAATATTTTATAGAAATAGCTTTAATATGGGACTTCCAATTTTTGAAGTTTTACAAACTGATGAGATTAATGAGGGGGATTTAATAAAAATTGACCTTGATAAAGGAATTATTCACAATATTGACACTCAAAAAGAGTATAAATTTGCACCAATTCCAGCATTTATGCAAGAATTAATAGCAGCTGGGGGACTTATAAATTATGCAAAAGAAATTTTAAAGGAAAAAAATGGCTTATAAAATTGCGGTAATAAAAGGTGATGGAATAGGTCCTGAGATTATTGATGAAGCAATTAAAGTTTTAGATGCTGTAAGTGCAAAAGAAGGATTTGATTTAGATTATAAAGAGTATCTACTTGGTGGAAGTGCAGTTGATGTCTTTGATAACCCTTGCCCTGATGAAACGATAAAAGGGGCACTAAATTCAGATGCAGTATTATTTGGGGCAATAGGTGGACCAAAATGGGATAACCTACCAAAAGATAAACGACCAGAAACTGGGCTTCTTAAACTAAGAAAATCACTTGGGCTTTTTGCAAATTTACGCCCGGCTATTATTTTTGATGAATTAATTGACGCTTCTACCCTAAAACCAGAAGTTATAAAAGGAGTTGATTTAGAAGTTGTAAGGGAGCTAACTGGTGGGATTTATTTTGGAGAGCCAAGATACAAAGATGACAACAAAGCCTACAATACGATGATTTATTCAAGGGATGAGATTGAAAGAATTGCAAGGGTGGCTTTTGAAGAGGCACAAAAAAGAAGAAAAAAAGTAACATCAGTTGATAAAGCAAATGTGCTTGAAGTTAGCGAACTTTGGAGAGAAGTTGTAGAAGAAGTATCAAAAGAGTATCCAGACGTTGAGCTTGAACATATGTATGTTGATAATGCTGCAATGCAGCTTGTAAGAGACCCTAAGCAATTTGATGTAATCTTAACCGGAAATATTTTTGGAGATATTTTAAGCGATGAAGCAAGTATGATTGTAGGAAGTATTGGACTTCTTCCTAGTGCAAGCATCGGAGGAAAAGTGGGACTTTTTGAGCCAATTCACGGAAGTGCGCCTGATATTGCCGGTCAAGGAATTGCAAACCCAATCGCTACGATACTAAGTGCTGCTATGATGCTTGATTATTTGGGTGAAAATAAAGGGGCTAAGAGGATAAGAGAAGCTATAAAAGAGGTGCTAAGAGATGGATACCGTACAAAAGATATTGCAAACTTCGGCGCAAAAGAGGTTGTTACAACTTCTGAGATGGGCAGCTTAATTGCCGAATACGCATCAAAATAATTTAGAGTTTTTAAAGGGCTTTTTTGCCCCTTATACAAAAAGAGTCTATTTAGTGGGCGGATGTGTGAGGGATGAAGTTTTAGGGATTATTCCAAAAGAGTATGATTTAGAAGTTTATGACATTGAACCCAAAAAATTTGATGAGCTTATGCAAAAAATTGGTGCAAAAGGAGTTGGGAAGAGCTTTTTTGTGTATAAATGGAAAAATTTTGATATAGCTTTGCCAAGAGTTGAAAGCAAAATCGGATATGGTCACAGAGGCTTTAAAGTAAAACTCACCCAAAATGAAAAAGAGGCTTCGCGTCGTAGAGACTTTACGATGAATGCTTTGATGAAAAATATCTATACTTCTCAAATCCTTGACTTTTGGGGTGGGATTGAAGACATCAAAAAAAGAGTTATTCGCCATATTGATGATAAAACTTTTATAGAAGATTCTCTTAGAGTCCTAAGGGCTATGCAATTTGCAAGTAGATTAAAATTCAAAATAGCTCCTAAGACTATTAAACTTTGCTGCAAAATTGAACTTAGCGATTTAAGCCGTGAGCGAATTTATATGGAATTTGAGAAGATGTTTGGGAGTAAATATTTATATTATGGATTTTACTACTTTATAAAACTTGGGATTGCCAAAAAGCTTTTTAATCTCTCTTTTTCAAAAAAAGAGTTCTTCCACTTAGCAAAAATTTATAAAATCAACCCAACTAAAAGTTACTTTTTATATCATTTAAGATATTTTAAAAATATTCCACTTGAAAAAATATCCACCACCCTCCCACTCCCAAACCGTCTAAAAAGAGACATATCCATAAAAAAACGCCCAAAAATTGTAACAAACAAATTTTTATACGGCTTAGCCCTACGCTACCCCCTAAAAACATTTAGCATTCTCAACCAAAACTGCTGCGAAAAATGGATAAAAGAAAACAACCTCTGGGATAAAAAATACCGCCCTAAACAAATTGATCCTAAAAATCCAAGAAAGTCTATAATTGAGGAGATAAGGGAGATGGGGAAAATAATATTAAATTTCTAAAATTTCTTCTATTTCTTTTATTAATCTATTTTTTCTTTCTTTAATTTCATCTATTCCCCACTTCTCATAGTTTAACAGCTCCTTTGTAATGTCAAAAGAAGTCATTTTATCTTTTTTTCCTGCATAAATTTTCTTTTTTATCTCAAAATTTTCATTACTTGCAGAGATATTTTTATTTCCCTTTAACAAAGTTAAATTACCAAGCGAATGAATTACTTTTTCTACCTCTTTTTTATCAATTTCACTCCACCCTTTGCTTTTCTCAAATCCTAAAGGCAAAATATGTTCTAAATGAATATTTTTTAAAGATAAATATGGATATACCTCACTATCATCTCTGTTATGTTCTATCAATAATAAAACAGGCTTAATCCAAGCAAAACTATCAACATATTCATCACTTACATTCTCCTTTGCATACTCAATAACTCTATCTTTTTTTATTTTCTCTTCTAAAAATTCTTTTATCTTTTCCAAATCTTTACCTTTAATAAGCTCAATTAATTTAAAAGAAAGGTGCTTAACTTTGTTTAAAGTATATCCTCCTATCCAATAAAGATAAAAAAACCTCCTAATTTCTTTAAAAAGTTCTTCTTTTTCTTCAAATCCAACCATATAAGCACTCATAATTAAACTTCTTACATAATGTCCCCATCTTAAATACTTTAAAGAAGTAATTATTTTATCCTCATTGTTATAAAACTTATCTAAATAAAATTTAGCCATTTTTTTAACATCTACCACCGCATCAATTGGGTCAATATTTTCAAATATCTTTTTTATCTCTTCATATAAAGATTTTTTAGGATTAGAAGCAAGAATGTAATATTCATATAAAATAAATAAATCATTAATAGAAATATCACTTTGCTTAATAAGTTCTTCAATAGATTGCCAATGAGATATAAATTCATCTTCTTTTTCTTTAATGTTATATTTTTCTTCTACTTTTCCTATTAGAAAGCTTTTTATTAAATCTGCATTAGTTAAATCAAGCCCTCTATCATTAATCACTTGAAAAAGCTTTATTGCAAAGGCAGTATTTTCACAATCTATTCTAATCATATAAACACTATTTAAAATATACTCAATAAACTCCAACGCTTTTTCTCTATCTAATTTTTCAAACTTATTTGCAAAAATATAAGCAGTGTTTATAAACTTAAAATAAGGCTCATCATCTTTTAAAATCTCTTTTTTTGTAGGTTTTTTTGTATAGTCAAGCTCCCCTCTTATAAGTCTTTCAAAAGAATTTTGATAAGGAGCATGAGTTGTAAGAGTTAGTCTTAATCTATCATCTAAATCAAATATTAAAGATTCTATTTTTCTCTTTTTTTCATTAAAAAAATCCTTTATCACACTAAAAAGTATCATCAAAGTAGTAAGTCTTTGCTGTCCATCTATTACTTCTTTATACTCATCATTTTGAGCAACTACAAGAGAACCTAAAAAATAACTCTTTTCTCCTTCTTCAAATGCCTCAAACAAATCACTCCACAACTCTTCAACTTGTTCATCACTCCATCTATATGGTCTTTGATATCTTGGAATTTTATATAAGCTATCTTGATTTCTAAAAACTTCTCTTAATCTTAGTGTATAAGCTTCAAAATTTTTCACCTTTTCTCCTTTTTACTCATAATACTCAATTATACTACTTTTTTGTTAAAATTAATCTCAAAAAAGGTAAACCATATGAAATACACTCTACTTATTGACTGTGATGATAAAAAGGGGCTTATTTTTAAGATAAGCAAGGTTTTATATGAATTTGATTTTAATATAGAAACTCAGCAAGAATTTGTGGATAAAGAGAATAACAAATTCTTTTTTAGGGCGGTAATTGTAGGGGATGTGGATAAAGAAAAATTAAAAGAGGCTATATTAAAAGAAGTACCTTGTGCGAATGTGAGAATTTATAAAAAAAGAAAAAAAAGGTTGTTTTTAATGGCTACAAAAGAAGCCCACGCTCTTGGGGATATTCTTATTAAGTGGTATAGCGGGGATTTGGATGTTGAGATACTTGGAGTAATTGCAAACAGAGACAATCTAAGGGATTTAGTTGAAAAATTTGATATCCCTTTTTACTATATTCCAGCTGAGGGGAAAAGCCGCGTTGAGCATGAAAATGAGATGTTAAAAATTATTCAACCAACAAAACCAGACTTTATTATTTTGGCTAAGTTTATGAGGATCTTAACTCCCAATTTTGTAGAGCGTTTTCCAAATAAAATAATAAACATCCACCACTCATTCCTTCCAGCCTTCATAGGAGCAAACCCATATAAACAAGCGTATGATAGAGGAGTAAAAATTATAGGAGCAACCGCCCACTTTGTAAACAACAACCTTGATGATGGACCAATAATTGAACAGGACGTAATAAGGGTAAGTCACGAAATGAGCTGGGAAGAGATGAGAATGCAAGGGAGGGATATTGAAAAGATAGTACTAAGCCGCGCTATTAAACTTGCAATTGAGGATAGGATTTTTGTCTATGCAAATAAAACAATAATTTTATAAAAAAAACTTATAATCTACCCAATTTTAAAAATATCTGCTACAATATTAAATAACTTTAAAGGAGAGGGGTAGGTGTTTAACATCGTTCTTTTTAATCCACAAATCCCCCATAATACAGGGGCGATTGGAAGGCTTTGTGTTAATGCAGGAGCTAATCTTCATCTGGTAAAACCTCTTGGATTTGATATAAGTGAAAAGGCAGTAAAAAGAGCTGGACTTGATTATTGGAATAAATTAAATCTGGTAGTTTGGGAAAGTGTTGAAGAGTTTTTAGAAAGTGTAGATATTAATAAATGCTACTTTGCTACCACTAAAACCCAAAAAAACTACTTTGAAGTAAAATTCAAAAAGGGTGATTACATTATTTTTGGAAGCGAAACAAAAGGAATTGATGAAACAATATTAAACAAATACAAAGATAGATGCATAACTATTCCAATGACTAAAAATGGAAGAAGCTTAAACCTTGCTATAAGTTGCGGGATTATTTTATACGAAGCTATCAGGCAAAATTTTAAGGATTTTAAATGAACGCTAAAAAACACTCGCTCCTAACTTCAACAGAAGTTAAAATTTATGATGCTTTAAAGAAAAAACTTCAACCATTTTATGAAGTTCAGTCAATTTTAAAAGAGACAAATCCAAATATGAAATACTCAATCTTAGTTGTAAAATCCGAACCAAAAGCCGCTGAGTATATAAAAGAAGTAATAGAGCATAACGACTTACTCATAAAAATTCCTTATACTAGAAATTACTTTCTTATTATTATGCAAGATAAATCTATAAAAGAGAGTATTTTATATGGAAGTCAACTTGCAAGTATTATCAATACCAAATATATGATAAAAGATAAATCTCGCTCAGATGTAAAGATGTCTCTTATTTACGTAGAACACAATACTTCTTTATCTCATCTGGTCTATGAAATAATTCAAACTTACAAAAATTTAAAAAACCTATCATCAATTATCCATAATCTTTGGGTGGAGATAAAAAAAATATGACAAAAGATAAATTCAAAGAAGAAGTCTTAACTCTTAAACAATTTTTCTCCATTTATTGTCAAAACAAACATCAAAATCAATCAAAACTCCCATATTCAATAAAATACAAAGATTTAAAACTTAATTTTGAAATTTCGCTTTGTAACGAATGTAAAGAACTATTTGAATATGCAATACAAAAACTTAAAGAGTGCCCAAATGACCCAAAACCAAGATGTAGAAAATGCAAAAATCCTTGTTATGAAAAAGAAAAATTCAAACAAATGGCAAAACTTATGAGATATTCAGGTATTAAACTTGGGCTTAGCAAAATAACTTCAAAGTTTAGAAAAAAAAGTCTTTAAAAAAAGCATAGCCTCCCAAAAAATTGTCTCATCAGAAAAATTTCTTAACCTAAACTCAAATTCAAGTAAATTTTTTAACAAATCATAAAACTCTCTCTCTTTTATCCTAACTGCTAAGTCAATTCTTTTCTTTTCAATATCAAAAGGAAGTTTATATCCAAGTAACTCTTCCAAAGAACCATTACTCTTTTTAAGATAAAGGTTATACTTATAAAGTTCTTTTGTATACTTTATAAAAAATGGCAAAATTCTCCTATAATCCACAAAATTTAATAAAAATTTAAGCTCATCAAAAAAATCCTTCCCATCAAAAACCATCCAAGCAAATTCTTCAAGAGACTCTTCTTTATAAAAAAACACTAAACTATTAACCTCTCTAAGCCCTATCTCTTCTGAATACAAACTAAGCTTTTCTATCTCTTTTTCCAAAAACATAGCATCCACCATCAAAGCAAGCCTTTTTTTAGCTTCATCGCTGATTTTAACATTAAATTTTTGGCTTAGTTTATCAATATATTCAATTTTTTCTTTTAAACTTGGCTCAAAAAATCTTACAAAATTATTCCCAAATAGTTTTGGTTTTTTATCTCCATAGTAAAAGTAAAAAAGATATCCATTTTTTATATGCTTTATAAGCTCTTTTAACTGCTCAATAACTTTTTCACTCTTAACAATTAAAACACTCTCTCCTCCAAATAAAGAGCTCTCTCTAAGATGTACTTTTGCCCTCTCAAAATCAAAATCACCCTCTCCCATCTTTAAAATATTGCTCCCTCTAAACTTCTCTTCTAACTTTTTTTCATACTCTTTAAGATAAAACTTATCGCCATAAAAAAGTAAATAAGAAGGCAACGAAGAGAGTCTATCAAACTCTTTTTTATACATTCTTGTAAGCTAACCCTTTAATTTTTGCAGTTGCAATATTGCTATCTTTAATCTCTATATCAACTTCCTCAAAAAGATTAAACTCATCTTTATTATTCAAAAATACTCTTGCTCCAAGAAGTTTATCTTCTATAATCTTAGCGATTGGAGGAAGCTCTTTATCTTCAATTATTCCTTTATATCTATCTCCAATATGCAAAGCCGCATATCTTGCATACTTTCTATCATAAAAATCCCACTCAACTTTCATAGCTTCTCTTTCAAGCTCGCTAAGTTTTACTACTAACGCTTCAACATTTCTTAAAATATAATCTAAAACTCTTTTTTCATTTTTGATAGTAGCTTTTAAAATTCTATGCAAAATTAAATCTGGGTACCTTCTAATTGGCGAAGTAAAATGAGAATACCTCTCAAATCCAAGAGCAAAATGAGGAGAACAAGTCGCATCATATTTTGCCTGCTGCTGAGAACGAATTATCAACTTATCTACATATTTTTTAATACCAAGCTCTTTTGCTTGTTTTTGAATATTAGCTACTACTTTTACAAAATCACTCTCTTCTACATCAACATTAATCCCAAGACTTCCAAGCTCACTATAAAGCTCATCAAGCGAAGTTTGAGATGGCTTTTCATGAACTCTAAAAATCCCAAAATCTATCATCTTAGCAGCCGCTTTATTTGCAAGTAGCATACAATCTTCTATTAATTTATGAGAAGGAGTCTCTTTTTCAACTCTTACATCCTTTATCATTCCATTCTCATCCAAACTCATCCTAATCTCATCACTCTCAAATTCAAGCCCATTTTTTAATCTTTCACTTCTTATATGTTTTACTTTTTCCCAAAGAGGTATAAGCCAAGCCAAAATCTTCTCATCCACCTCATCAATCCCATTAAATTTACCATCTAAAAATTCATCCACCCTATCATATGAATATTTCCTATGAGATTTTATAATCCCCTCTATTAACTCCTCTTTAATTACTTCATTATTCTTATCAAAACTTATTTTAAAGATAAAAGCAAGTCTATCTTCACCCTCTTTTAATGAACAAATATTCTCACTAAGTTCTCTTGGAAGCATAGGAATTGCTTTGTGAGGGAAATAGATGCTAAATCCCCTATCCCTTGCCTCTTTATCAATATTTCCATTTAAATAAACATACTCACTAACATCCGCAATTGCTACATAAAGCTCATTTTTTTCTTTATCAAAATAAATTGCATCATCATGGTCTTTTGCAGTAGGAGGGTCAATCGTGCAAAAAGGAAGATTTGTTAAATCTACTCTATTTGGATACATACTCTTATCTACAAAATCTCCAAAAGCCTTTGCTTCTTGGATTGCTTTTTTGCTAAATTCCTCTTTTTTATCATAAAGCCCAAGAGAAATTTTCTCATCAACCCAAGCATCTTGTAAAACTCCAAGCACTTCTATAATTTTATTGGTATAGTTGTTAACCTTTAAAACTGCCCCTTCTGGTAATTTTTTAAGAGCTTTTTTCTTTTCATTCAAAAACATCTCTTTATCAGTTTTTATATTTCTTATAACAGGAACTTTTTTACCATTTTTTCTTACAAAAGAGACATAAACTACACTAACTGCAAACGCTTTTTCTAAAATATAAACAACTTTTGCTTTTGGACGCCCTTTTTTATTAAAAAGCCTCTTTGCAATTACCAAATCTCCATTCCCAGCACCATTTAGATGATGAGCTTCTATTAAATAATCTCTCTCTTTTACCCCAATTGGAAGTAAAAAACCAAATCCTTTTTTTGTAACCTCAACTTTGCCAACTCTATAATCCGATTTTAGCTTAATAACTTCACCATTTGTAACAACTCCAAGAGATATTAAATCATTAATAACATCCCTCTTATCCCTTGGAATATCTTTTCTTAAAATTCCCTTTACCAATTTATACGCAAACTCTCTCATCACTTACCTTCTTTTAGTTCATTTAAAGTATCATTTACAACTTCATTCTCTCCATAAGAATCAATATAAGTATTCAAAACTTGAATTGCTTTATCTTTTTTTCCTTGTTTTGCCAAAATTTTAGCAAAAACAATCCAACTATCTGGCTTTTGAGGGTCAAGTTCATTTGCTCTTAGTGCCCAATATTGAGCTTTTTTTAAGTTATTCATTCTTAAATACCTCTTAGCTAAAATTATAGCTAAATCATATGATTTACT
>JBDONU010000023.1:0-21400 GCA_039831175.1 Nautiliaceae bacterium
TAAAATTATATCAAGGTCAATTAGAGAAATTGGATTATGTTTCAAATATTTATTTCTAAATGCGTATTCAAACAAATTTTTAATTATACTAAGTACCTCTTTTGCTTTGTATGTCTTGTTGCCTGAACGGGTTGCATTTTTAAGCTTAATTTTAGGAACTTTTTTAACCAGTGCCAATATTTCATCTTCATTAATTTCATCTATATATTTTTTACCTATATAAGGAATAACATAATTATGAAATGTGCCTACATAATTTTTTTTAAATCTTGCTTCACTTACATTATTCTTTTTTATCTCTAAATACTCATCAATTAAATCAATTACACGCATTTTATTTTGCTGTCTAATTAATTCTTCCCGTTGCTGTTTTTTATGCAAATTCGGGTCTACACCTTTTTCGAGCATAAGTTTTGCTTCTCTTGCAATCTCTCTTGCTTCTTTTAAACTTACAACAGGATATTCTTCAATTGCATAATAACTTCTCTTTTTACCATAGGTATATCTAAGTCTCCATACATAGCCTGACTTCGTTTTATGAAGTGCAAGTCCGGAAATAGCCCCATCATTTATTTTATTTGCACCTTTTTTAATTTCGGCTTTGATTTTTTTATCTGTAAGCGGTTCATTTACTCTTGGCATAATAGTCCTTTGATAGTCCATCTGATAGTCCAAAAAATTATAGCAAATAGTCCATTGTTATGTAAGTGTATAGACAATAAAATTTTAAAAACTCCGTATTTTAGGGCATTTTGTAGAAGGTTATAAATTGCTAGAAACTATAATTAAGTGCATCTCTCCCGCACCATAAATTCTATCTTAAATTAACGCATTTTCAGGCATTTCAAGCAATTTTAGCCATTGAGAACCTACCCTAGAACAAAAGTAATTGCAAATTATCTTTTTATACAGAATGCATTTTTTAAAAACCTACCCTAAAAAATAATTATTTTTATAGTTATAAATTATAAGTAGAACTATAAACTACCTTTTTTGCTTTTCAAAATTTCCGCAAAAAGTAAAGCTTTTAAAATTCCTTTTTCTTCATTATTTTTTATTTCTAAAATTTTTTTATATTTATCCAAAACATCTATATTTTTAGTTATAAAATTATTTTTAGCCAGAATCTTTTTAATAAGTGTATCTAATATTGACTTTTGTATAATTTTCTTTAATGAGTGTTTATAGTTGTTTAATTCTTTTTTATTAAGTTCGTTTCCTTTGTTAAGTAAAAAATAAATGTTATAAACTTCGTTTTTTGTAAAATATTTAGAATCTATTGAATTTATAATTTCTTCATAAGTAAAATTAAAATCATCTTTATATTTTATAGTCATGATTAATGTTTCAAATGCTTGAATTTTTTCAGGAAGTTTGGAGACCGTTCATAATTCCGTGTCAGCTAAGAAAATTATATCATAGTTTTAAAGCTTCATCCAATCTTCCTTCAAAGAAAATTGCCAGTTGAGATAGTGTAAGGTTCCAGTTTCTAATTGGCATAGTCCATTTTTTTTCAGCGTTTTTTCGTTTCATTTCGTTCACTCACTGCAAGCAGAAGAATACCCATATAAAGTAGTTTAAGCAGACTATTTTCATTAGGAAAAGTACCTTTATTTTAGTAAGTTTTCTAAACTGTCTATGGATGGATTCTATGATATTGGTGGTATATATTACTTTTCTTATGGGTTCGAGATATTTAAAGTAATTGGATAAATTATCCCACCTGTTTCTCCATGATTTAATAACGATTGGATATTTGTCTCCCCATTTTTCTTCAAGTCCGTCAAGTTCGATTTCTGCTTGGTCTTTAGATACTGCCTGATATACCTTTTTTAAATCTTTCATAAACTCTTTTTTGTTTTTGGAAGCTACGTATTTTAAAGAGTTTCTAATCTGATGAATAACGCATAACTGGACTTCAGTATTTGGATATATTGAGTTTATTGCTTCGGGAAAACCTTTAAGACCGTCAACACTTGCAATAAGTATATCTTTTACCCCTCTGTTGCTTAAATCGGTTAAAACCTGTAACCAGAAATTCGCTCCTTCGCTTTCACTAAGATATAATCCCAATATCTCTTTTTTTTTGTAAATTTACCCCTAATATCGTATATACCGCTTTACTTATATATTTGCCGTTGTCTTTGATTTTATAATGAATAGCATCCATAAAAACAAACGGATATATACTCTTTAAGGGTCTAATTTGCCACTCTTTTACTTTGGATATTATTTTATCCGTTATTGCATTGATTGTAGCCGTTGAAATTGATATTTGATATATTTCCTCTATATGAGATTTAATATCCCTGTAGCTCATTCTAAGAGCATACATGGATAAAATCTTTTCTTCTATTTCGTCACTGATTGTAGTTTGATGTTTTTTTATTATTTGAGGTTCGTCCGAGCGTAGCGACAACCCCGCAACGAAGTGAGGACAAAATTTTCTTCCCTGTCTCTTGGGGTAGCAAGTTCAAATTCACCGCTTGAGGATTTAACAGTTTTTCTGTTATAACCGTTTCTTCTGTTTTTTTTACTTTGTAATACTTCATTTGCAATATGAGATTCAATTTCCGCTTCAAGTGCAGCTTCTACTAACTCTTTAACTAATGGAGCCAATACTCCGTCTTTACCTCCTATCTTCTTACCTGATAATAACTCTTTTACTGCTTTTTTAAAATCAAACTTTTCCATGTCAGTCCTTTCATTTTTATTATTTTATTTAGACTGACACGGAATTTCTAATAGTCCCAATATACCTGTTTTTTTAATGTTTGTTTTTTTAGTAATGATTAAAATTATTGCGCTTATTTTGTATAATTATAAAAAAGGCGTATCGTTGAATTTGGCTTTAAAATATAGACCAAAGAGATTTGAGGAGATTATAGGGCAAGAGGTTGTTGTTAGGACTTTAATGAATGCGTTAGAGAAAAAAAGAATTGCAAATGCATATCTTTTCTCTGGGCTTAGAGGAAGTGGTAAAACAACAACTGCGAGGATTTTTGCAAAAGCCTTAGAGTGTGATAAGGGACCAACTCCTTTTCCGTGTGAAGAGTGTGAGAATTGTAAGCTTGCTAATGAAAATAGGCATATGGATATTATAGAGATGGATGCAGCGAGCAATAGAAGGATAGAGGATATAAGAGAGTTGATAGAACATACAAAGTATCGTCCGTTTGGAAGGTATAAAATTTTTATTATTGATGAAGTTCATATGCTAACAAATGAAGCTTTTAATGCACTTTTAAAGACCTTAGAAGAACCGCCTGAGTATGTAAAATTTATCTTAGCAACAACAGATCCTCTAAAACTTCCAGCGACTATTTTAAGTAGAGTTCAGCACTTTCGTTTTAATAAAATTCCTGATGAAACGATTGAATCTTTTTTGCAAAAGATTTTGGTAAAAGAGGGAGTTAGTTTTGAACCTGAGGCTATTAGACTTATTGTTAAAAGTGCAACTGGAAGTGTTAGGGATGCCTTAACTCTTTTAGATCAAGCTATTGCTTATAGTAATTTTAATGTAACTTTGGATAAAGTTGTTGAAATGCTGGGGGTTATTAATCCTCAAAAGGTAGAAAAAATTTTTGATGCTATTATGAGGGAAGATAGAGCAAAAATTAAAGAGATTTTAAAAGAAATTAAAGATTATGATATTGAGTCTATTTTACAAGAAGTTATTTTGTATCTAAAAGAGAGACTTTTTAGAGGAGATTTGCCTCTTATTTCAATGCAGAGGTTTTTTAATATTATCGCTGATGCAAAAGAACTTATAAAGTATCAAAACGATAATGAATTTGTGCTTGGGCTTATGTTTTTTAGAATGATTGAAGCTTTAAAACCTCATAAAATTGATGATATGATAAAAGAGCTTGAATGTAGGGTTGATAAAAAAGAGATAAATGGAGAAAAGTTATTTAAAAAACTTTTAGAAGAAGTTAAAAAAAGAGATGAAGAGCTTGGAATTTGTTTTGAGACGAGTGTTAAGTTTATCTCTTTTGATGGGAAGGTTTTAAAGTGGGAGAGTTGCCCTGATAATGATTGCAAAGGGCTTTTTAGAAGATATTTTTCATCAGTTATTCGTCCTTTGATAAATGATATTTTTGGAGTTGGGATTAAGATTGATGTAATAAGATGTGAAGAAAAAAAGTCTATTGCTAACTCAAAAATTTTGTCTCCTATTTTGAATGAAGAAGATAAGTTGATAAGAAAAGTAAGAGAGGTTTTTGGAAGCGATGTTGAGATAACAAAACTTATCTAATAATAACCGTTTTAATTTCAGTCATCTCTTCTATTGCATATTTTGGACCCTCTCTTCCAATTCCAGATAATTTAACCCCTCCGTATGGTTGGATATCAAATCTTAATGTCGGAATATCATTAATTATAACCCCTCCTGCTTCAAAGTCATCGATAGCTCTTTGCATTAAGTCAATTCTGTTGCTAAACATTGAATATTGAAGTCCATAAGGGGAGTTATTCATCTTTTCAACCGCTTCATCATAGCTTTTTACTTTTACTAAGCTAACAATTGGGGCGAACACCTCTTCACACACTATTTTCATATCGTCGGTTACATCGGCTAAAATTGTAGGTTCTAAGATGTTACCATCCCTTTTACCTCCTGCAATTATTCTTGCTCCCTCTTTTATTGCACTTTTTATCCAATTCTCGGCCCTAATAGCTGCTTCTTCATTGATTAAAGGTCCCATAAAAGTATCATCTTCAAATGGGTTTCCAACTTTTAGTTTACTTGATTCTTTTCCTAGTTTAGCAGCAAACTCTTCATAAATCCTCTCATCCACATAAATTCTTTGAAGGCTGATACAAACCTGCCCTGAGTTTGCAAAAGCCCCAATTGCACATCTTTTTGCCGCCCAGTCCAAATCCGCTGTGCTCTCTACAAAAGTGGCTGCGTTTCCACCAAGTTCAAGCGTTACTTTTTTAATTCCTGCGTTTTGGGTTATAATTTTTCCGACCGCAACGCTTCCTGTAAAGCTTATAACTCTTGGAATTGGGCTTTTTACAAGAGTACTTCCAACATCTGCATCTCCGTAAACTACGCTTAGGGCGTCTTTGATTGCATAAGGGCTATCAATAAATAGTTTTGCAAAAGCATAAGCGGTATAAGGGGCTTCTGGGGTTGGTTTTAAAACAACGCTGTTTCCAGAAATTAAAGCTGGGGCGATTTTGTGGGCTACAAGATTTAGCGGGAAGTTAAAAGGGGTAATTGCAACTACAACCCCAGCTGGCACTCTTTTGTAAAAAGATGTAGTCTTTGCACCGCTTTTAGTTGCGTCAGTTGGGATAGTCTCTCCTAAAATGTGATACCCTTCAGCCGCACAGATTTTTAGATTTTCAATACATCTTTGCACTTCAACTCTTGATTGGCTGATTGGTTTTGCAACTTCAAGGGTAATATATTTTGCAAACTCCTCTTTTCTTTCTTCAAGTTTTTTAGCAACATCCTCAATCCACGCAATCCTTTGATGCAGTTGTGATTTTTTAGTTTTATTAAAAGCTTTTTTAGCTACTTCAAGAGCCTCTTTTGCATCTTCAACTGAGCATTTTACATATTTTGTGGTAGGTTCTTTTGTATAGGGATTTATAATATCTACAATCTCCCCATCATCTTTTTCGGTTGAGCCTATTAGTTTTTTGGCTATTAATTCTTTGTTTTTATTCTCCTCTTTAATACCAAACAGTTCTAAAAGTTTTTTAGGAATTAACATTTTCTCTCCTTAAAAGTTTTTATATTAATAATGATATCAAAATTTTGCTAAAATTCTCTAAAAAAAGGAAATTTAAATGAAAGAAGCAAAGTATATTTGGATGGATGGTGAGTTTGTTCCTTGGAGTGAGGCAAAGGTGCATGTGTTAACTCATACACTCCACTATGGAAATGGGGTATTTGAGGGGACAAGAGCATATCAAACAGATGATGGGCTTGCGATTTTTAGATTAAAAGACCATACAAAAAGGCTTTTGAATTCAGCAAAAATTGTAAAAATTGATGTTCCTTTTTCTCAAAAAGAGCTTGAAGAGGCTCAAATTGAGCTTTTAAGAAAAAATGAGTTTAAAGGAAATGTTTATATTAGACCTCTTGTATTTTTAGGTTATGGAAAAATGGGGCTTTATCATATTGGGGCTCCCGTTCATGTTAGTATTGCCGCTTGGGAGTGGGGTGCTTATCTTGGAGAAGAGGGGTTAGAAAAAGGAATTAGAGTAAAAGTTAGCTCACTTGCAAGAAACTCTGTAAAATCAACTTTTGGAAAAGCAAAAGCGGTGGCAAACTATCTAAACTCTCAAATGGCAAAATTTGAAGCGATTGAGGCTGGGTATGAAGAAGCTTTGATGCTTGATGATGAGGGATTTGTTGCTGAGGGGAGCGGTGAGTGCTTTTTTATTGTAAGGGATGGAAAGTTAATCACTCCTCCAAATGATAATTCACTTGAATCAATCACCCAAGCAACTGTTATTGAGCTTGCAAAAGATATGGGGATTGAGGTTGAGAGAAGAAGAATTACCAGAGATGAAGTTTATATTGCAGATGAAGCCTTTTTTACAGGGACTGCGGCTGAGGTTACTCCTATTAGGGAGGTGGATGCAAGGATTATTGGAGATGGGAAAAGAGGTCCTATTACCAAAAAGCTTCAAGATGCTTATTTTGATGTAGTGTATGGAAGAAATGATAAATACAAACACTACTTAACTTATGTTTAAAGGTAAAATATGCCAGCTGATTTGAATTGGAATAAGGGGAATAAAGATGATAAAGAAAATCCTCATTTTGAGCCGCCAAATTTTATAAAAGGAAATAACGGCACTGGGGTTATAATTGTTGCTATTTTGGTTTTGTTTGTGTTTTTGTTTAGACCGTGGGTTGTTATTAATGAGGGAGAAGTTGGGATTTTGTCAACTACCGGTAAATTTTCAAAAGAGCCTTTATATCCTGGGCTTCACTTTTACTTGCCTCTTGTGCAAAAGGTTATTGTTGTTGATACCAAGGTTCATATGATAACTTATAAAAAAAGCGTGGAAGCTGGAAGTATGCCAGATAGATACGGGACTATAAAAGTCTATCCCCCAATTAATGTGCTGGATAGCAGGGGACTTCCTATTACGGTTGAATTATCAGTAAGTTACAGACTAAATCCAAAAGAAGCCGCCTATGTTATAAAAACATATGGGCTAAACTGGGAAGATAAGATAATAAATCCAATCGTTAGGGATGTTGTAAGAAATGTTATTGGAAAATATCCAGCCGAGGAGCTTCCAGTAAAAAGAAACGAAATTGCTACAAAAATTGAGACTCAAATAAGGGAACAATTAAATAAAATTCCTAAACATCCAGTAATTTTTGAGAGTTTTCAATTAAGGGACATTATCTTGCCTCCAAGAATAAAAGCTCAAATTGAAAGAGTTCAGATTGCAAAACAAGAAGCTGAGAGGGCAAAATATGAAGTATTAAAAGCAAAACAAGAAGCTGAGAAAAAGGCGGCAATTGCAAAAGGAATGGCAGAAGCTAAAATAATTGAGGCAAAAGGAAGAGCAGATGCTAAGCTTATTGAAGCAAACGCCACTGCAAGGGCAAATAGATTAATAGCCAATTCTCTTACAAATGAGCTTTTAAAACTAAAACAGATTGAAGTTCAAAAAGAGTTTAACAAAGCGCTAAAATCAAATCCAAATGCAAAAATTTTCTTAACACCTGGTGGGGTTGTGCCAAATTTATGGATGAATGTAGAAGATAGTAAAAAAGCTATTTCAAGTAAAGGTGAGTAATGGTTGATTTTGAAAAAAATGGCGGCCTTGTACCGGTTATTGTACAGGATGTAGATAGTAATGAAGTTTTAATGCTTGCTTATATGAATGAGGAGGCTTTAAATCTTACTCAAAAAACGGGCTTTGCCCATTACTTTTCCCGTTCTCGCAACAAAATCTGGAAAAAAGGGGAAAGCAGCGGTAACACTCAGGAAGTAAAAGAGATTTTGGTTGATTGTGATAATGATACGATTTTGCTAAAAGTAAAGCAAAAAGGGGTTGCGTGTCATACGGGAAGAAAGTCTTGCTTTTTTACAAAATTTGATACAAAAGAGAAAATATTAGACAAAGAACAAGAAATTGAGTATAATTTCATTGATAAGCTCTATCATACTCTGCTTGATAGAAAAAACAAAGACCCAAAGACTTCTTATGTGGCTTCTTTATACCATAAGGGAGAAAATTCCATTCTTAAAAAAGTAGCCGAAGAAGCAGCTGAATTTTGCTTTGCAATAAAAGATAATAATAAAGATGAGATTATTTATGAAGCGGCTGATTTGGCTTTTCATACCCTTGTGGCGTTAGCTTATAAAAACATCCATCCAGAAGCTATCTTAGAGGAGCTAAAAAGGCGTGAAGGAGTAAGTGGGATTGAGGAGAAAAAGAATAGGGCTTAAATAGATTTTAAGGAAAAGTATGTTTGAGAATTTAGGGTTAAAAAAAGAGATTGTAAAAAGAGTTAAGGAAATAGGGTTTGAGAAGCCATCGCCAATTCAAGAGAAGGCAATTCCAATTATTTTAAAAGGAAAAGACATTATAGCTCAGGCTCAAACCGGCACAGGCAAAACAGCAGCTTTTGCTCTTCCAATTTTGAATATGATGCAAAAAGGTCAAAAAGCCCTTGTAATTACCCCAACGCGTGAGCTTGCAATTCAAGTTAGTGAAGAGGTTTTTAAGTTTGGAAAGTATCTTAATATCCACACTGCAACCGTTTATGGTGGTAGCAGTTATTCTAGACAGATAAAACATATCAAAACTTCCCAGTTTATTGTTGCAACTCCTGGAAGGCTTCTTGATTTGTTAAAATCTGGCAGGATTGAGATTTCACCGGAGTTTGTTGTTTTGGATGAAGCTGATGAGATGCTTGATATGGGATTTTTGGACGATATAAAAGAGATTTTTAAATATCTTCCTAAAAATAGGCAAACTCTTTTATTTAGTGCGACAATGCCAGAAGCTATTAAAAACCTTGCAAAAACTATTTTAAAAGAGCCAGAAATTATCACAATTACCAAAAAACAGGTTACAAATGAAAATATCAAAGAGTATTTTTATGTAATTGAGGAGAATGAGAGAAAAGATGCCCTAATAAGGCTTATTGATTACAAAAACCCTACAAAATCCATTGTATTTTGCAGAACCAAAAAGGATGTGGATGATGTGGCTGAGTTTTTAAGGGGAGCTGGATTTGAGGCAAAAGGGCTTCATGGGGATATGGACCAAAAAAGAAGAGAAGAGGTTATAAGGGCTTTTAAGAGTGATAGGCTTGAAATTCTTGTAGCAACTGATGTAGCGGCAAGAGGGCTTGATGTAAATAATGTAACTCACGTTTTTAATTACCATCTTCCACTTGACGCTGAGAGTTATGTTCACAGAATTGGAAGAACGGGAAGAGCTGGGAGAGAGGGGATGGCTATTTCTTTTGTAACCCCTTTTGAGTTTAGGGCACTTAGCAGGATTGAAAAGATTGCAAAACTTACTTTAAAAGAGATCCCAAGTGTTGAGGATATAAAAGATAAAGAGGTTGTTAAAATTTTAGAGAAACTTTCATCAGTTGAGGCTACTAAACGCTCAGTTGAGGTTATTGAGGAGCTTATGAGGGAGTATGACTTAATGACAATTGCCACAAAACTTGCAACCCTTCTTTTAAAAGAGAAGCAAATCCCAAATAAAAAAATAGGGAAAAGCATAAAAGAGGCAAAAAGATTGATTAAAAATTCAAAAAGCCGCCCTCGCAGATACCGCCGCCGTTAGTTTAGGATGTGTTTAGGTAAGTTTACGCAGGTAAATTCTCCTTTGTAAACTTCTTTATCTCTTACTTTTGCTTTTACTTCAACTTTATACTTTTTGCCCTCTTGTTGTATTACTTTGCCTTCAAACTCCACCACATCCCCCACTTTAACGGGTGCTAAGAATGTTGAAGAGCTTTTTGCAAGCACAACATACGGCTCATTTACAGCCGCCATTGCACAAAAATCAGCTGCTGAGAAGGTAAATCCCCCGTGTACCAATCCTTCTTTATCAACTGCCATGTCAGAGGTTGTTTTTAGTTTTACTTTTGCAAAGTTTTCTTTTAGCTCAACTATTTCCCCGAATTTTTTATTATACTTTTTGTGGGTTTTAAGTTCCATCTTTACTCCTTAACTTTTTTACAATTTTATCCATATCTTTTTGGATTATCAAAGGGTTAAATTTTTTCATAAAAGGGTGGGAAATTTCATAATAACTTTCATCAAAAAGATTTATAGCCCAGGTGTAAGGGATTTTTTTGATTTCAAGGTAGTGTTTGTTTAATAAAAAATCGTTTATCATCCCAAGTTTTGAAGCAATTACCAAAAAAAGCTTTGCATTAAAAAATTCTAAAAAGTCAATCATCTTAAAATTTTCACTAACCGGAACCAAAAGTCCCCCGGCTCCTTCAATTAGTAACACATCGCAAAGAGGTTTTATTTTGGCGTAGGCTTTTTTTATTTTTTCAAAATCAACTGCCCCGGCTACAACAGGAGCGGCTGGGAGGGAGAGTTTTATTGGTACAATGTCATCAAGGGTGAGTTTATTTAAAAGTGGGTTAAACTTTTTTGCCGTATTAAAAAGTAGCTCACCATCATATGCCTTTTCTTTAACTCCGGTTTCAACCGGCTTCATAACCCCAACCCTTAACTTCTCTTTGCTAAACGCTTCAATAAGTTTTAAAGTTGTGTAGGTTTTACCACAATTTGTGTTGTTGGCTGATATGAATATGTTCATTTTTCCCTCTTTATAATCGGTTTTGCTACATAGCTTTTATATCCGTTTAGAGAGTGAAATACTATTTTTTGATACTTGTTGGCGTAATATTCAATTAGCATCTTTTGTAAAACAGGGGCAATGGATGGCATAAACCATGCCATATTGCTTTGGGCTATTATATATTTTGGAGAGAGTTTGTAAAGCTCTTTTATTGTAGCTTCATAACAAATGGCATTTATAAAGGGAATGTTTTTTATTTTGAATGTATTAAAGTTAGAGGAGGTTGCATAATCACTTGCTCCATCAAAAAAGAGATTGTTTATCTCTTTTTGGAAAATTGGAAAAGGGATATACTCTCCAAAAGGGACTAAGATATGTTTATCAAGGATTGTAACTTTTTCGTTTTCAAAAATATAAGAGGAGTTATAAAATTTATTTTCTTTTTCGTGCAAGGCTCCTGTGATTATGGTGATTTTTTTAGAGAGAAATTTTAGTTTTTCCATTAAATTTGGATAGTGGTTTAAAAAAAGGGGAAAAGCACTCTCCGGTAATACAACAACATCATATTTTTGCTTGATAGCTTTTTTTATATACTCAATATTTTCTTTTATCTCAATTGGAATGTAATTTGTATCCCATTTTTTATCTTGGGGGATATTAGTTGAGATTAGCTTTATTTTTAAAGGAATATTGCTTTTTGGAAAAGTTGGGTTTGAAAATAGGATTGGTATAGTTATAAAAAAGAAAGATAGATAGTAAAAGCGGGTATTTATAAATAGAAATCCAATTAAAAAAATTAAAAATTCCCATTTTGTTAAGAAGTGATTAAAAGATAAGAATAAAATGTCAAATTTAAGCCAGTCAAAAGTGAAAGGTTTAAAATATTCAAGTCCAAATGCGATAAAAAAGATAAGCAAAATTTTCTCCCAAGAAAGAGGATAGAGTTTTTTTAACTTTTTTGAGAGGTAAAAAATTATATTCTCTACTATCCAAAAAACTCCTCCATATCCAATTGCAATTAAAAGACTGATAAAAGGGATTAAGAATGAAAGGTTATAATACCTAAAACTAAGCCCAACCCACCAAAACCAAAAAAGTCCAATAAAAAATCCAAACCAAAGAAGAGAAATTCTTTTTGTAATTAAAAAGTAAAACCCAAAGAATATTGAAATTTCGTTTATAATCTCAATAGGAAAAATTTCTTTAAAATCGTATAAATAAATAGGTAAAGATAAAAGAATTGCTGAAATTAAAGAATTTGTGTTAAAATATCGTTTAAAAAAGGACGAAAATGAATTTTTTATATGCTGAGCAGGCAGCCAATCAACCAAGTTTAATTGCATCTTTGCTTCCTCTTATTATTTTATTTGCGGTATTTTATTTTCTTGTAATTTTACCACAACAAAGAGAAGCAAAAAAGCACAAAGAGATGGTAGAGAGCCTTAAAAAAGGCGATAAAATTGTTACAACTGGTGGAATTTATGCTGAGGTTGTTAAAAACGAACCGGAATTTTTAAAAGTTAAGATTGCTGATAATGTTGAAGTAAAACTTGATAAAGCGGCAGTGGCAAGAAAGTTAAATGATGAAAAAGCTTAATTACCGCTTAGTTATCTTTATACTTGCTGCAATTTTTGGGATAGCCTTTACTATCCCTTCTTTCATAGGTGCAAAGCCAAGAGTAAATTTAGGTCTTGATTTACAAGGTGGGATGTATTTAGTTTTAGGTGTTAAGCAAGATGAAGCAGTTAAGAGTAAATTAAAATCGATTGCATCTACAATTAAATACATTAGTGAAAAAAAAGAGCTATTTATTGATAATTTAAATATCCAAGGAAATAAAATTACTTTTGAACTTATTGATAAAGACGATATGAAAAAGATAGATGAAGAGTTAAAGAGTATAAAAGGGATTGAGGTTAAAAAGAAATTAAAAGGACAAAGTGTTGAGTATATAGTTTCTCTAACTTCAAAAGAGATTCAAAAAACAAAAGAGGATGCCATAACCCTGGCAATCCAGACAATCAGAAGCCGTCTTAACGCTTTTGGACTTACAGAGCCAAGTGTTACAAGGCAGGGTAAGGATAAAATAGTTGTTGAGCTTCCCGGGATAAAAACTCAAAAAGAGAAAGAGAATATAAAAAGGTTAATTTCAAGTGCCGCTCATTTAGAGCTTTATTTAGTTGATGAAGAGCATCATGCAACTACTGAACAAGAAGCTAAGAAGTATGGGGATATTTTGCTTCCGGACAAAAACAATCCAAACAGAAAGTGGCTTTTAAAAACTCCCCCAGTGCTTGATGGAAGTATGATAGTCAATGCTACGGTTGGATTTACTCAAAAAACAAATCAGCCAGCTATTTTCTTTACTTTAAATAGCGAAGGGGCAAAAATCTTTGGGGATGTGACTGGTAAAAATGTTGGAAAAAGACTTGCAATTGTTGTTGATAACAAAGTCTACTCAGCTCCGGTAATTCAAGAGAGAATTGGGGGCGGAAGTGGTCAAATTACCGTTTCAAGCCCGGATGAAGCCCATATTTTAGCTATTGCGCTAAGAAGTGGGTCTTTGCCAGCTCCTGTTGTTCTGTTAGAACAAAGAAGTGTTGGGGCAAGTCTTGGAGCTGATAGTATTAGACAATCTATGATAGCGTTAATTACTGGATTTGTTGTAGTTGTAATTTTTATGGCGTGGTATTACAATTTAGCTGGTATTATTGCTGATATTGCGTTAGTTGTGAACTTATTTTTAATTATTGCAATTATGGCTATTTTTGGTGCAACTCTTACTCTCCCTGGAATGGCTGGGATTGTGTTAACTGTTGGGATGGCAGTTGATGCAAATGTTATTATTAACGAGAGGATAAGAGAGCTTATAAGAGAGGGAGTGCCTATTCCAAAAGCGATTGAAGGCGGGTATAAAAATGCTATGAGTGCGATTTTGGATGCAAACATTACTACCTTAATTGCGGCAATTACTCTTTTTGCGTATGGAACGGGGACTATTAAAGGGTTTGCAATTACTATGGCAATTGGGATTTTAGCGAGTATGCTTACAGCAATTCTTGGTACTCACGGCATTTGGGAGTATTTGCTTGCAAGTGGTAAGAAAATCACTCCAAGACATTTTGGAATGAAGGAATAAAATGGAGTTTTTTAGTAGCAATAGAGTTTATGATTTTATGGGAAAAGCAAAAATTTTTGCTTCAATTTCTTTGATTCTTGTAATAGCTAGTTTTTTTTTAATTTTTACGAAAGGTTTTAACTGGGGGATTGATTTTAAAGGAGGAGTTGAAGTTCAAGTTAGGTTTGATAAAAAAATTCCTATTAGAGAAGTTAGGAGTGCTATTAGTAAAAAATTTAGTGGAGCAAATGTTACTAGCTTTGGAAGTAGCGATATTTTAATTAGACTCTCTGTAAAAAATGTAACAGGAGATATTCAAAAGTCAATTGGTCAAGAGATAAAAAATCTCTTAGCTCCTCTTGGTAAGGTTGAGATTAGAAGAGTTGATATTGTTGGGGCAAAAGTTGGAAATGAATTGAGGGAAAAAGGATTAAAAGCGCTTCTTTTTGCGATTGTTGGGATTTTGATTTATGTCTCTTTTAGATTTGAGTGGAGATTTGCCTTAGCTTCTGTGCTTGCTCTTTTTCATGATACAATTATCTCACTGGGGGCTGTTAGTTTGTTTAATGTTGAGGTTAACCTTGATGTATTAGCAGCGATTTTAACTTTAATGGGGTACTCTTTAAATGATACGATTGTTGTGTTTGATAGGATTAGGGAAGAGGTTAAAAATACAAAATTAAACGATTTAGCAACTATTATTAATATAGCAATTTCAAAAACTCTTAGTAGGACCGTTTTAACTTCACTTACAACTTTTTTTGTTGTTTTAACTCTCTTTTTATTTGGAGGGGAGATTATAAAACCTTTTAGCTTTACATTGCTTGTTGGGATTATTGTAGGGACTTATTCATCAATTTTTATTGCTTCTCCTCTTTTAATGTGGCTTGGGTTTAGAGTGGATGATTATAGGAAAAAACTTGCTGAAATTGAAAGAAGAAAAAAAGAAAAAGAGAAATTACGCCAAATGTATCAAGGCGGAGTAGTTTAAGGAGGTAAAATGGATTGGGGAAAAGTTATTTATGTCTTTTTTCAGCTTATGAGCTTAACGAGTGTTGCTGGATTTTTATATGATCACAATAAAGTTGCCCTTTTTATTGCATTGACTCTAAACTTAATCTCAACTATTTTAAAAATCGGAATTAGAAACATAGTAGCCGCTGAGCTTTTTGCAGCAAGTTTAGTGGCTGATTTGCACCTTATGCCGTCGTTTTTTTATCTTGAAATTAAGAATGATTTAAAAGCTGCGTATGCAATGGCAATTGGAGCTTTGATTGCAAATGTTGTAACAATTATTTTAAGTTTTATTGAAATTGCAAAGACAAAAGATACGTGGGAGTAAGGAGAAGTTATGAGAGAGTATAAACCAAGTGAAATTGAGATAAAATGGCAAGAGATTTGGGATAAAGAAAAAGCATACGAGCCAAAAGAGGATAATAACTTACCAAAAAAGTATATCCTCTCAATGTTTCCATATCCAAGCGGAAAAATTCACATGGGACACGTTAGAAACTATACAATAAGTGATGCAATTGCAAGATATTACAGAAAAGCTGGATATAATGTTCTTCACCCAATTGGGTGGGACAGTTTTGGGATGCCAGCTGAAAATGCCGCAATAAAGCATAAAGTTCATCCAAAAGAGTGGACTTATAAAAATATTGCAGAGATGAGAGATGAGCTTTTTAGACTTGGTCTATCTTTTTCAAAAAGCCGAGAATTTGCCACATCAGATCCAGATTATACTCGCTGGGACCAGGAGTTTTTGATTAAGATGTATGAAAACGGTCTATTAGAAAGACGCACTCAAAAAGTAAACTGGTGTGAGCATTGTCATACGGTTTTGGCAAATGAGCAGGTTGAAGATGGTAAATGTTGGAGATGTGATAATGAAATTGAAATTAAAGAGCTTCCAGGGTGGTATATCAAAATTACAAAGTATGCGGATGAGCTTTTAGAGGATATTGATAATAAGTTAAAAGGCAACTGGCCTGATAAAGTTTTGACAATGCAAAAAAATTGGATTGGGAAAAGCAGCGGACTTAAATTTAAATTTAACCTCTCAGATGAGAGTAAAGAGAAACTAAATAACGCTTTTGATGGTTATGAAGTATTTACAACCCGTCCTGATACAATCTATGGAGTTACCTATTCAGCTCTTGCACCAGAGCATCCTATTGTTGATTATATGCTTGAAAATGGGCTTTTTGATAAAGAAACGGAAAAAAAAGTTCGCCATATCCGCTCAATCCTTCCAAAAGAGCGTCAAGCTATGGAAAAAGAGGGGGTATATCTTGGAATTGATGTAATTCATCCGCTAACAAAAGAAAAAATTCCGGTTTGGATGGCAAATTTTGTATTAATGGATTATGGAAGCGGTGCGGTTATGGCAGTACCGGCTCATGATGAGAGGGATTTTGAGTTTGCAAAAAAATATAATCTTCCTATTAAATGGGTAATTAAGCCAGAAGATGGTGAGCTTGATAAGACAAAAGCTTACACAGGAGAAGGGGTTTTAATCAATAGCGGTGAATTTAGTGGAATGAAGAGTAAAGAAGCAAGGGAAGCTATTATTAAAAAATTTGAAAAACTTGGGATTGGGAAAAAAGAGATTAATTATAGATTAAGAGACTGGGGTATAAGCCGTCAGAGATACTGGGGAGCACCGATTCCTTTTATTAAATGTGAGAGTTGTGGGATTGTGCCTGAAAAACTTGAAAACCTTCCAATAACCCTACCTGATGATGTGGAGATTACCGGAAGCGGAAATCCGCTTGAAGATCATCCAACTTGGAAATATACAAAGTGCCCAAAATGCGGGAGAGATGCTATTAGAGAAACTGATACGATGGATACATTTATTCAAAGCAGTTGGTATCAGTTTAGGTATATTACGGACTTTCACAAATACAAAGATGTACCGTTTAGAAAAGAGGATGAGAAGTACTGGATGGAGGTTGATCAGTATATCGGTGGAATTGAACACGCCATTTTACATCTTCTTTATGCAAGATTTTTTACAAAAGCCCTAAGAGACCTTGGATATGCAACTATTGATGAACCTTTTAAAAAGCTTTTAACTCAGGGAATGGTGTTAAAAGACGGCGCTAAAATGAGTAAAAGTAAAGGGAATGTGGTAAATCCACAGGATATTATCCAAAAATATGGAGCCGATACCGCAAGGCTTTTTATTCTGTTTGCAGCACCGCCAGAAGTTGAGCTTGAATGGAGCGATAGCGGGGTTGAGGGGGCTTATAGATTTTTAAATAGACTCTATCAAAACGCTTCTAAATGTTACAAGACCGATAAAAAGCCTCATATTGATACTTCAAAACTCAGTAAAGAAGAAAAAGAGGCAAGAAGAAAAGTTTATGAAGTGTTAAAAAGAAGCAAGGAGACATATGAAAAAACTTTTGCTTTTAATACATTAATAGCAAGTGCTATGGAAGCTTTAAACGCCCTTAATAAAATAGACAATAAAGATGTTTATACTGAGGGGTATTGGATTTTGATGAATGTGCTTGAACCTATTATTCCTCATATTGCAAGTGAGATTAGTGATGAGTTATTTAATAGACATAACTTTGGTGAGATTGAGATTGATAAAGAGGCGCTAAGAAAAGATGAGATTAACTATCCTGTTCAAGTAAATGGTAAAAAAAGGGCTGAAATTTTGCTGTCTGCTGAGATTAGCAAAGAGGAAGCGCTTAAAAAAGCAAAAGAGGCTGTTAGGAAGTATATTGAAGGAAAAGAAGTTATTAAAGAGATTTTTGTGCCAAAAAGAATTATTAACTTTGTTGTAAAAGGATAAGTCCTGAGGTGGATTTATCTTTTTTTAATTTTTTTTATGGGGTGTGGATATAAGCCAAGCGAGGTTTATCAAGATAAAATTATTGGAAAGAGAGTTAAGACAATATCTAAAATTAATCCTTCTTCTCCAAGAGAGGATATTTTTTTTAAAGATGCTTTGAATGATTCTGTTTATACAATTTTAGATAAGAGATTATGTTTTGATAGTAATTGTGATACTATATTAGAAATTATCTCAAACTCTTTTCATTTAACGCCTATTGATTATGATGAAAATGGGTTTCCAATAGCTTATAGAGCGGATGTTGTATTAAAGGTTAAAGTCGTTGATAAACATAAAAAAGTTAGATTTTACTCTTCAAGTGGGAGTTATGATTTTAAAATAACGGATGATTCTGTTATTACAGATGAGGTAAAGTTAAATGCTATAAAAGAAGCAAGCGTTAATGCGTTAAGAGAGCTTTTTGCAAAAATTACAAAAGATGGAATTAGGTATGAAACTAAAAGATAGTATTATTTACGCACTTTTTCCAAGTTATAAGAGGGTGAAGTTTAAGGAGCTAAGGGAGTTTGAAGAGAAGTTGAATAAAAATCCATCTCTACTTTTTAAAGCGGCTGAGGAGATAAAATATTTAACTGATAAAAGAGTTGAGATTGATAGAAAAGAGATTAAGAAGAAACTTGGCGATTTGGATAGGATTGTAGAGAAAATTTCTCAAAGAATTTTTAATATTTTAAAAAAAGTGAACGGTTCCCAAAATAAAATTAAAGAGATAAGTGTTGAGTTGCAAGAGAAAGAGGATGATAATAACATAAAAGATAAACTTTTAAAAGTTGTAGTTTCAATGGATGAGGAGCTTGAATCATTAAATTTTGCATTAAAAGAGGAGGATGAAAATATTTCTCTTTTAAAAGAGAAGATAAAACTTTTAGAGTATGAAATTGAGAAGTTATCAAAGCAACTTAAAATTGATTATCTAACTGGTATTGGTAACCGCCAAGCAATGGAAGAGGAGCTTGAAAAAAGAGAAGCTGAGTTTATAAGGTATGGGAGAATATATTCAGTCGTTTTTTTTGATGTGGATTATTTTAAAAAGATTAATGATACTTATGGGCATTTGGTTGGAGATTGTGTATTAAGGGAGATTGGAAGGATTTTAAGAAGAAATTCAAGGATCATGGATTTTGTTGGTAGATATGGAGGAGAAGAGTTTGTGGCTATTTTGCCATCGACCGATTTAAAAGGAGCTTTTTTATATGCTAAAAAGATAAAAAATCTTATTAAAAATTATGACTTTAAATGTGAAGGATATAATCTAAAAGTGACCATTTCTGGGGGAGTTGCAAGTAGAAATGAGGTTAATTCAAAAGAAGAGGTATTAAAACTTGCTGATAATAGACTTTATATTGCAAAAAGAAGTGGGAGGGATAAGGTTTGTGCAAATGAGTGTGAATGAATTAGATTCTAAGCCACTTTTTTATAAAGAGATTGATTATTTAAGAATGCCAAGAGCTTATAGTTTAATTAAGGATAAGCTGAATTTAGTTCCTGTTATTCATATTGTCGGGACAAACGGTAAAGGTTCAACCGGAAGGTTTTTGGCTCATACCCTTTTAAAAAGAGGGTATAGTGTTGGGCATTATACTTCTCCTCATATTTTAAAGTTTAATGAGAGAATCTGGATAAACGGAAAAGATATAAGCGATGAGGAATTAGAAGAAGTTAATGATAGATTAAAATCCCTTTTGTCAAGGGAAGTTTTAGACTCTCTTAGCTATTTTGAGTATGCTACTTTGCTAGCGGCGTTGGCGTTTGAGGGGCTTGATTTTGTGATTTTAGAAGCCGGGCTTGGAGGGGAGTTTGATGCTACGAATGTATTTGAAAAAGAGATTTCCTTAATTACTACAATTGACTTTGACCACCAAAATTTTCTTGGAAATTCAATAAAAGAGATAGCGACTACTAAATTAAACTCTATTCAAAATGAGGCAATTATCGGTAAGCAGATAAACAGTATTGGAGAGATGAGTATTTTTGAATTTGCAAAACTTTTAAAGCCAAAAGCGAATATTTATCACTATCTTGATTTTTTTGAGCTTGAAGAGATAGAGAAATTAAAAGAGGGTTTTAAATTTGCCCCTTTTTTGTTTGATAATTATCTTTTGGCAATGAGTTATCTTAAAAAAAGGAGTATCTATTTTTCTTTGGAGGACTTAGAAGACTTAAAGCTTCCTGGGAGATTTGAAGAGATTGAGGATGAGGTGTGGGTGGATGTTGGGCATAATCCGCTTGCGGCAAGAGAGATAGCAAAAAACTTAAATAAAAAAGTAAATCTTGTTTATAATACATACTCTGATAAGAATTATAAAGAAATTTTAAAAATTTTAAAGCCAAAAATTAATAAGCTTTACTTGATTGATGTTGATAATGAGAGGATTGAAGATAAAGAGAAGATAAAAAAAGCGGCTATAAGTCTTGGAATAGAGGTTTTAGATTTTAGGGAGATAAAGAAGCCTATGCTTGTTTTTGGAAGTTTTAGCGTTGTGGAGGAGTTTTTAAAGTGGAGAAAATCAAAAAAATAGCCAACACTTTAAAAAAGTATAACCCAAAAGCGATTTATCTTTTTGGCTTCCTTGCAAGGAGGGAGAATCTTAAAAATTCTGATATTGCCGTTGATTTTATTTTAATAAAGTAAGCAAAGAGTTTAAGAGAAAAGTATCAAGAGAAGGGGTTAAATTATGATGAGAAGTAAAATTTAAGGAAAGGTATAGCCTTGCAAGCAAGAGCGTATGAGTTTTTAAGAGATAAGAAGAGCAGTATTATAACTTCTAATTTAAAAGAGGCGTTAAGTATTGGGGAGGTTTATAGGTATTTGGATGTTAAGGCGGTTGTATTTCCCGATTTTAGGGCGGTTTTGGGGGATGATTTAAGAAGTTTTAGGAAAGAGATTTTTGAATTAAACAACGCTTTGTATAAATATTATAACGATGGATATTATTTTGTCTCTCCATATTCAACTATTATGAAAAAGCTCCCTGTAAAAAGATATTACAAATCCTTTAAACTTGAATTTGGGGATAGTGTGGATCTTGAAAAGCTTAAAAGGAAGCTTTTTTTGTGGGGATACGAGAGAGTTGATATTGTAAGTGAGAAGGGAGAGGTTAGTTTTAGAGGGGATATTGTTGATATATGGCCTATAAATTTTGATAAACCTGTTAGGATTTCTCTTTTTGATACGGAAATTGAGAGTATAAGGGCTTTTGATGAAGTTACTCAAAAAAGTATTGAAGAGATTGAGGATGTTTTGATTATTCCAGCGATTGCGGCTTTGGATGAAGAGGAGTATGAGAAAATAAGAGAAGAGATTTTGAAAAGTCCTTTTTCTACTTTTTATAAAGATTTTTACTCTCTTGGATTTTGGTATTTAAATAGGGAGTTTTTGGAGGATTTTGTTTTAATTAAGGATTTAACCAAGGAGATTGAAGAGTATAGGGAGTTTTACAAAGAGTTTAATGAAGCGATTTTAAAAGCAGAAATTATTTCCAATAAAGAGTGCAAGGATGTTGAGTGGAGTATTAAAAAAGATAAAATTTATATAAACAATAAGCCTTGGGATGAGAAAAAAACTCTTGAAATTGTTGCAAAAAATGATGTTTTACTAAGAAAAAAGGGGCTTGATGAGTTTGTGAGGTTAAAAGCT
>JBDONU010000123.1:0-6100 GCA_039831175.1 Nautiliaceae bacterium
GACCCAGCTGGCGAGAGGGCTATTCATTTAACTGAAATTATTGACTTAGCAAAAGCTGAGGGATATTGCAAGTAGTGGAGTTAAATCTCCACTAACTTTTTAATATTAATCCCAAACCCTTTTAGTGCGTTAAATTCGTTTCTTTTGTGAGAGAGAAGGTTTAGGTTTTTAATTCCAAGTTGTTTTAATATCTGTGCTCCTATTCCAAATTCTTTATTATCTTTACTATTTGAGTCAATAAAGATAAGTACTCCGTTATTATATTTAATAAATTCAAGTGCTTTTTTATACTCTTTCATCAATTTATCATTTAACAAAAAGTCTACATTCTTGGTAACTTTAAAAAACTTTACATTGCTTGTCTCTTTTGGGTTGTTTGCTAAGACATAGTGCTTTGCTCCTAAATGGTCGCTAAATTCAATCTTATCAAATGCAATTCCATCAAGTTCTATTTTTTCTTTGTTTGTAATTTTTACCAAACTTTCAAATTGAAGCCTATACTCTACAATGTCTGAGATGTAGACAATGTTTAGATTATGCTTTTTGGCAAACTTTTTTAGATCATTTCTTCTTGCCATTGTTCCATCTTCATTCATAATCTCACAAATAACCGCACTTGGATAAACCCCTGCTAAGCGGCAAATATCCACGCTTCCTTCTGTATGACCTGTTCTAACTAAAACTCCTCCCTCTTTTGCAATAAGAGGGAAAATATGACCTGGTTTTACAAAGTCATTTGGTTTACTTGTTGGTGAACTTAATTTTTTTATTGTTAAATCCCTCTCAAAAGCACTAATTCCAGTTTTACACTCCTTTGCATCCACGCTTATTGTAAAAGCGGTTGAGAAGTTCTCCTCATTTGAGCTTACCATAGGTTTTAAGTCAAGTCTATTTGCAATCTCTTTTGTCAAACTCACACAAATAAGCCCTCTTGCTTCTTTTGTTAAAAAATTTACCTTCTTAGGAGTTGAGAATACCCCAGCATAAACTAAATCTCCTTCATTCTCTCTATCTTCATCATCAATCATTATAACCATTTTGCCTTGTTGAATATCTTTTATCGCTTCTTTTACCCTTTTTATGGCTTGTGACATAAGTTGCCTTTTTTATGGAATTTTACTATATAATTTAGCAAATCTGATAAACATAACTATTCCATTTAGCATAGCTTGATATTGGATGTAATTTCTATCTCCTTTGAATAAGAAATGTTTTATTACTTTTTTATCCTTATCCCCAACTCCAATATAAACGGTTCCAACGGGTTTTGTTGGAGTTGCCCCTGTTGGTCCGGCTATACCGCTTATTGCTATTGCATAATCGGCTTTACTTAGTTTTAAAGCTCCATCTATCATCTCACTTACACACTCTTTACTTACTGCTCCATATTTTGTTAAAGTCTCTTTTTTTACCCCAAGCCAACTCTGTTTAATCTCATTTGCATAGCTTACTACACTCCCCTCAAAACATTTACTGCTTCCTGGGATTTTTGTAAGGTTTGAAGCAAGAAGCCCTCCTGTGCAGCTCTCAGCAAATGTAATCTTTTTTGGAGGGAGGTTTTTTACAATATGCTCAAACAAATCTCCAACTACCAAAGGAGCCTTAACTTCTATATCTTCAAATGTCTCAACTATTCCGGCTTCATTTATAAAATATTCGTTTAGTTTGTTTAACACCTCTTTATCAGTGGTGAAAATATATCTTTTTATTGGCTTTTTAAAGTAGATTTTTGGGATTTTCTCTTTTACTTTTATTATGTTTACATCCTCTACTAAAAGACTGTCTTTATCAAAAACTTTATAATCAAATATCTTCTTAATTCTCTCAAACTCCTCTTCATCACAGACTATTAAAGTGTTTTTAGAGAGGATTAAAGCTGGCGGATTTATCTCTATTGAAGTTGGTTCTACTCTTTTTAATACTTCTTCTTGAAGTGCTTTTTTAAATTTCCACTCTTTTCCTAAAAATATAACTCTCATTTTCTCTCCTTTTTATTATAAAATTATACAAAAGCTAAAAGGACAACTATGCACCATTTTAATAAAAACGACCTTCCTGAATTTAAAAAAAACGCTTTTGACAAAAAAGGAAAGCTTAAAAAAAAGTTTTATGAAAAAGAGCTTAAAAGACTTCAAATAGAGCTTGTAAAACTTCAAGCTTGGATTAGAAAAAACAATAAAAGAATGTTAATCCTTTTTGAGGGGATGGATACTGCTGGAAAAGATGGGAGTATAAAAAGGATTCTTGAACACTTAAATCCAAGGTTTGCAAAGAGTGTGGCACTTGATAAGCCAAGTGACAGAGAAAAAACTCAGTGGTATTTTCAAAGGTATGTGCCATATTTTCCAGCTGGCGGGGAGATAGTGTTGTTTAATAGAAGCTGGTACAACAGAGCTGGCGTTGAGAGGGTTATGGGATTTTGTACAAAAGAGGAGTATCTTAAATTTATGCGTCAAGTTCCAAAGTTTGAGGAGCTTATTGTAGAAGAGGGGATTAAGTTTTTTAAATACTATCTTGATATAAGCAAAGAGGAGATGTATAAAAGACTTAAAAAAAGAGAAACTGACCCTCTTAAAAAGTGGAAACTCTCACCGCTTGATTGGAAAAGTTATGAGCATTATGAAGATTATCAAAGGGCAAAAGAGGATATGTTTGTTGCAACTTCAACCCCTTATGCCCCTTGGATTGTTGTGGATGCAAATGATAAGAAAAGGGCAAGGCTTAATATTATAAGGGATATTTTAAGCCAGTTTGATTATGATGATAAAGAAGAGGAGTTTTTTGCTGACCCTACCATAATCAAAGTAGTTAGCAATATAGAGTAATTTTGATATAATACTTTGCAAAAAAAAGGAAAACTTAATGGATTATAAAGAGACTCTTCTTTTGCCAAAAACTTCATTTCCTATGAGAGGAAATCTGCCTTCTAATGAGCCAAAGAGGTATAAAAAGTGGTTTAGCGAAAAAGTTTATGAGAGAATGAAAGAAAATAGACGCGGAGAAGAGAAGTTTAATCTTCATGATGGACCTCCGTATGCAAACGGACATATTCATATAGGTCACGCTTTAAATAAAATTTTAAAAGATATTGTCAATAAGTTTTACTATTTCCAAGGATATGATATAAGATTTGTGCCAGGATGGGATTGTCACGGGCTTCCTATTGAGCAGCAAGTAGAAAAAAAAATTGGAAGAGAAAAAAAAGAGAAACTTCCTAAAACAAAAATAAGAGAACTTTGTCGTGAACACGCGGCTAAATTTATTGATATTCAAAGAGAGGAGTTTAAATCCCTTGGGGTTATAGGTGATTGGGATAACCCTTATAAGACTATGGATTTTGAGTTTGAGGCTGATATTTTCAAAGCCCTTGGGGAGATTGCAAAAAGAGGGCTTTTGGTTGAGAGAAGCAAACCTGTATTTTGGTGTATGCATGATAAAACCGCACTTGCCGAGGCTGAGGTTGAGTATTATGATAAAGAGGATTACTCTATTTATGTGGCTTTTCCTCTTAGCAAAGAGGCAAACAAAGTCCTTGGTACAAAACACGCTAAAATCATAATCTGGACAACGACTCCTTGGACTCTTCCGGCAAATATGGGGATTGCCATCAATCCTGAGGTTAAATATGTTTTAACAAGCGATAATTTTATTGTAGCAAAGCCTCTTTATGAGAAATTAAAAGAAGAAGGGGTGGTTAGCGGTGAGATAGTAAAAGAGTTTGAGCCAAAAGAGCTTGAAGGGCTAAAAGCGGTTAATCCTTTAAATAACCGCCTAAGTGTGATTTTACTTGGAGAGCACGTTACAATGGATGGAGGAACTGGATGTGTTCACACAGCCCCAGGACATGGAGAAGAGGATTATAGAGTTTGGAGGGCGTATGGGTATGAAGAGATTTTGCAGCCTGTTGGGGATGATGGAAGATATTCTGAGAGGGTAAAAAAAGAGAAGTTACTGCCTGATGAGTTTGTGGGGATGCATATTTTTGAGGCAAATGAAAAGATTTTAAAGCTTCTTGGTGAAAATTTAATTAAGGTTGGCAAATTTACTCACTCTTACCCTCATTGTTGGAGATGTAAAAACCCGATAATTTTTAGGGCTACTAAGCAGTTTTTTATCGCTATGGATAAAGAGTATAATAACTCTACTTTGAGAGAAAAAGCTTTAAAAGAGATTGAAAAAGTTAAGTTTACTCCAAGCAGTGGTAAAAACAGACTAAAAACGATGGTTAGTAATAGACCTGATTGGTGCATTAGTCGCCAAAGAGACTGGGGAGTTCCTATTGCGTTTTTTAGAGATAAAAGAAGCGGGGAGCTTATTATTGATGATGAGATGATTGAGCATATTTACGAAATTTTCAAAAAAGAAGGGGCTGATGCCTGGTATTCAAAGAGTATAGAAGAGCTTTTGCCTGAATCTAAGAAAGAGATGGCTAAAAATCTTGAAAAGGTAGAGGATATTTTGGATGTTTGGTTTGATAGTGGTTCTACTTGGTTTGCGGTACTTAAATCAAATAGATATGATGCTGGAGAGTATCCAGCAAGTATGTATCTTGAAGGTAGCGATCAGCACAGAGGTTGGTTTCAAAGCTCACTTCTTGTATCAACTGCTATTGAAGAAAAAGCCCCTTATAAGTCAATCTTAACTCACGGCTTTACCGTTGATGAGAGTGGTAGAAAGATGAGTAAGAGTGAGGGGAATGTTGTAGCACCAAGTGAAGTTGCAAAAAAATATGGCACTGAGATTTTAAGGCTTTGGGTTGGAGTTAGCGATTATAGTAGTGATATTAAACTTGGTGAGAATATTTTAAAACAAGTTGCTGAGCAGTATAGAAAAATAAGAAACACAATAAGATTTTTGCTTGCTAATGTAAATGATTTAGAAGAGATTAAGCTTGATAATCCTGGGATTATTGATAAGTGGATTTTATCAAGAAGCAAAGAAGTGTTTGATGAAGTGGTTTATAACTTCAATAAATATGATTTTAGCAAAGCTATGCAGATTTTAAATAACTTTATAGTAAGTGAGCTTAGTGCAATTTATCTTGATGTTTGCAAAGATAGACTCTATTGCGAGGCGAAAGATTCGCCAAAAAGGAGAAACTCTCAAAGCACAATGGCAATAATTTTAAAAGAACTTTTACCTCTTATTGCGCCTATTTTAACTTATACAGCAGATGAGGCAATAGAGCACTCTCCAAAAGTGATAAAAGAGGATGCAAAAGATATTTTTGATTTTGTATATACTCCTTTGGTGGCAATTGAAAATCCTATTGATGAAGAAGTGCTTGAAATTAGAAGAAGATTTTATGAGATAGTGGATAGACTTAAAAAAGAGAAAGTTATAAAAGATACGCTTGAACTTGCTATTGAGACAAATTATGATAAATTGTTAAAAGATGAGATGGCTGAATTTTTTGGAGTAAGTTTACTTTGTGATGAGGTTGATGGGGAAGTTTTGGATGAGATTCATATTGATGAGGGAAGGTTTGTTTTAAAAGTTAAAAAATCCCCATTTTATAAATGTCCAAGATGTTGGAGATACCTTGCAAAGAGTGAAGGTGAGCTTTGTGATAGGTGTAAAGAGGTAGTAAATGGATAAAGTTCCTTTTTGGTTTATTGTGCTTAGTGTTGTTGTTTTGGTTGGAGGGAGTTTTTTGATTTATTTGTGGCTAAAAAGTTTAATACCAAGAAAGGATAGTGATGATAACTCTTAAAGAAGCGTTAAAGTTAAACAAAGAGGAGATAAAAGAGCTTAAAAAAGAGATTAATAAAAAAGCAAAAGAGCAAAAAGAGCTTGGCGGGTATATTGAGCAGTTTTTAGGTAGTGATTTAAGCGAGCTTGGGGATGGGGTGCCTGTTGCTATTAAAGATAATATTAATGTTAAAGGCTGGGAGATTACCTGTGCTTCAAAAATTCTAAGAGGATATAAAGCCCCTTATAACGCAAGTGTTATTGAGAAAATGCTTGAAAATGGGCTTAGTGCTTTTGGTAGATGTAATATGGATGAATTTGCTATGGGAAGCTCAACTGAGACAAGCCAGTATGGAAAAACCCTAAACCCTCACAATCCAAAAAGAGTTCCAGGTGGTAGTAGTGGCGG